>JAZDHF010000261.1:0-14094 GCA_043806315.1 Planctomycetota bacterium | reverse complement strand
GCTTTCTGGCACGAAAAAGCGACGGCCTGCCGGGCTGGCAAACCATCTGGAAGGGTTGGAACAAAGTCATGCCCCTCGTGCAAGGGCTCGAACTCCATCGCGATCTGTTGCGGGAGAAAAGTTGTGGGTAAGGGTGAGGGTTGTAGCCACGGGTGGAGTTCGCCGGAGGCGAACGGAACCCGTGGGACATAGGCGGCGCGATCATCCCGCCCCGGATGGGGCGGCGGACCGGTCAGTCGGGTCGTCTAATCAATCGAACACGTAACGCTCGTCGAAGTCCACGCCGTGGGCTCGCAGCAAGGCGAGAAGTTCCTCCTTGAAGTCACGTTCCTTGTGGTGCGCCCCTTGATTCTCGATGTACCGTTTCACGTCTGGTTCGGCTGACCTGCTAACCGAAAACACGGCATATCCTTCTTGCCACGCGAACATGGCGAGGCCCTCAAAGGTCTGGTGCACCCACAGTGACGACCTCGCCTTCACCGTGCGCATAAGGTCTGCGATGGCCGCGTCAGTTCGCCAGCGCAACAACAGGTGAACGTGATCGGCCATGCCGCCGATCGCATAGAGCGTGCCCTTCTCAGCACGCACGATCCCGCCGATGTAGTCGTATAGCCGAGGTTGGATTTCGGGTCTGATGAATCCCGCGCGGCCTTTCGTCGAAAAAACGGCGTGGAAGAGAATCTGTGAGTACGTCCCTGGCATCAAAGACCCTTCGCCCCTCCGGGGCGAACTCGAATCGGGTGGAACGATCCGCACCACGGGTTCCGCTCGTCCGCCCGTGGCGGACTCGCTCTACCCGTGGCTACAGCCGTTGGCCCCGTTGGGGCCTTCAGATATTCTCCCAGAACCCTTCAGAGTGGACAAACGTCCCGCGATCAGTTCGAATCCATTGTGCAAACGAGGAGTTCGATTCCATGACGCCTTCGAAGGTGCCACCGATATCACCGAAGCTGATCGTTCTAATCGGGCAAGCGTTCGAGGCCGTAACGGATCGTGACAGGGACAACGCCGCCGCGTTCGTGCAGGCCTATGAGTTACCGCCCATCAACCGAGGGCCACGTGGGTATGAGCGCCCAGGTGACTATTTCCGACGCGTGGTCACGGACGCTTCGGCGGATGAGGTACGTAGACGTAACGCTCTGCTGATTCTCGCTGCGCTGCTGCAAGATCCCTTTTCGAAGAACCCGGTCGTCGAATGGAGCCCGACGATAGACGACGTATACGTTAGAGGGAGAGAGGTGCCCCTTGCTCTGGCAAGATGCATGGACCAGCTGGCGCCCGAGCGAATAGACGTCGAGGCGCTCTTAGCCCATTGGAAAGCGAACAAAGGTCTCGCTGCTGTAGAATCCCGCCAGCCCGACCCGAGTACGTCCGCGTCTCAGACCGGTGCTTCAGACGCTGTCACTCGACGTGGCGCGTCACGTCCTGTGGAGCACCCCATCGTGTTCCTAATCCACGGTCACGATGAGGCCAAACGGCGGGAACTCAAGGAGATTCTAGAGACCAAGCTGGCTTGTCGAGTCGTCGTGATGTCCGAAGCGCCCGGGAAGAGTCGTACTCTGATTGAAAAGCTGGAAGAGGAGGCCGAGCCCTGCAATGCGGGCATCGCGGTGCTGACGCCCGACGATCTGGTGCGCGAAAAGGACGCGGAATATCCTCAGCCTCGTCCCAACGTCCTCTTTGAGCTTGGATGGTTCGTCGGGCGGCTTGGTCGCGCTCGGACACTATTGGTTGTGAAGAACGGAACCAAGATCCCCTCCGACTTGCACGGCATCGAGCAGCTTCAGTTCCGCCAGGACGTTGCGGAGGCGTTCCTCAGGTTGGAGAAGGAGGTCGGCGAATGGTGCCGTGGTCGGCCCCAACCACCCGAGGACCTCCCTTCGGACGAGCGCCGCCATCGCCCCGTTGGGGCGATCGACAACGATTGATGAGATCGACGCCGACCCACGAGTTCTGTTCGTCCCGGAGCGCCGGGACTCACTCCACCCGTGCCAACGCCCCCTTCCCCTTTCGGGGACCCAGACCGAACGTACCGACAGCAGCCCGATAACGAACCCGTGCAAGAGACCCCATTCCGCACAGCACGGCTATACACTCAGCCGATAACACTTGGCGTAGCATAGAATGTAGAGGGTGTCGGTCCGGTTGCAAGGGCGACGGGGGATGTCCCCGTTCGCACCCATCCCGGACCTGTGAAACTTGTCCTGAGTCCCGAAGGATTCGTGCGCCGTGCCTGAGCGTGACTATCGCAAGTACCTCGACCCGAAGGTGCTGGCCAAGATCAGCGGCTTGGAGCTGCGCGCTCGGTTGATCATCGAAGGGTTTTTCAGCGGTATCCATCACAGTCCGCAACGCGGGCTGTCCGTCGAGTTCGCCGACCACCGGGCCTACACCCAGGGCGACGACCTGCGGCGCATCGACTGGAAGGTCTTCGGCAAGACGGACAAGTACTACGTCAAGGAGTACGAGCAGGAGACGAACCTCAACCTCATGCTAGTGGTGGATTGCAGCGAGTCGATGAGTTATCGCTCCGGCGAGGAGGGCATGACCAAACATGAGTACGCCACGGCCATCGCCGCGGCCATCGCCTATCTGACGCTGCAACAGCAGGACTCAGTGGGGCTGACGTTGTTCGACGAACATCTCACCCATTTCATGCGGCCTTCCAACAATGCCCACCATTGGAAGACGCTGGTCCATGAGCTGGCCGGAAAAACCGGACCAGCCAAAACCTCTCTGGGACGCGTCCTGACGGAGCTTGCGGAACGCCTCAGCCACCGGCTCCTCATCATTCTCATCAGCGACCTGTTCGATGCTCCGGACGCCATTCTGAAGGGACTCAAACACCTGCGCTACCGCCGACACGAAGTCATCGTCTGGAACGTGTGGGACCCGGCGGAACTGAGTTTGCCGTTTTCCGGCCCTACCTTGTTCGACGGGATGGAGTTGATGGGGCGATTGTTGACCGATCCACGCGCCCTGAAGGTCCGCTATGTCGAGGAGGTCGAGCGGTTCCAATCCCAATTGCGTACGGGCTGCGGGCACATGCTCATCGACTACACGGTGTTCAACACCGCGATGGCCTTGGACGCGGCCCTGAGCGGATACCTGGCCACGCGCGCCGCACGGTTGCGGCAGCACTCCTCGCGGGTGCTCGGCGGGGGATAGGAAGACGATGCCGTCGCCGCTACTCGCCAACATGCCCTTCGTTCACCCGACGATCGCGGGGATCGCCCTGCTGACGGCGCTCATCCCGATTGCGATCCATCTCATCAACCGGCGTCGTTACCGGCGTATCCGGTGGGCGGCGATGTCGTTCCTCCTGGCGGCCAATCGGCGGAGCGCCAAGCGCGTTCGGCTTGAACAGTTGTTGCTCATGCTGGCCCGGATCGGAGTGGTCGTGCTGTTGGGATTCGCCGTCGCGCGGCCCTACTTGCCCGCGACGGCACTGGTGCCGGGAAGCTCCTCGCGCGTGCACCGCATCATCCTGCTGGACAACTCGCTCTCCATGAGCGCCCACGAAACGGACGGACGCACTCGATTCGCCGCGGCGCAACAGTGCGCGATGCGGCTGGTGGACTCGTTTCCGCCCGCGGATGCGGTGAGCTTGGTGACGTTGGCGGCGCCGGCGGACGCGGTCATCGCTCACGCCGCCTACGATCGGCGTTTCGTCCGCGAATCTCTCGCCGCGATCCGGCCCGCGCAGCGGGCGACGGACACGGTCGGGGCGTTGTCGGCGGCCCGGAACATTCTGAAAGTCTCCGACGTCGCCGCCGGAAACCGCGCCGTCTACTTGATCTCCGATTTTCCGAAGGACACATGGGAGTCGGACACGCCGCAAAACCCGACGGCTGCCGTCCGGGCGACGAGACAGCTCGCCGACGCCCTCTCCGACCCGTCCGTCGATCTAAGCTTCATTCGCGTGGATACCGGCGTCACCGACAACCTGGCCGTGACTCGCCTCGCGCCGGAGTCGCCCTTGGTCGGGGTGAATCTCCCCGTGCGGATCACCGTCGAGGTCACCAACTTCGGGGAGTCGAGTGTACGAAATGCGGCCCTCCAGGTACGCCGCGACGGGCAGATCCTCCGCCGGGAGCAACTTCCACGACTGGAGCCGGGGTCGTCCGTCGTGTCCAGCCTTTCGACGGAGTTTTCCACCGCCGGCACTCACGCACTCGAAGCACGAATCCTGGCCCCGACGCAGAACAGGCTGGAGGACGACGACGCCCGCTATCTCTCGCTGGAGGTCCGTGAATCCGCACCCGTGTTATTGGTGGACGGGCGACCGGGCGTGAAGCTGCTGGACGGGCAGGCGGGATTCCTCGCCACCGCGCTGGCGCCGAATCAAGCCGCCGCTCTGCGCCGCTCGACGGCCTCGGTGGAGAGTCGATCGGCCGCGACGAATCTCGTTTCGCCGAAGGTCATCACCGAATCCGAGCTGGAAGGCGAAGCGCTCCCGGCCTACGATGTGGTCGCGCTGTGCAACGTCGGACAATTGTCGGCCAAGCAATGGAACCAGCTCGAGCGGTTCACTTCCGCGGGCGGCGGGCTGCTCGTTTTCCTGGGCGATCTGGTCAGCGCCGACCACTACAACCGCTACGGTTATGCGGGCGGCGCGGGGCTTATGCCGGGGAAGATCGGCCGACCCATCGACCTCACTTCGACCCCCGCCGCGGCGACGGAGTTCAAGCTCGATCGCCAAGTTCACCCCATCGTGGCCGAGTTCGCGGCCCACCCCACCAGCGGACTCTTCCTGGCTCGCGTGGAGCACTACCTCCCCATCGAACTCGACGCCAATCGGGCGGAAGTGGTTCTGCGGTACGGCAACGACGCGCCGGCCTTGGCGGCGTCGGCGTTCGGGAAAGGGCGAGTTCTGGTATGGACGACGACGGCCAACATGGACTGGACGAACTTTCCGGCCAAGGGGGACTACGTCGCGGTGATGCTGAACGCGGTCTCCTATTTGGTCCCGCCGCACGGCGAGCAACGCAACGTGCTCGTCGGTCAGAGCGTCGTCGAACCGCTCACCCCGGTGGAGAGCTCGCTGCCCCTGCGGGTCACCACGAGCGACGGGGCGGCGTTCGAGCCGTCGGTGGTCGCGCATGAGGAAGCCTTGGCCTTGACCTACGGTCCCGTCGAGCGGGCACAATTGGCGACCCTGTCGATCGGGCCGACGTCGCGGGTCGTCGCCGCCAATGTCGATCCCACGGAATCCGACCTAAAGAGCGTCGATGAGCGGAAGCTGGCGGCGTTGCTCGATCGGCCCGTCCGTCTGGTCAGTGCCGCAACGGCGGCGGATGAACAGCCCGCAGCCGCGAAATCGACCGAACTCGCCTCCATGGCGCTTTACGTCGTGATGGCGTTGTTGCTGGGGGAAATGTGGATGGCGATGTACTTCGGCTCCCCGCGCGAAGCCCCCGCCGCAAGTGCTGTAGCTTGAGGACCGCCTGTGACGCGATTGATTGAGTGGCTTCTCGACCTTCACGACATCCGCCTCGGGCGCGACGCGCCGCTTCTGCTGAAGTGGGAGAACGAGGTTGCCGGGTGGGTATTGCTCAGCTTCGCTCTGGTCGCCCTGGCGTGGGTAACGATGATGTACCGGCAGGAACGCACCTCGTCCGGTCGCCGTCTGACCCTGGCCGTGGTCCGTTGCGGGCTCATCGCCTTGGTCGCGGCGATGCTGTGCCGCCCGTCGCTGGTGTGGCAGCGAAACCGCGTCGAGCCGTCCCACGTCGCGGTGCTATTGGACACTTCCTTGAGCATGACCACGCGGGACCGCTATTCGGACGAAGCTGCGGCGAGTGCGATCGCCCGCGTGTGGCACGGGCTTCCAGCCCGTGAAAACACCGGCAGGATGCCGGTGCCACACCATTCCCGTCTCGAATGCGTCCAAGCTGCCGTCACCGGCGATGACGCCGCGCCCCTTCGACGATTGCTCGAACACAACGCGGTCCAACTGTATACGTTCTCCGCCGCCGTCGAAGCGCAGGGCTACGCCGACTCCGAAGCGGCGCTCCCGCCGCTAGTGGAGAGCGTGCAATCGGCCAAGGCCGAGGGAATGAGCACCGACCTCGCCCGCGCGATCCGTCAGGTGATCGACAAGGCCCAGGGCCGGCGACTCGCGGCGGTGATCCTGGCCAGCGACGGCCGCGCAACCCAGCCGACCAGCCTTCAGGACGCCCTCGACCTCGCGGCCGGGCGGCAGATTCCCATCTTCCCCCTGCGCATCGGATCGCCGGACCCGGTTCGGGACATCGAAGTCGGCCCCGTCCGCGCCCAAGACGGCGTGTTCGTCAACGACGTGCTGGCCGTCGAAGCGCAGATTTCGGCGCGAGGGCTGAGCGAACCGACGCCGGTTCGCGTCGCCCTGGTGGACGAGCGAAGCGGAACGACGGTCGCCGCGCAAACCATCTCCCTCGATTCCTTCGAGGCTCAGGACAAGCCCTCGGCCGGGGCCACGACCGTCGAACTGCACACCAAGCCCACCCAAGGCGGGACCACACGATACCGCGTGGAGGTCACGCCGCTGCCAGGCGAGACCAACATTCAGAACAACGCGGAGCGAGTGGACGTAACGATCCTGGAGGGGGGGTTGCGCGTGCTTTTCGTGGAAGGGTATCCGCGGTACGAGTACCGATACCTCAAGAACGCGCTGCTCCGCGAGCAGACGATGCAGGCGAGCGGCCTGCTGATCGAGGCCGACGAACAGTTCGTCCAGGAAGGGACCGAGCCGATCGGGCGTTTTCCCGATACGCCGGAAGAATTGAGTCGCTATGACGTTGTGCTGTTCGGCGACGTCGATCCGCGCGGCGGATGGTTGACGGCGGCGCAGATGAACATGCTGCTGGATTTCGTGGGGAATGAAGGCGGCGGGTTCGGGTTGATCGCGGGGGAACGAGCGGCCCCGCATCGGTACCTGGGGACGCCGTTGGAGAAGTTGATTCCGGTTTCCATCGACCCCGGCTTTCTCGGTCGCTACGACGCGCCGCTGGTGTCCGGCTACCGCCCGCGGCTGACGCCGGAAGGCCAACGGAGCCGCATCTTCCGGTTCGTTGCGGACCGTGCGGCGAGTGCGGCGTTGTTCGATTCACTGCCCGAGTTGTACTGGGTGGCGAGGACGCTGGGGCCCAAGCCCGGGGCGTCCGTGTTGGCCGAGCATCCCACCCTGCGCACCGCCGCCGGGGCGATGCCCGTTGTAGTTACGGGCCGATACGGCGCGGGCAAACTTTTCTTCCAGGCGACCGACGACACCTGGCGCTGGCGGCGACACAACGGCGAGTTGCTGCACGACAGCTACTGGGTGCAGGTCGCGCGAGAGCTAATGCGCGACACCCGCGCTTCACAGGACCGTCGCTATGTTCTCCGGACCGACCGCCGGACCTACGCGTACGGCGAGCCGGTGCGGGTCCAGGTCGAGTTCTTTGACGCCCAATTGCTGTCCCAACAACACGACACTTTGCCCGTCGCCGTGGAAGTTCAAAGTTCAAAGTTCGAAGATCGAAAGGACACGGGCGTTGCTCCATCTTTGAACTTCGAACTTCGAACTTCGGACTTCGCGGCACGGTTCGACGTGCATCGAATTGGTCCGCAGTCGAGCGTCTTCGAGGGCGCTTACGTCCCGCCGCATCCGGGCGGCTTTTCGTTGGAGGCGGCGGACATTTCGCCTCGGTCCGGCGACCGTTCGGCGTCCGTGTTGGTTCGGGTGGAGCGGCCCGATTTGGAGGCCCGGCGTCCTGAGGCCGACTACGAGGCGCTGGAGCGCATCGCCGCCGCCACCGGCGGGCGGGTGCTGGAACTGGACCAATTGGAGAGCGAATTCGCCACCGTCCGCGACCGCAGCGTGCAGATTCCCGATGATGTGGTTGAGACTTTATGGGACTCTAAACTGGTTTTGGTGCTTTTCGTGCTTATGATATCAACGGAGTGGGGCTTGCGCAAGGCGTTCGGACTCCTGTAATGCAGGGGGTCTGAACACGAGGGGTGGCATGGCCAAGCGCAGCGCCGCCATGCAGTGTGCCGCTGCCGTGGCGGCAGTGCCAGCCGGGCCACAACGCATGTCCCTGCCGATGCAATATAGGGTATGTCGATGGAACAGTCGAGCGTCATCCTAGTCTACCTGACCGCGCTGCGTAAGACGGTCCGGCGCCGGCTTGTCACCTACGGGCTGTTCGCCGTCGTAGCGGGCGGAGTACCCGCGCTCTTGACCGTCATCGCCCTCGACTGGCTGTTCTGGCTTCCACCGCTGCTGCGAACGGCGGGCGGGCTGATGTTCGTCGCGGGTTTCGTGGGCGCGACGCTGCACTGGGTCGTGCGGCCGCTACGGGCGAGAGTGGGGATCGACGAGCTGGCCGGGGAACTCGAACGACGTTTCCGGGCCCTTCAAGATCGACTCTCCAGCACCGTCAACTTCCTGGAGCGCCGCGACGCGGGATCGGCGGCGATGATGCGGCAGGTCATCGCCGAGACCGAACAGACCATCCGGGAGCTGCCGTTCGGAGCGGCCTTATCCATCCGACCCCTCGCCGTCCGCGGCGCCGTCTTCGCCGCAGGTCTTGTAATCTTGGGCGCCGTCGTGGGGTTCGCCCCGGAATGGTCGCAGACGGGATTGTATCGCTACCTCTATCCGTGGGGCGCGATCGAGTGGCCTCGCACCGTCGCCATCGTACCGCTGACCGGCGGGCAGACCGTGGCCCTCGGGGAATCCGCAACCGTGCGCATGAAGATCCAACGCGGTTTGCACGACGCCCTCCGCGGCGTCGTCCACCTGCGTGAGCCTGACGGACGAACCGAAGTCCTCGCCTTGCAGCGCGACCAGGACGGCACGTTCTACACCACGGTGGACGCCATCACCGAGGATTTACAATACTGGTTCGAAGCGGGCGACGACACCACGGTGCAGCATCCCTCGAGAATCCGCGTGGTTCGCCGCCCCGAAGTGGTCGAAGCGCTGGCGACGATCGAACCGCCCCCCTATGCGAAAAAACGGGCCGCCAACGTGGTTGACCTCACGGGTGGACCGGTCGCCGCTCCGACCGGCGGGCACATCGCCGTCACGCTCCGCACGAGTAAACCCATCCCCTCCGATCCAACCGGTAGCGTGGTCGGGCTGCGAAGAGAGAGCGGCGAACTGATTCCTCTGGAGGTCGATCCTCAAGACCCTCGCCAACTCACCAGCCGCTTGGAGGTCATCCACGACATGACCTTCCGCGTCGAGCTTCGCGACGAGGACGGGTTCGCCAATCGCGGTGCGACGGCTTATACGATTCGGGCGACGCCGGACGGCGCTCCGACCGTAACGGTTCTCGAGCCGACGGCCATGACCGAACTCACCCCGACCGGGTCGGTTCGGCTGGTCGCGCGCGTCGAGGACGACTTCGGGATTGCGGCCCTCGACCTGCGCGTCGAGGGGCCGGGCGAAGGCCGAACGTCCACGACGGCGCTCTCCGATGATCTCCGCGTGGTTCGCGAGGAGGACGGCATCGAAGCGGCGGCGTCCTACGTGTGGTCCGTCGCAGCGCTCGCCTTGACCGCGGGCGACGTGCTCACCTACGAAATCGCCGCCGAGGACAACCATGTCGGTCCCGACGGTCATGGGCAGATCGGTCGCTCCGCACCACTGCGGATCAGGATCATCGGCGAAGGAGAGTTCGAAGTCCGACTTCGTGAAGACCTCGCCGCGGTGGAAGCGCGTCTTCGCCAAGTGGCGATCGAGGAGGGGGCCTTGCGCGATCGGACGGCGGCACTGATTCGCGCCGACGGCGAAACGACGGCGCTCAGCGGCGGCGAGCGCGACACACTGACCAACCTTTCCGGCAGTCAATCTCGACTGGCCCACCAGGTCCGCGAACTGAGTGTGCGTCTGGATGACCTTAAAGGAAGGATGGAGCGCAACCATGCGGGCGACGCGGAGTCGGCGTCGCGTCTGGCGGCATCGGGCGACGCGCTGCGGCGGATCGCGGCCGGACCGATGGGTGAGGCCGTCGCCTGGCTGGGTCGAGTCCATGAACACGCGGCCGCCGCCGCACAGCAGGACGATCTGAAGTCAGCGGCGCGATCGGAGGAGGAGGCGTACGACCAACTGAACGCGCTCCTTCGGTCCATGTCGCAATGGAGCACGTTTCAGAGCCTTGTTTCTCGGACCCGCGACCTGCTCGATCGGCAGAATGCGGTCCGCACGGAGACCGCGGAGGCGGGAAAGGCGTTGCTGGGAAAACCTGTGGAGTCGCTGACGCCGGCGGAAGCGGCGTTGCTTAAGCGGACGGAGCGGCAGCAGGAGCGGCTCGCCGGCGACGTCGAGCAGCACCTCGCCCGGATGGAGCAGCTCGCCGCGGGAACGCGGGACAAGGACCCGTCCGGGGCCGACGCCATTGAGAACGCCTTGCGGGCCGCGCGGGCCCAAGACATCACCAAGCGCCTGCACGCGGCGGTCGAGGCGATCCAATCCAATCGGACCGCGGCCGCCGCCATCGACCAAAAGGCCGCCGCGGAGGCGATGCGGAAGATGCTCGCCGCGCTGCGCGAGCGCGACGAACGCGAACTCGCTCAGCTTCGCAAACAACTCGAACGCGCTGAAGAGCAGGTGGCCGCCTTGATCGAGGAACAGAAGGCGCTGAAATCCGCGACCGGTGAGGCCGGTCTGCTCGGCGCCGACCAGGCGACGTTCGGAACGCTCGAAGGCGATCAACGAACGTTGGGGCGCAACGCCAAGTCCCTGGGGGAGGAACTTGCGGAGACGCCGAAAGCGGTGGCGGCCGGTCGGCTGGTGCGTAGGTCGGCGGCGCCGATGGGCAAGGCCGAGGGAGAGCTCCGCGAGCGGCGCGCCGATTCGGCGACGCTCGCCCAGGACGAGGCCTTGAAGCTCCTCGGCGAGGCTCTCGCGGATCTCGAAACTCTTGCCCGACAAAGCCAAGAGGAGGCCATGCGCCGCACGCTGACGCACATCCACGATGATCTGGAAGCCATGTTGGCGGCGCAGCGTGCGGTCAACGCGGGCATCGAGAAGCTGCACACTGCCGTTACCGAACTCGGACGAGTGGGACGCACCGAGGCGCGAGAGGCGTCGAAATTATCGCGAGAGCAGGGCGAAATCCGCGAGATGGTCACGGGTGTCCTGCCCGATCTCGAGAAAGTGGTGGTCTACGACTGGGCCTTGAAGCGCGTGACGCGGTGGATGGACGACAGTCGAACCCGCCTCGACGCCCGGGAGATCGACGAGGAACTGCGGACCACGACGGACCGAATCGCCCGCGAGCTGGAGAAGTTGATCGCCGCGGTGGTGGAGACGCAATCGCTGCCCATGTCCACGGAATTCGCGGAGGCGGACATGGAAAATGGCGGCGGAGATGGAGGAAACGCCTCAGGGCCGCCGATCCCGACCGTCGCCGAACTCTTGGTGCTCAAGGGAATGCAGGTCGATATCAACGAGCGGACCCGGTCCTTGGATGAAGCGTTCGACCCGCAGTCCGTGACGGAGACGCAATTGCGTCGACTGGCGGTGATCGGGGAGGACCAGGCCGAGGTGCGACGACTGACCGAACTGGTCACCTCCCGCGCCCAGCAGTCGCAGGGAAAATGAGGCCGCGAGACCGATGCGATGAGCAAGAACGGCAACAAACCGGTTCGTAATGTAGCGTCACCCCTGGTGGGTGACGTGATCGGAGCCGCGAGCGGAAGCGAGCGGACACGTCGTGTCGCTGCCGCTCCACGCTCCGATCCGCGCCGCCCACAAGGGGCGGCGCTACAGGTTCTCTTCGTGATGACGCTGCTGTTCGGATCCATGAACGCGGCGACCTCGTTCGGCCAAGATCGAACGCCGCCGAGCGAGCCGCCGAAGAAGGCGGACGATCTCGGGCAGAAGCTGATCCGCAAGGCCGTCACCGATAGCGACGAGGACATCATGGCCACGATCGTTCGGATGATGACGGAAGCCTCTCGCAAGATGGAAATCGACTTCGACCCCGGCAAGGAGACGCAGGCCTTGCAGGGGCGTATCCGGGAGAAACTTGACGACGCCATCAAGTCCGCGGCCTCGAAGCAGCGGCTGCGCCGGCAGTCGCCTTCGCCGACGGACCCGGACAAGCGAAGGATGCCGACGGCGGGGAAGCCCCAGCCGCGGCCCCAAACGCGGGCGGACGGAAAACCGTCGCCGACGTCCACGTCCAGTACCGCCGAGGCCCCCGCGGCGGACGGACGAAGCGAGGCCGAACGCGCCGGTCTACAAGACACGCGTCGGAGTTGGGGACATCTCCCCCGCCGCGAGCGCGAGGAGGTCATCCAAGGCGTCGGCGAGGGGTTCTTGGAGCGCTATCGCGTGTGGATCGAGCGCTACTATCGTGCCTTGCAGGAATCCAATGAGTAGGTTTCGCGGCCCACAAGGGCTGAAAGTCCCGGGGACGTTGGGGGCGGCGCAACAACCGCGGCGCCGGCGGGCGAGCCGCCGGTGGCGCCCGGCGTTGAGCTTGATGCTGGTCGCATCGGGGCCGGTTACGGCCGCGGACGCGCCGAATCCGGCGTCGGCGGCGGATTCAGAAATCACCCCGGAGCTGCGCGTGTCGATCGAAAAGGGCCTGACCTGGCTTGTGCAGCATCAGGCCTCCGACGGGTCGTACGGAAGCCTCTCCCACTACGGGCCGCATGTGGGCATCACCGGACTGGCGGGAATGGCCTTCATGGCCGACGGGAACATGCCCGGGCGGGGACGCTACGGCGAGACCGTGGACCGCTGTCTCGCGTTCCTCTTGACCCAAAGTTCCGAAAGCGGACTCCTGGCGGCGGAGACCTCGCACGGCCCGATGTACGGTCACGGCTTTGCCACGCTGTTCCTCGCCGAGGTCTACGGCATGACCAACCGCCCGGACGTGCGCGAGGCCTTGCGCCGCGCCGTCCGCTTGATCGTCAACACCCAGAACACCGAGGGCGGATGGCGCTATCAGCCGGTGCGCAACGACGCCGATCTGTCGGTGACGGTGTGCCAGATCATGGCACTTCGGGCGGCGCGGAACGCCGGCCTGTACGTCGACAAAACGACGATCGACAGCGCTATCGACTACGTCAAGACCAGCCAGAACCCGGACGGCGGCTTTCGATACATGTTGCATTCCGGCGGGTCGGCCTTCGCCCGCTCGGCGGCGGGCGTCGCGGCGTTGCAGTACGCCGGCGTGTACGGTGCGGATGAAATCACGCGGGGTCTGGAATACCTGCTCCGCTTCACGCCTCCGCAGGAACAGACCGTGGGCCACTACTTCTACGGTCACTACTATGCCGCCCAGGCGATGTTCCTGGCCGGCGATCGCTACTGGCAGCGCTGGTGGCCGGCCGTGCGGGCGGAACTTGTGGAGAAGCAGGAGCCGGAAGGGTTATGGCGCGGACAGGCGGGCGATGAATATGGGACGGCGATGGCCTTGATTATCCTGCAGATGCCCAACCGCCTCCTGCCGATCTTCCAGAAATGAGGATGCTCTGGCGTCAGCGGCAACACCCGTGAGTGTTGCCGCGAGGGGTTCACACCGAGGTTGGGTCTTCTGCGGATCCTTCGAGGCTCAGGACAAGGAACGATCGTGGTGAATGCGGAATGCGGAATGCGGAATGCTCGTCACCCTGAGCGAGGCGAAGGGTCTGCTCTCGCGATTGAGATGCTTCGCTTCGCTCAGCATGACGCCGCTCGTTCCCCATTCGTCGTTGCCTTTGGGCGCGCAGCGTTGGCGTTGACGTCCATCCTCGGCCTGACCGCGGCAATGGCGGACGTGAAGGCCGCCGAACGGGAGACGGAGGTCGCCGTTTGGACGGTCGAGCCGCAGGCCGTTCGCGGACGACTCGTCGCCTTCTCCCTCCGCGACGGCGCGATCGTGCGAACCGGGGCCGACAAACGAACCATTCCCACGGCGGACATCATCCGCATCACGAGTCCCGGGGCGCCGGGAGACATGCCCGGCGAGCGCGATCGAGATTCGTGGATCATCACGCTGACCTGGGGCGACGTGTTGATGGGGCGGGTGATCGCGGCGCACGGCGAATCGCTCGTGATCGACAACCCGGTTTTGGGCGAGGTGGCGGTCCCGCTCGAGGCCGTGGCGCGGATCGCGTCGTCGCGGGCCG
>JAZDHF010000260.1:0-26665 GCA_043806315.1 Planctomycetota bacterium | reverse complement strand
GCTTTCTGGCACGAAAAAGCGACGGCCTGCCGGGCTGGCAAACCATCTGGAAGGGTTGGAACAAAGTCATGCCCCTCGTGCAAGGGCTCGAACTCCATCGCGATCTGTTGCGGGAGAAAAGTTGTGGGTAAGGGTGAGGTTATAATCCCCGGTCCCTCCGGGACCGTTCTCAAGCCGCCTAAACTGTCACGGCCCCAGCCGAGGGCGGCTGGGCTACATACGCTGGTCACGAATCCGCGCTCGGATTAGACTCCTTCGTCGAACATGTGGCACAGCGGCCCTCCGCTGTGGAGCTCAGCCGAGGGCGGCTGAGCCACCCTCGGAAGGTTGGCTAAGAATCGGTGGCGGATTCGGTCTCACGCTCGCTCGACATCCTCGGCATCCGCAAGCTGCCGTTCCTGACCCGGCGAAACTACCTCTACGAGTTTCGTCATCTTCTCTGTTGGAGCATTCTGGCGGGTCTCGTCGAGGGTCAGTTCGCCAGCGTCATCGTTTCCAGAACGTTTCACGGCAGTCCGCTTTTGATTGCCATTGCCTCGGCCACTCCGTTTGCGGCCTACGTCTTCAGTCTCGCGTGGGGAATGCTGTGCGTGGGGCGGCCAAAGGTCCGGTTGAGCGTTTGGTTCGGCGCGGGTATGGCGCTTTTTGCCGCGACGACCGCTCTGGTGCCGGCATCGCCGTCCGCCGCGGGTTGGTTCATCGCCCAGATCGCCGCGGCCCAAGTGCTGCTCGCCGGCGTCATCACCGTGCGGTCGGCGATCTGGCGGTCCAACTACCCGGTTGAGGTCCGCGGGCAAATCACGGCGCGACTTCAGGCCCTGCGATCCATCGTCGGCGTCATCACCGTCCAGACCGCCGCCGCGATCTGCGATCACCGGCCCGCCGCCTATCGCTACGTCTTTCCCATCGCCGCTGTGAGCGGAGTGATCGGCGTCCTGATGCTCCGCCGAGTCCGCATCCGCGGTGAACGCGGCGAGCTGCGCCGGGCGCGGGCGATCGTGGGAAGCGGTCAACCGACGGCGACGGTCAGCAAGTGCAGAAAGACTCAAACACAGAAACGCAGAAAGACTCAAACCTTGCATTTTCGCTTTTTTGTGTTTCTACGTTTCTGTGTTTTTGCGTTTTTGCGTTTCTGTGTTTCTGCTTTCGGTCAGTTGTTCCGGGTGCTGCGGAACGATCGGCGCTTCAGCAAGTATTGCGTCGCCCAGACCTTACAGGGTGCGGGCAACCTGATGACCATTCCCGTGGCGGTGGCCGTCGTCACCCGCGATCTCCAACCGGGCGGCGAGCGGGCGTTCTGGATCAGCACGGGCTTGATCGTGGCCCTCCCGATCCTGGGGCTGTTGGGCAGCATCAGCCGGTGGGGCCGACTCTTCGACGGCGTGGGCGTTTTGCGGTTCCGCGTCGTCAACGTGATCGGCTGGGCGGCCAGTATTCTGTTCGGAATGTTCGCCACCTTGGTCACCGGCGACGCAGAGCGGCTCGGGCCGACTTACCTCCCCATCGCCGTCGCCTTGTTCGCCCTACGCGGACTTTTGCACGGGGTCAGCCAAGGCGGCGGGGCGCTGGCGTGGAACCTGGGGCACCTGCACTTCGCTAAAGCGGACGAGGCCGAGGTCTACATGGGCATCCACGTGTTCCTCGCCGGCGTTCGTGGACTGATTGCGCCGCTCGCGGGCATGTGGCTGTGGACCGTCATCGGCTGGCCGGTATGGCTCATCGCCCTCGCCCTCGCCCTCAGCGGTCTTGCGGTCTACGCCTCACTGGCGCGATTGGAGCAGCAGCCCACGCGTAGACGGGAATCTACGGGCTACGGGCCTTCAACCACCAAACCGTAGCCCGGCGGCAAGAGCCGGTCTAGCCGTTTTCGGACATCAGAGTGGGTTTGGTTGCCATGTCCGAAAACGGCCAGACAGCAGGGATCGGACGTGCTAAACTTCCGGCATGAGACTGAGCGTGTGTGCTACAACCCCCTCTCCCCCCAAGGGGAGAGGGCCTTTCACCCGCAAGCTCAGCGAAGACTCTTACTATCGAGCCTTGACCGCCCGCGATCGGCGGTTCGACGGTGTGTTCTTCGTGGGCGTGAAGAGCACGGGCATCTATTGTCGCCCGGTGTGCCCGGCACGAACGCCGCGCCGCGACCGCTGTCGTTTTTTCGTGGCCGCCGCAGCCGCTGAGCAGGCGGGATTCCGCCCCTGTCTCCGGTGTCGCCCGGAACTCGCCCCCGGCCAGGCGCCGGTCGATTCCAAGAGCCGTTTCGCCCACGACATCGCCGCGCGGATCGAGGCCGGTGCACTGGACGACGATGGGAGCCTCGAACACCTGGCCCGGGAGTTCGGTCTGAGTTCGCGTCAGCTTCGCCGCATCGTCGCCGCCGAGTTGGGCGTCTCGCCCGTCGAGCTCGCCCAAACGCGACGACTCTTGCTCGCCAAGCAGCTTCTCACCGAAACGCGACTTCCGATCATCGAGGTGGCCTATGCGAGCGGATTCGCCAGCGTCCGCCGCTTCAACGCCCTCTTCCGCGCCCACTACCGCCTGACGCCGAGCCGACTCCGCAAAGCAGCCGATTCGCCCGCGGACGAGCACACGCTCCGCCTGACGCTCAGCTACCGCCCGCCTTTGGCTTGGGACGAGATGCTTGGTTTTCTAGCCGCTCGCGCCATCACCGGCGTCGAGGCCGTCGAGGATCGAACGTATCTTCGAACCGTTGCGCTCAGGAAGCGCCGCGGCTGGCTGCGCGTCGGGCGACTCGAAGGCCGACACGCGTTGAGCGTCGATCTTTCCCCGTCACTCACCTCCGTGCTGCCCAACGTACTCGCCCGACTCCGAAGCCTCTTTGACCTGGACGCACGTCCTGACGTCGTTGCGGGACATTTGTCAGCGGACGAACGACTCCGCCCTCTGGTCCGACGAACGCCGGGGCTCCGCGTTCCGGGGTGCTTTGACGCCTTCGAACTCGCTTGGCGCGCCGTTCTCGGACAGCAAGTGTCCGTTCGGTC
This sequence comes from Planctomycetota bacterium, assembly GCA_043806315.1. Classification (GTDB taxonomy): domain Bacteria; phylum Planctomycetota; class Phycisphaerae; order UBA1845; family UBA1845; genus SBAX01. The sequence continues at coordinate 23,666 of JAZDHF010000260.1, read as the reverse complement.
TGCGACGACGCTCGCGGGCCGCATCGCGAACACATTCGGAGACGCGATCGACACGCCGTTCCCGCAACTGAACCGTATATCGCCGACGGCAAGCCGTCTCGCCGCTGCGGAAGTAAAAGACCTCGCCAACCTCGGCATCGTCCGTGCCCGCGCGGCATCGCTCGCTGCGCTGGCGAAAGCTGCTGCCCGCGGCGGCCTCTTGGACTTGTGGGCAGCAGAACCGGAGCAAAGGCTGGAACAACTCCAAAGCATTCCCGGCATCGGTCCGTGGACGGCCTGTTACATCAACATGCGCGCCTTTCGTTGGCCCGACGCTTGGCCCGAAGGCGATTTGGCCTTGCGAAAAGCGCTGGGCGTCGCGTCGACGCACCGGCTTCGAGAAACGGCAGAACCGTGGCGGCCCTGGCGGGCCTACGCGGTCATGCACTTGTGGCATTCGCTTTCAAAAACCGAATCGAGGAAACCATGAATCAGGAAACGCTCTATTACACGGCGCCGTGCAGTCCCATCGGCGAACTTCTGCTGGTCTCCGACGGTGAGGCTCTGGTCGGACTCTATCTCGAAGGCGACTGCCGCCGGCCCGAGCCGTCCGCTCTGTGGCGACGGGAAGCGGAGAGGTTTCATTCGACCGGTGAGCAACTCGCCGCCTACTTTGCCCGCGAGTTGACGACGTTCACGCTCCGAGTCGCGCCACGCGGGACCGCCTTTCAGCTTCGAGTCTGGGAGCTGCTACGCCGCATTCCGTTCGGTACAACGGTCAGCTACGGCGAACTCGCCCGCCGCCTCGGACGACCCGGGGCGAGCCGTGCCGTCGGCGCTGCCAACGCCTGTAACCCGATCTCGATCATCGTGCCGTGTCATCGCGTCATCGGCAGCGACGGCGCGCTGACCGGTTACGCCGCCGGCATTGAGCGGAAAAGGTGGCTTCTCGACCACGAATCCCGAGTGCTCTCCCGCTCGGCGTCACGCCTCTCGGCCTAAGCCGACAGACTGTCCATGTTTCGTAATTCGTAATTCGTAATTCGTAATTCGCGGCTCGTCATTCTTGCAGCCGCCACAGGTTGCGAAACGGCGTCACGACACGATCCTTGAAGTTGCCGTCCGTTCCCGCGAGGAAGATGGGTCGGCCGTGGAAGCTCTCGGCCAAACGCAACCAGTTGCCCGGCTGGGCGATCACCACATCCACATCCTCTCGCGTCCCGAGGACGTGACGAGCGTACAACAGCGGAAGCGATTCGGACCAACTGCTGAGGATGATCGACTGCTCCGGAAACGTCGCCAAGTCCGCCTCGCGCAAAAAGTCCGTCGCGTCCACGGAGCTGCCATAGTTGGGTCGATGGGGCACATCGAGGACGCTCGTGACCGTGACCACCAACATGAAACCCGCGGCGACGAACTGTCGTCTCCAAGCGCCGTCGATGGGGAACAGAGTGGACAAAGCGACTCCGCCGAAGACGGCCAACGGAAACAGAAGGGGCAAGAGGTCCGCCGCCTGCCCGACGTCACGGAAGATGCAGACGAAAACCAAACTCTGCAAGCTCATTCCGCAAAGCAGAATCCCGGTCGTCGCACAGCGGCGGAACGTGCGCACGATGCCGAGCATACCGAGCAGGGCCGTGACGGCGAAAGGCACCGTGTCGTGCGCGACGAGTTCGAAGCGGAGCCAGCGCAGCTTCGTCCGCACGCCCGACCAACCGTTGCCGACGCGATAGTGAAACTGCCTGGCACTCGCCTGCCAGACTATGCGCTCCAGTTTGGCGACCGCTCCCTCGCCGGACTGCGGTAGCTCACCGGCCTCCGCGTTGTGGTGCTCGATGTAGTTGTAGGGTGTCTGCGGCGTGTCCCGCACCCACAGGTAGCCGACCGAGTACAACCCCGGCAGCACGGCGAACGCCAGGACCCGCACAAAGGACTTCCACGCGTGCCGTCGTGAGGGCTCCCACCGGCGTGCGGCCAACCACCACGCGAGGACGAAGAACGGCAATGTCAGAAGCACGGGTGGCCGATTCGCCAGAGCCACGCCGAACACGAACGCCGCGGCGAACAAACTTTTTCGCCCGCCCGTTTGAGCGTACCGAATGAGTAGATAGGCCGCGCCGGTGAGGAAGACGAGCGAAGGCATGTATACCTCCGGGGTCGTCAAGTTCTGCCAGAACCGAGGGTGAGACGTGAGCAGCAGCGCGACGGCGCCCGCCGCCCAAGGGGTCAGGCCGATCCGCACTTGCGTGAGCACGCACAGCACGAGGACGACGATCCCGGTGGCCATGAAGAGGAGCGACACGGCGAAGGCGGGGCTGAGCCCCGGAATCCGCGTCGCTAGGTACCCAAGGGTGACGTAGCCGGCGTACCCCGGCGGATGAGGAATCCCCAACGTCGCCGATGCAAGCTGGAGGTCACCCGCGTCGCCGAAGCAAACTCCCGGCGGCAGGCGTGGGATACCGACCGCCGCGACCACCGCGACGACCAGGAGCAGCGCGGGCAAAACTCGCCGGAGCGCCACCGGCCGCGCGGGGGCGCGATCAGCGCCCTCCGCCCCCGTCATGGTCGGTCCGGGGTCGCCGAAACGCCCCTCACGTTGTAGGCGGATCACCACCACTGCGCACCGCGACAGGAGCCTATTTCAACTTGTACTTCCCATCGGCGATGGCGATGTCCAACCCCGCGTCCTCGAAGTGGTTCAAGTAGCGGAAGATCGTCCGACGTGAGGCGCCGGTGGCCTTGATCATCTCTCCGATCGTCGCCCCCTTCTTGAGCATCGCGGAGAGCTGCTGGTGCCGACCGCTGACCGACTCATTGCTCTTCATACTCTTGATGAGGGCCAGCGCGGTCTTCTTTTGACGGGCGTTGGTTCCGAATCCGCCCTTCGAGGTCGCGAACTCCAGCGCCCGAAGGAGGGTCTCAGTTTGCAGGTAGCTTATACTTTGCACGATGAAGTCTCCGAAGTTCCGGTCGTTTCTCGTCCTACCCAGCGGCACGTCCCAGAAACGGAGCATCATAGCGTACCCGCCCGCGTTTCGGCAACCAGGGAAACGATGTTTCCGTAGCGTCACGGCGCGTCACCTCACGGCAGCGGTGCCAGGCTGCGGCAGTCCCGGCCCTCAGGCCGACGCTCTCCCCGGACCTCGCCCAACTTCCGCTGCTGAACCCGTCCCCTGTCCCTCTGAGGATAGTGCCATCGCCTCGCGCTTCCCAGAAAGTACATAACCTATTGACTCACAAGTAGTTACGGAACGTGCGCCCCCGGAAAAACGGGCGAAGCAACCCTCCGCACGAAGATTCTTCGATGCTTGTCCTCAGGGGTAACCGCGGGGAACATGGGTAGCAGGCTGGCGGGGTGTGCGGACGGGGCGCGAGACTATCAAACGATGATCCACGTCAACCCGCGGCGTGTAACCGATGAAATCGCCGCGGAGGCCGACTTGGTCCTCACGAAGTTAACCCCCCAATGCCGCGGCGGTCGGCTACGATCTCCGACGGCTCGTGGCCGCGTGACATGACCGGTTCCACGCAGGTGTTCGAGCGCGACCTTGAAACTCGTACCGGCGTCCCGGCCAGGAGCGATGCGTGAGACTGCTCCCGCGAATCTTTTACGGCTCCTTGGCGCTTTCCTTCCGGACGTATCAGCGGTTGTTCATGGACTTCCACGTCTGGGGGCGCGAGCATATTCCCAAGGGTCCGAAGATCTATGTCAGCAACCACATCAGCTCCACGGATGTCTACTGGACCCTGGCGGCCATTCCCGAACCGGTCCACTTTGTGCTCAGACTAGGCTATGAGTTTCGCTGGTTGGGTCGGGTCCTTGATCCGTTGGAGATGATCCGCGCCATGCCGGGCGATGCCAAGACGCTCATCGAGTCGGCCGTCCGGTACTTGCAGAAGGGCGAGCCGGTGGCCATCTTCCCGGAGGGAGACATCGAGACTCCGTTCCCCGTGGGGCCGCTCCTGCCCGGAATCGCCGCCATCTACCGTCGGGCAAAGGTGCCGATTGTGCCCCTGGCCCTGGTCGCTCCCCAACGATGCCTTCGCGAATATCCCTTCCCGCAAGTGATCGACGGGCGGGTGTATCGCACGGTGGCCGCCCTGCGCGGGCCGTTCGGCGTCAACTTCGGCGAACCGTGCCTTCCCGATCTGCCGCAAGGATCACGGAAGAAACAGAATGACTACCTGCTGAAGTTTCTTCGTGAACGGTTGCAGTCGCTGGCCGAAGACGCCCGGGCTAACAAGTTCTGGCTGTAGCGTCACCCCTTGCGGGGTCACGCGGGTGGATCAGCGCCGCGACAGGCATGGAGCGGACGAACGGATCAGAGCCGCGCGGCGCAAGCCCGTGGGCTCCGTGCCGAGGCACGGAGATGTGAAGGGACGGAGGGACGAAGGGACACGGGGACGACGGGGTTGTGCCATAGGTTGGCACTAACGATGTTCCACGTGGAACAAAACTCGCGCTGCGGGCGCGCGGACCAGGCGCAGAAGCCTCGGCGGCTCAATAGATAGAACTTGCGAGGTGATCGGTGGGAACCGCGTGATCGAGCGATCACGCGGAATTGTGAATGCGGAAGGCGGAACGCCGGTAATCCGACCCGGGATTGGCAGCGACCGGACCCGTCCGAACCCCAAGCGCAAGCGCGCGGTTAACGTACGCCACCCCCGGTGGGTGCTGTACCGTGTTAGCGGACCGGAACCGCCATGAACGACGCGGGGTGTGTCACGGCGTCGGACCTGCCTGCGGGGTGATCGTTGGAGGGGTGGAGGGGGAGCGATCGGCCGTTCGTGGGTTGGTGCCGGGTGAAGTCGCGATGAGTGGGCGCTCCGACGCTACGCTCGGGCTTGGCACCCGGCGGACAACGCCCGCTCGACGAGCCGGTTCTTATGGGGGTAGAGGTTCATCGGTTCTTCGCCTAAAATCCGATGATAGGGAGGACGAGGCGTCCCCGGTCCGAAATGGCCTAGGCGGGTCCAATGTTCGCAATAGAATCTGAGATGACGAACTCTGTCGCGCGCTGGATGCGGGCTGGCGGGTTGACCGTCAGGGCGGAGTTCGTCACGCCGTGGGGAATTTGCGATCTGGTTGGGCTGAGCTTCGACCGGAAGAGGGTCGCCAACCGACTCAAGCTGAAACAAACGGCTGCGATCTGCTCGATCACCCGGGCGGTGCTGTTGCTAGAAATCCCCGATGTCAAGACTGGAAAGTCGACCACGCTCGACAAGCTGGTCCGCCGATGTGCCCCGTCGATCCCTGGGGATGTCGTGTCTGCGGAAACCGAACGACTTGTTGCCGACCGATTCGTTGTGGAGACCTCGCGTAGGCGGCTGCAACGGGTGAACGGGTGGATGCCATTGCAGAAGCGCCTCGTTGCCGTTGAGCTGAAGCTGACCCGCATTGAGGAGGCGATTCGTCAAGCGCTGAGCAACCGCGGGTTCGCTGAAGAGTCGTACGTCGCGTTGCCGTCCGACGTGGCGCGGCGGGCCGCATCGAACATCTCTCGGCGCTCCAAGTTCTTCGACGCCAGCGTCGGGCTGCTGGGCGTAGCGCGGAGAAGTTGCAGGGTTTTGGTTCCGGCCCACAGGAAGCAACCAGGGGGCGACAAAGCGATCCAGTTCTACTGCGTCGAGAAGTTCTGGCGCACCCGTGTCAAAGGCAACTGAGCATTAGCGACTCCGCCACGGCCTCGGGCCTGCGGGCCGTCCCCTCGTTCTCGAAGTCGGAAAGGGACTTGCCCAGAGCATAGGCCGACGAGAGGTCTTGGTATAACGCCATCGAGCGCCCCGCTTGGGGGATGGCGGCGATGAGATCAAACCACTGTTTGTACGATCTGGCCACCTGCTCTTTTGCGACATCCTCCGCGCGCAACAGCGTGTATCGCTTCTTGATGTCGCTGAATTCGGCGTACGCCGGGTGCGTCGGCGCGAGTTTTGCGGTCGTTGTATCGAGCCATGTCCTGAGTTCTGGGCCAACATCAACGCGTCGCCGGAGGGGTTTGAGCATCAACGTCGCCTTCGCTTTCTGTGCCATGCTGCCGGCCAAGAAGTATTGATAACCCGATCCAACTCCGATCGCCGGGAAGTCCACCAAACCCCTCGCCCAGAGCACTACATTTAGGGCCCAGTATGGCCCGGCGATCGTGATCTTCGCTGAGATGCGCGCGTTCAGTTCTTTGTGTAGAGCAATGAGCCCAGGGAACCGTCTTTGACCAAGAGTTGGCGAGCCATTGTCGTCCGGCAGGGTTTTGTCCACCACCCAGAAACCGTCTGCCTGAGCCTTTTCGTAGCACCTTTCGGCTTGCTGCACTTTCGGATTTCGCGCCGTCTTCAGGTTAATCTGCCTCTGATTTGTGAACACAAGGGGAAGGATGAAACGCCCCGAGAAACCGTGGGTGCGCCTCCACTCGCCCGTAGCGGTTGCCATTTCACCGTTTATATTATTCCGGTCGGAACCGTCGACCACTGGCAATTGCGGAACCGTTATCCACGCCGGGTTATAGGCGGCACATCGATCAAGGACGGTCCTCACAAAGGCGTCGACCTCTCTGTCGACCGGGTTCGCCTGGTGGCTTGGCGTACCGATCGCGTGGAAATGCGGCAGATCCTTCATGAATTCAAACCACGAGTTCTTCTTGTCGGGCGCCCCACGTCGTTTCTCCAGGTTGTCCAATCCGTCGACGCACGGATCTAGCCACAACTTTCCCGGATCCTTAAGCTTAAGCTTTTCGGCACGGTCCAGCGGCACTCGAAGGATCTGCGAGTCGCCGTAAAGCTTCCGAGCAAGGCCAAGTCCTTCGACCGACGTGATGAATGGAATGTGGTCCGCCATGTCTCACCTCACAGTTTCGCGTGCCGCCGCAGGTGGGCGCAGACGTGCTCGGGTTCGGGGAAAATGAACATCTCGCCAATGCCGACGCGTTCGAGCTCGGTAAGGAGTGAATCCTTGTGCTCCCGAAAGATCGGGACGTACAGAAGGGAGCTGGCCTGCTGCTGGTCCAGCTCGAACCTGCGGGACCCGTGCAGGGTAAACGCGCCTTGCTGCATGGCGATGCGCTCGGTGTTCCATGTTGGGTTGATTGCGATCGTCCGCTTCCCATTGGTCTTGATCCGCCCATCTAACTTGAGGTACGGAGAAATAATGTCCGCATCCCTCTGTGGGTTCAAGATGCGGGATGTCCGCGGATCGACACTCTGGTTTAGCTCGATCGGGTTCAGGGTGACTACGAGACCGTCCTCGCCCTGGTGCTTCCAGCAGGCGAAAAAGAGCGCGACGGCGGCATTCTGCGTCCAATCGAGAAGTCGGGTCGGGAGACCGAAGTGTTGGGCGACCTGTATCCATTCCAAGTCGTTCTCGCGCGCGGGAGGCTTGGGCAGTTTCATCTCGAGGAACCGCTTCATCTCGGTTACCAACTCCAACGCGCGATTCCGCTCCTCGAGTCTGGTGTAGCGGAGGGCCGAAGGTGCAAGCCGAAACTGCACGCTATCATGACCGCGGAACCAGAAAGCTTTGTCGGAACTTGGGCCGATTAGGGAATGAAATACAGCGAAGTATTCGCCGAGGGTGCGAATTACGGAGTCTTGATAGACACGGCAGTCGATGGGGCATTTCGCGTAGCGGCGGCGAATCTCCGGGCGAAGATGTTGTTTGGGACCGGGCAAGCGAAATCCTCTCCACGGATCAAACGCCCGTGCACGACCCGACGGCACATCGCGTGCCCGTGCGGGCATATAAAGGCCTTGGTATCGACTTCCGGGAGGTTTGTCCAACCGACAACCCGGGTCTCGAGTCGCCGTGGCGATCGTGTGCGGCAACGAGAACACGACCCCCCTTTGGTCCCCCCTTGATAAGGGGGGAAGTCAGAGGGGACCGGAGCACGCAGGCGCGAGGGGACTGACTGCTCCATGCCTGTCGCGGCTCTGATTTCAGCGTTTCCGGGGAGCTCAGGGTTCACCGAACAGGGCGATGCTGGCGGTGAAACCGTGGATGAAGTTCTTCCCGCCGATGGGGCCGAACTCCCCGCCGCAAAAAAAACCGGCCACGGGGATATCGCCCAGCACGTCCCGCAACACGCCCACGTCATGCCCCGCCGTCGGCCACATGTGCGTTCCCCGACCGTTGCAGCCGAACAACATCGCCCCCTGCGCGTCCCCGCCCGCGAAGGGACCGAGCATCGCGCGAAGGTCTTCGTCGGCGCTGTACGCGTCGCGGACGTGGAACTGCATCGTCGCTCCCACCCGAGCGTGCCCGGCGATGCCGATGGCCCCGGACTTACGGTCCGCGCCGAGGATGTTGTGAATCAAGAAGTCCCCGCGACCGAAGTGACCCTTATACTCGTCGATCACCCGGCCCACGAAAAGGGACTGACGGGCGAGCCGTTCATCCTCCTCCGATAGCCCGGCCAAGGTATGCTGGAGCCGTTCCAACGCGGGGCGGCCTCCCAGTTCGTGGATGATATTGCGGTCACCCCGGGTGATGACATAGGGCTTGCCGATGGGTCGGCACCCCTGCGAGACCACCGTCTTCACCGCGAGCCGCCCGGTCAAGGCCACGCCGACCAAGCCTTCCTCGAAGATTTCTCCGTTGAGGATCAGCCGGTTCCCGCGCGGCTCGTGGCCCGCACTGGCGATTCCCCCGACGACCGGAGCTTTGGGAAAGAACTCGTTGATCTGTTCGATCGCGGCGTAGATGTCAACGCTGAACGGGTCTCCGAAGGCGACGAAGGTCGGCTTGCTTTCCGCGGCGACGGCGACGATCCGCTCCCAGTCGAGGACCGTCCGGGCCGATTCCAAAGGCTCCTGCCGCAGGTGGAACGGGCGGACCAGGACGTCCGGCATGGACGCCGCCAGCAGCGACATCGACGGGACGCGCTCCAACTCCCTGTCCACGCCGATCGTACCCTCGGCCGTGCAGCCCAGCAGAACGGCGTTGGGGAGCTTCGCGGACACTCGTTCTAACACGTCCGCGAGATCATCGTCGAAGTGGGGCGTGGCAAAAAAAAGGGCCAAGTCCACGGCGCCGGGCGTGACCCGCGCGTCGAGCGGCGCGAGCAACTCCTCCACCGCCTGGTCGGCCTCCGTTGCGGCTGTCACCGAGGATGCGAAACGCAAACGTTGTTCTCCCCGGTACGCAGCTCCCAATTATCCGAACCCAGAGCGCCGGCGACGGGCCTTGGCTGCCGCTGTACCCGCGGTGGGAGCGAGACGACCCGCACTCCGCATCGTTGCGGTGCCCAAGGCCCCGCGCTTGCGCTTGGGGTTCGGATCAGAGCTGTCATCGCCCGCCGCAAGTGTCACCCACCCAATCTGGACGATAAGGCCCTCTGGCGTAAGAATCAAATGCGCGGTAGGTTACGCAGCGTAGTGGTCCGGCAGACCCCGGTTTCGCCGTGAGGAGCGACGATCCTTTCCGATATGCACGCTGACCGCGCCGACGCCGTGCAACGCTGGCACATTCAAGTGAGTCCGCGCCGCGCGGACCTGGATGGGCACGGGCGCGACATGCTCGCCGACATTCGCCGGACCGGGCTGGAACACATCGAGGGCGTGCGATCGAGTCGGATTTACCTGCTCGAGGGTTTCCTGCTGGAGCCCGACGTTCGACTGCTCGCCGAGGAGTTGTTAAGCGACCCGGTGGCCGAGGCGTTCGAGGTTCGTGAAGGCTTCTCACGCCGCAACGAGACGCAGGGTGCGATCGAAATCCATCCGCTTCCCGGGGTCATGAACCCGGCAGCGCTGAGTACGCTGGATGCGGCGCGGCGATTGCTTGCGGCCAAAGGTCGCCCCAGGGCCCGAATCGACGTCGTCCAAACCGCTCGGCGGTACATCGTCCTCGGCGCGAGGAGTGCCCCGGAACTCGAACAGATCGCGGCGGGCGTTTTCGCGAACGACTGCATTGAAACATGGTACATTCGCGGATTCGCTCGAAGCGACCCGATTCCCGACGCCTTCCCGACTCCGCGACAACGCCCCTTCGAGCTGCGGCAGGTGCCGGTCCGACGACTGAGCGATGACGAGTTGACCCGCCTCTCGCGTGACGCACACCTGTTTCTTTCCCTGGCGGAGATGCGCGCGATCCGCGATCACTTCGCCAAACGGAATCGCGAGCCGACCGACCTGGAGTTGGAGACCCTCGCCCAAACCTGGTCGGAACACTGCGTGCACAAGACGCTCAAGAGTGCCATCCTTTACCGAGGCGAGGACTTCGGGCGCCCCGGACAAGTCGAGGTCCGCTTTGGCAATCTTCTGAAGGACACGATCGTCGCGGCGACGACTAACCTCAATCGCCATTGGTGCCTCTCCGTGTTCGTGGACAACGCCGGCGTCGTCGCCTTCGACGACGAGTACGGCATTGCCTTCAAGGTCGAGACCCACAACCATCCGTCAGCCATCGAGCCGTACGGCGGCGCCGCGACCGGCGTCGGCGGCTGCATCCGCGATATCATGGGCTGCGGACTGGGCGCCAAACCCATTGCCTCGACCGACGTCTTCTGCCTCGCTCCGCCCGATTTCGACGCCGATCGCCTTCCCACGGGCGTGCTTCACCCGCGTCGAGTTCTGAAGGGCGTCGTCAGTGGAGTGCGCGACTATGGCAATCGAATGGGCATTCCCACGGTAAATGGGGCGATTTATTTCGATGAACGTTACCTGGCCAATCCGTTGGTATTCTGCGGGTGTCTGGGTCTGATTCCGCGTAATCGCATCCACAAACAACCGCACCCCGGTGACTACATCGTGGTAGCCGGTGGCCGAACGGGGCGCGACGGCATTCACGGAGCGACCTTCTCATCCGCTGAATTGACCGAAACGCACGGCGACGAGTTCTCCCACGCGGTCCAGATCGGCAATGCGATAGAGGAAAAGAAGCTGCTCGACGCCCTTCTCCTGGCCCGCGATCATCCCGACGGATGTCTCTATTCCGCAGTGACTGACTGCGGCGCCGGCGGACTGAGCAGTGCGGTGGGAGAAATGGGCGAGGAACTTGGGGCCGCAGTCGATCTGGAAAAGGTGCCCCTCAAATATGCCGGTCTGCGGTATGATGAAATCTGGATCTCCGAGGCCCAGGAACGAATGGTGTTCGCAGTTCCGCCCGAACGGCTTGCGCGATTCCTCGGCGTGTTTAAGGCTGAGGAGGTGGAAGCGACGGTGATCGGCGCATTCACCGCTGACCGCGTTCTGCGCGTTCGATATACGAGTCATCAGGTCGGCGAACTGGACATGACCTTTCTCCACGACGGATTGCCGCGGATTGCTCGGACGGCGTCCTGGAACTCTGAGCCGCGGGCTCCAGCCCCGACGGACGCTAACAGCCCTTCCGCCAAAGATGTGGCGCCGGCATCTTGCCGGTGTCTTCACGGGCTGGAAGCCCGTGCCACACCGGTCATTGAGATAGCGCCTGAGTCCGACGTGCCCGTTTCCTCAAGTGACAGACTCTTGCGGTCTCTGAGAGATTTGAATGTCGCGTCCAAGGAATGGGTGATCCGCCAGTACGATCACGAAGTTCAAGGCCGAAGTGTGATCAAGCCGCTTGTGGGTCTGGGGTTCGGCCCGTCCGACGCGGCCGTTCTCCGACCTCGTTACACAAGCTATCGTGGAATTGCCGTCGGGTGTGGATTGTGTCCGGACTGGACGGAAATCGACCCCTATTGGATGGCCGTTCGCGCGGTAGATGAGGCGTTGCGAAACGTGATTTGCGTCGGCGGCGATCCCGATCGGACGGCGATTCTTGACAATTTCTGTTGGCCGAAGTGCGACAGCGAGGAGTCATTGGGCGCTCTCGTGCGGGCCTGTCGCGGGGCCGGTGACGCCGCGGTCGCATTCGGGCTGCCCTTCATTTCCGGGAAGGACTCGCTCAATAACGAGTTTTCCATGAGTGCCGACGAGGCGCGGCGAACAGGCTTGCCGCAGCGCATCGCGATTCCAGGTACACTCCTTATCAGTGCGCTCGCTCAGATTGAGGACGTCCGACGATGCGTGTCCATGGACTTGAAGGAGCCGGAGAACTGTCTGGTTTTCGCATCCGCCCCGGTGGAAGGCGTCGGACTGGACCAGGCCAAAGCGATCCACCATCAAGCGGCGCATTGGATTCGCAGTGGAAAGGTGCGTTCCGCTCACGACGTGAGCGACGGCGGACCAGCGGTGGCCGTGGCGGAAATGTGTATGGCCTCTGGGTTAGGAGCCGCGGTCGGCTTGTCCGCGGATGTTTATCGCCCGTCTCTGTTTGAGCCGCTTTCCACTTCCTACATTCTGGAACTGGGGCGAACCGATGCCATGGCGTCGGGCTTCCCCATCATTGGCCGGGTGACCGAGCAACCTCGGTTGTGTGTGATCTTGGACGAATCAGGGCGCATTGACGTCAGCGTCGACGAAATGGCTCAGGCGTGGCGATGCTCCCTGGCGCAGGGCGGAGGTCATTGAGCATGGCCGGCGTGCGCGTGCTAGTCATTCGGGCGGCGGGAATCAATTGCGACGAAGAAGTCATGCACTGTTGGCGGCTGGGCGGTGCAACGCCCAACTTACTGCACATTAATGCCATGGCCGCAGACCCGCGAATTCTTGACGGCTATGCCATCGTGACCATTCCCGGCGGGTTCAGCTACGGCGATGACATTGCGGCCGGCGTGATTCTCGCCCGGCGACTGCAAGACGACCTTCCCGACGTTTTTCGCTCCTTCGTCGATCGCGGAGGCGGAGTGCTGGGGGTCTGCAACGGCTTTCAGGTATTAGTCAAGATGGGTCTGCTGCCCGGAGGAGAGTTCGGGCGGGATCAGGTTACCGTGACCTTCAATGACTCCGCGAGGTTCGAGGCCCGCTGGGTCCGCATGGAAGTGTGCACATCGCGCTGCCACTTCCTCGAAAAGGGTAATCATTTGGAAATGCCCGTGGAACATGCGGAAGGAAAAGTCGTGACCGCCGCCAATGCGGTCACTGAGAGACTGATCCAGAGCGGCCGGATTGCATTGCGGTACATGGATGCAGACGGGCGCCACGATACCTATCCCGCCAACCCCAACGGCAGTACGGCCGGGATCGCCGGATTATGTGATGCCACGGGGCGAATCTTCGGACTGATGCCCCACCCGGACCGTCACTTTGACCACACCCAGCATCCGCAGTGGACGCGGCGCAAGCCAACCGACCCTCCCGACGGCCTGACGGTATTCCAGAATGCGGTGCGATATTGGTCCCGATAAGCGGCCTGCGACCGGTCCCAACGAATGACGGGCGTGGCCCAAGCCGATATAACACTACTGTGTCGGATCGGTAAGTCGTTGGGAGAAGGGCGTCCATGATCGGGCAGAAAGTTGCATTGGTGACGGGCGGGTCGCGCGGGATCGGCCGGGGGATCTGTCTCGAGGTCGCCAAGGCCGGGTATGCAATCCTCATCAACTTCAACGAGAACCTCGGCGCGGCTGAAGAGGCCCGGGCACTGGTCGAGGCGCTCGGCGTGCCCGTGGAAATCTGTCAGGCAGATGTTACTTCCAAGTCCGACCGTGATCTGCTCGTCGAGTACGCCATGGAGCGGTTCGGGCGGATTGATCTGCTGGTCAACAGCGCGGGGATCGCCCCGAAGGTGCGAAAGGACATTCTGGAAACCGAGGAGGCCAGCTTCGATCGGGTGCTGAACACGAACCTGCGGGGGCCCTACTTTCTTACGGCGCGGGTAGCGCGGCAGATGATCGACTTGATCCGGGCGAAGTCGATCGACCACGCGGCCATCGTGAACATTTCCTCGTTGCGTTCCTACACCGCGGCGGGCAACTACGGCGAGTATTGCATCAGCAAGGCCGGCATGAGCATGGTGACCAAACTGTTCGCCGTGCGGCTGGCCGAGTACGGCATCAACGTCTACGAAATCAGTCCGGGGATTATCGAAACGGACATGACCTCGCCGGAGTCCGTCCGCGAGTACTACAACGCGAAACTGGCCAAAGGTATGACCCCCATCAACCGCTGGGGCAAGCCCGAGGAGATCGGCCTCGCCGTGGCCGCCATCGCCCGCGGCCACTTCCCCTTCAGCACCGGGGCGGTCTTCGACGTCGACGGCGGATGGCACTTGCGACATCTGTAACGGTCTCCCCCATCCGAGCGGCGAGCGCGACCAGTGCTGCTCACTCTTGTTCAGCGGCAACGTCAAATGGGTTCGTTTTGCGAGTACAGGTTTTTCGTGCAGTGTCATTGTGTGGCACTTCCCGGAAGGCACTGAGTCATGAACGCACGAAGGCAAAACGCCGAAACGCCGAAAAGTCGAAACGCTAAAATCGGGTTCGAATCGGGTTCGTTTCGGTAAGAGCATTTTAGCGTAAGGTCCGTCAGCATAAGCACTTGAGCGAGTGCCAATCCGGTTCCTTTGGTATTAGGCGTTTTTTCGCGCCACCCATATTCCCTCGCCGCACCCGCGCGCGGACCCAGCGCGGAGACGCTTCATCTACCCGCATAACTTGCGAGGTGATCGGTGGGGGAATGATCGCGGAGCGAGCGCTGCGCGAAGATCGAAGTTCGAAGAAGCGGTGACGCGGACTGCCGATTGGCGCGGGGCGCGGCCGCGGGGCAGAAAATCAGAATGTCCCCATTGGATCCTCCCCGTTAAACCCTTCGTCTTCACTCTCGACGCTGCCACCCCACCCCTTCCAGTAGCTCACTCGAACGCACGAAATACACTCTCCCATATCGCTCGTAATCCCGTCCAATCTGCCGAATTCATCGCCGCTGGGTCCGCCCTACACCGCTCGATTTTGCGCTGAAATGATGCCCTAAGCCGGGACTTATGCATTACCTCGCCCTGATACTTGCCGAGGGATTCGACGTAACCTCGCCATTGCACGGGAGGGGGCATACCATCTTGGAAGAGCACATCCTGTCCAAGATAAAGCTCTATGCTACCTGCAAGACCGTTGACGTCCATCGTGGCAAGTCCACCAGGGCCCAGCGTAGGGTAGTTCCCTAGCAATTCCAGATTGGGATAGCTCCGAACCTTTATATTCCGTGGGAGTTGAATGGAGTCCAAAGTGCGCATCGCGTCGAATGCAGCTGTATCATTGTCGAAAAGCGCGATCACTCGGTTTGTAATACCCGCAGCGGAAAACGCCTTGACGATTGAAACGAGGTGTCCCGCCCCACCCTGAGAACGCGCGGACTCGAAATCCAAGAATGAGTAGTAGCCGACAAGGTGTGGGTAGAGCAGTTTGAGCGTGTCATGCAAAATCGCTCCGTCCGTCGAGCCCTCCGTAAGGATGATGCGCGGGGAATTCTCTGGATGACCTTCCAGGAGAACCCGGATCGCATTCTCACACACTGGCTCATCGACTTCGTAATAGCCCGCCGATACGAGTTCCGTGATATCCTGGACGACTTCGCTTGTCGATTCCACCAGCTCGCACGATAAGCGAACCAATGTGCGAATGTCCGAGCAGAAAAACCCTAAGGGCCCCTCGTTGTTCTCATCAAGAATATACACTGCAACGGGATCGAGGTCCGTTGTCGCGTTGTCCTTGGAGTCCCACGTTCGAAGGCCTTTCGTCATGACCGTGCGCAACCCCGCAGCATAGCGCTCAAAGCTCAGAGTCTCAAGCAGCGCCCGATATCCCGCGGCCCAGTCGTCCCAATCCGACGCACCGCCCGCATCCGTCTGAGGCGCGAGCTCCGCCAGTTCCGATTTGCGAATAGACTCGAAATCGTCACGAACGCGGCGCAATGAAAAGCCCATTACCTCTAGTCGATCGATGATCTTGGCGGTTTCGCACGCGTACAGAATGGCGGTCTCCTCTTGTTCAGCGAGATCCGCATCGGGCTTTCCCCAGACGAGCTCATTCCGCTCCGATAGCTTTCGAGTGAGGACGCGCTTATCAGTTTCCCGAAAGATCGTCATTGCCTCTGGGGCAACACTGCTCTTTGTCTCCAGTATGGGATACCCGGCGACGGATAGGTCGGCGTGCGAGCCCATTCTGTTCTACCCGGTCGGGGCAAGTGCGGATGGAACGACGAAATTGACGTTGTGGCTGGCCCGCCAATCGCAGTGGTAGTAGAAGCTGCCGGTTTTCTTGAGGACGCGGGCGAGTTCGACGCAGCGGGGGCGCATGTACTCGATGTAGGCCTGGGTGGAGGCGTGGCGGTCCTCGAAGGCGCGCTTCTCCTTGGTCTCGCCCCAGAAGACCTCGTAGTTGCGGTTGCTGTTAAACGGCGGGTCGATGTAGATGAGGTCCACGCAGCGTTCTGGCAGCTTGCGCAACTGGTCGAGGCAGTCGCCGCAGTAGATGATGCGCGTGTCGAGCAGGGTCGATGGGCGAGCACCGACCCACCTTCGGTCCCCCCTCGCTGAGGGGGGAAGCGAAGCGGCGACCCCCCTGGGTCCCCCCTTGGAAAGGGGGGAGGCGACCGCCCTTTGGTCCCCCCTCACTGAGGGGGGAAGCGGAGCGGCGACCCCGCTGGGTCCCCCCTTGGAAAGGGGGGAGGCCGGCGGGCGCTGGGCGACGGGCGACTTTCGCTTTGCGGCCATCGGGAGAAGGTTACCACCGTACCGCGGTGACTCAAGGGCGTGTTCTTGGGGGGAATGGGTATCGCTCTCCCTGACGGTCGCGGCTCGGAAGGACCCCGCGCTGGCGCTTGGGGTTCGGATTGCCCGCTCCCTGACGGTCGCGGTACCGATTGGTCGCGCGGGATGAATCCCGCGGCTCGGATCGGTCGTGTCGCCTCCGCTCCACGCTCTGACGGAAGGCAGAATATCCGCTCCCTGACGGTCGCGGCTCGGATAGGGTTTTGGGATAGCCTCCAGCTACAAGATGCTTGTGGTTTCCCTTCCGCTACGTCACCATCGAGCGATGATCGCCCGCATCCTTCGCAGGATCATCGCCGGTCTGATCACCGTCGCCTGCGTCTACACCGTCACCTTCGTCATGGTGGTGTCGATTCCGGGGAACCCGTTTCAGACCGGTTCGCGCAACATGCCGCCGGAGGCCGAACAAGCCCTCCGTGCCCGCTATCACGTGGACGACAACTGGGCCTACTTCGGCGAGTTCCTGGCCGGCGCCGTGCGCTTGGATTTCGGCCCCACGTTCACCTACAACGAGTGGACGTGTAATCAGATCATCGCCAGTGCCCTGCCGGTCTCGGTGCTGATTGGGTTTTTGGCGATCCTCGTCGCCGTGATGGTGGGAGTGCCGTTGGGCGTGCTCGGGGCCGTCAAGCGGGGCGGTTGGCTCGATGCAGCCGCGCTCGCGATCGTGCTTCTGGGAATATCGGTTCCCACATTCGTCATTGGAACGGCGCTCTTGACGCTCTTTGCGGTGTACATGGGGATTGCGCCGGTGGGCGGTTGGGGGACGCTCGCCCATCTGCCGTTGCCCGTGCTGACGCTTTCGTTGCCGTTCGTGGTCTATATCGCCCGCCTGACGCGGGTGGGGATGCTGGACGTGCTGGGCAGCGACTTCATCCGCACGGCACTCGCCAAAGGACTGCCGCCTCGAACCGTGGTCTGGAAACATGCCCTGAAACCGGCGTTGCTGCCGGTGCTAAGCTACCTGGGACCGGCGACGGCGCAGGCCATGACCGGTTCGTTCGTGGTGGAAAAGGTCTTCGGCGTGCCCGGCATCGGACAGCACTTCGTCAATGCCGCCTTGAACCGCGACCCCGGCTTGATCCTCAGCACGGTCCTGGTGTTCGCGGCGATGCTGGTCGTGTTCAACCTGGTGATCGACGTGGCGTACGCGTGGGTCGATCCGCGGATTTCGGGGGCCGTGTGATGCGCCGCGAGACGCCGCCCGGATCGAAGGACGTCCGCCGAGCGGCGGGCTTACGCCCTCGCGGTCGTCTCGTGGCGCGGATCAGCGCGCTTTGGGTGGGCGCCTTGCTGGTGACAAGCATTGGCACGCTTCCGCTGTCATTGCGTTGGTACAACGTGCAGGAGCTGGACACCGCCGTGCGCCATGCGCCGTCCTTGCGACCGGTTGTAGCCTATGCACGGTACAATGGGAGTGAGTCCGGTACAAAGCCCGCGGCTCGGATAGCCCATCGCGCCGTGTCCTGGTTCGGACATGACGACCTTGGACGAAGCCTGTTGTATCGCGTGCTGCCGGGGGCCCTGGTCAGTTTAGCAATGGGTTTGGCCGCTGCGGCGATGGCCGTCGGCATCGGCACGACCTGGGGCGCGGCCACCGCGTTAATCGGGGGACGGTTGGATTTCACCATGATGCGGATCGTCGATGTCCTCTACGGACTACCCTACATCCTCATGGTGATCCTGCTCAAGGTCGGATTGACTCGTCCGCTCACGGTGCTGTTCGGCGGTCACACACGCGGGGCCGATTTGGTTGTCCTGTTGCTGGCCATCGGCGGTGTGAGTTGGCTGACCATGGCCCGGGTGATCCGCGGCCAAGTGCTGTCGCTCCGCAGTCAACCCTTCGTTGAGGCGTCGCGGGCGGCGGGCGGAGGGGCGTTTCACATCTTCCGCCGACACCTGCTCCCCAACTTGGTGGGGCCGATCGCGGTCTACGCGACCTTGGTCGTTCCCCAGGCCATGCTTCAGGAGTCGTTCCTCAGCTACCTCGGAATCGGAATCCAGCAGCCGACGCCCTCACTGGGGCGGCTCGCCGCGGACGGCGTCGAGGCCGTCAACACTTTCGTCGGCTATTGGTGGTTGATTGTCTTTCCGTGTGGAATCCTGGTGCTTACGCTGCTCGCCCTGAACTTCATCGGCGATGCCCTTCGTGATGCCTACGACCCGAAGTCGAACGCTGTCATGCTGGTTTGACGTTCGAGAAACACAAACGGCCGGTGTGAACTTCAACACCGGCCGCCTTCTTCGAATCTACACTTCACTCGGGTGATCCCGAGCGCTTCCATTCGCTGCGGACTACACGAGGAGGGTCTTGATGTCCTCCGAGGTGATCTTGGTCGACGCCTTGTCGAGCTTCCGGCTGAGCCAGCTCATCACCGCCGGCGGGTAAGGCAACCGGCCCGCTCGAACCGCCTCAGCCATCCGAACGTCACGCCGCGCACGTTCACGATCTTTGAAGACGCGATTCCGAGCCTTGGTCTCGATGGCGTCAACCTGGTCCATGTGCTTGCGATGCGATCGATGTAAACTCATTCCCTAACCTCCGATGGTCGGCACCCGAAAACGGCGTATTCTGGACCCCCGTCCACTGTCGGTCAAGGGATTCGCTAGAAAAATCTTCGGCTTGACGCTCGCACCGCCGGGGCGTTCGGCCGCGACGAAACTGCCATAACTTGTTTATATACATATAGTTACGGTTTATCTCGCTCGGCAATTCGCCCATCGCGTTCGGCTCTGGACAACGCCGAAAGAAGCTCCCCGCCGGTGACGGGGTCGTGGGGTAGGCCGTAGGGAAGCAGGCCCTCGTCGATGCAAGTCTTGAGGGCGTACCGCCGATCGCCCAGGTTCGTGAGGGTGGCCGCGGACTCGTTAAGGCTTCGCGGGGTCTTGCAGACCACGCTCAGCATGAACGCGAGGGTCCCCTTTTCCAGGGTCTCCTCTGGCACAAGCGCCCAACCCGGCTTGAGGGCCCCGACCTTCTCCAATCGACGGCGTTGGTCGTCGAACGAAGCCGGCCGGGGCGTGGGGTCGAGGAGGAGTCCGACCGCTCGTACACCCTCGGCGACCGTAACCGTAGGGACAGTGGCGAGGTAATGAAGGAAGGCCGTGTCGTCGAGGGCCGATGGGTCTTGGGGGGGCTGGTAGGACCGATGGGGCGCGAGGCAGCCGACCACGACGAGACCCAACAGCATTACGATTGAGGTCTCGACCGCGGTGCCGGCGAAATGTCGAATGTCGAATGTCGAATGTCGCATAGCGGCCTGTTGTTGGCGGCGGCAGTCCGCGTCTCCCATTCGACATTCGACATTCGACATTCGACATTCCATCAGAAGCTCCACACCACGCCCAACAACAGAAAGGTGCGTGTCGTTCGGTCGTCGAAGGCCTCACCGGGGAAAAACGCCCCCAAGCGGGCCGTCCAGGCGAAATCGGACGTGACCCGCCAGTTCACGTAGTAGTCCATCTCCCACCCAAGGTAGCCGGAGCCGACATTAGCGGTCGGATCGGACACAGCCGCTGAGGCGTGGTGTTTTTGGTAGAGATACCAGTCCGTCCCGAGTTCCAATCGTTGCAGCCGCTGCTGCCCAGGCCAAGGATAGAACGAGCCGCCTACCCGCCAGATGTGCAGGTTGGAATAGCGCGGAGCGAAGGAGAGACCCGTATCGCGGAAGCCGAAGCCGACGAAGCTCTTGTCGGTGAAGTCTCCGCGGTTTCCGCCGATGGTGTTGGTGGGGCTGCCGAGGCGGTCCGAGTCGCCGCTGCCGAACAGGTATTCAATCGAGGCCCGGGCTTTGTGATCGCCGCGGAAGAGGTATTCCAGTTCCGCGCGAAGCGCCCAGGCGTCGATCTCGTTTCGTCGAAGGAATCGTCCGTCACCGAAGCTGTCGCCGCTCTCGTATACCCACTCGGTCTCATAGCGAAGCCGCCGGGTCAGTTCACCTGTTGATCCGAGGCCGGAGTAGAACGAGTCGTAATCGAAACCCTGAGACGGCCTGTATTCGGCTTCACGGTTTCGGTCCCGCTGCCAGAGAGCATAGGCGAATGGTTCGTGTCGCTCGAAGCCAAGGTACTTGAACTGACCGCCGAGGAAGTTGCGGCGGGTTCGCGTGGCGGAGCGCGACAGGTCGAAGTCCTGGCTGCTGCCGACGGTCTTGCCAGCCAGGGTCGTCAGCTCGAGATCGTGATAGACGCCGCGCAACGACACGTGGTCGAGCGGTGCGGCCAGGCTCAGCCCGGTCCCGAACTGAACCAGATCACGCCCGGCCATGAGAACAACGTTGGAATCATTCGGCACTGGCAGCAAGCTGCCAGTGGCACCCGTGCCCGTGGCACCCAGGGCTTTGGCGAGGTCGAAGCGGTAGAAGCCGCGTTCCAGGTTGGGGCCTTCCACATCGTCCTCGTTGCCGTCGTAGGAGTCGCCGTGGTTGAAGTCGAGGAAGCTCAACCGGGTACGGGCGTAGAACTCGTGGGCGCCGCGATCGAGGGTGAGTCGGCCCCACAGGCGCAGGTGTTTGCGGCGGAGGGTCCGTGAACTCTCCACGCCATCGTCGAAAACGAACAAGTTGAAGTTGTACCACCCACCCCAGTCAAAGGCGGCCTTGCCCGCGGCGCCCATCTGGGCGTCGAAGTCCTGGCGAAGGCGTTCCTCGACGGCCCGTTGCTGATTGAGGAAGGCGTCCGGCTCGCGGCGGGGTTCAGGGGCTTGGGCGGACACGGACGCGACCAACGCGTACGCGGCCGGCAGAACGCAGCCCCACAGTGAAGGGTCCTTATTGGAACGTTGTTTCACCACGGTGGAATCCCGCACCGGTGTTATCCTGGTCGGGTCGCAGGCAAAGATCAACAGGGGAATCGCGCCTAACGGACCGACCTCCGACTTGTCTGATATAGGGGAGGGCGGATTGCGCTGGCACTTTATGGAGCCGCAATTGCCCAAGGACGAGGTGGGGCGATGCTCACGACTTGCATCACGGTTTGGCTGACCATTTCCGGACTGGCGGAGGAGGGATCGCCACCGACGCCTTCGGCAACGGTCCGGGCCGTCGGGATCGGCTACCCACCCCCGCGTATGCATGGCGCTCAGGCGAGGCTGATGACTCGACGGGCGGCGGAGGTTGTGGCCGTGCGGAACCTGGCGGCCAAGCTCGGACTAGGCCCGCGAGCACGGCTTCCCGCCTTCCGCTATGTCGCCACGAAGCATCTCGCCAACGGGTCGGTCGAGGTGACGGTCGAGACGACCGTCGCGGTTGGTCCGGGCGTCCGCCCGGGGTCTAGGGCGACGAGCGGGGCCCGCCCGCGGGGGAGGGTCGGCGGTTGTCGTTGAAGCCCACGCAATTGCGACCGGCGCATTTTGCGGCGTAGAGTTGCTCGTCGGCGGCGCGGATGACCGCGACGACCGCTTCTTTCGCGTCGGCCACTTCGTGAAGAATGCCGACGCCGATGCTGACGGTGATGTTCAGTTCACGACCCTCCCAGGGCACGGACATGGCCTCGATGCTCTGCCGCAATCGCTCGGCAAGGAGAAGCACGCCAGCGTCGGGCGTG
The DNA here is from genome assembly GCA_043806315.1 of Planctomycetota bacterium. Lineage (GTDB taxonomy): Bacteria > Planctomycetota > Phycisphaerae > UBA1845 > UBA1845 > SBAX01. The sequence goes on along the minus strand of JAZDHF010000260.1, from coordinate 1,594 downwards.
GCGGGGGCGATCACCGCGAACTCCTCTCCTCCGTACCTCGCGACGTAGTCCACCTTGCGAACATTATCGTCGAGGAGGCGCCCGACGGTCTGGAGTACGCGGTCGCCGGCCTGATGTCCGTAGGTGTCGTTGAACACCTTGAACCGGTCCACGTCGATCATCAACAGCGCGAATGGTGCACCGGTACGGGCCGACCGCTCCAACTCCAAGGACATGCGGGCGTCGAAGGCCGCTCGATTGCCCACGCCCGTCAGTGGGTCGGTCGTCGCGCGGCGGAGAAGGTCCTCCCGCTGCTTGGCGAGGCTCTGGTTTTCCAGGTGCATGGCCAGGCTTAGCTCGGTGATGCGGTCGCGGACCTCGTCCTCAATCTCCTCCGGCGTACGAATGCGGCCCGGGGGAATCTCGAGCATCGTCCGGGTGGTCTCGATCTCCTGGGCGATTTGCTGAAGGGCGGCCATGCCTTGGCCGTGATCGAGTTCGAACCATCGTGCGGCGGAATCCAAGAAGGCCTCACTGCCGGACGCACCATTCGCCCCAGCGGGACAGATGGCGACGGCGGCCAACTCACCCACGTCCAAGATGCGGGCCAACAGGGGTACCTCGCCTTCGTCAGGTAGGCTGCGGAAGGTCTCGATCGCCCGGCACAACGTCTCCGGGATGCCCCACAGGCGAAGAACCTGACCGCCGACCGTCGCGTAGGTTCCGCCGAACTCAGCGTTTTCAGCGTCGGGGAGATCACGCGGTGGGTCGAGAGTTGAGGTGAGGACCCGGGCATACTCCTGGGGAAGCGCGGAGGCAAGCACCGATCGGCCGATCTGGCTGAGCAGACCGGCGAGGAACGCCTCCTGCGCAGAGCCGGATTTCACCAGAGGTGCGAGGACCCTCGCCGAAACGCCGCAGGCCAGCGATTGCAGAACGAACTGGTTCCGGTCGAAACCGGGGCATCGTGTCGCACCCGCGTTGGAAAGGACCGAAAACGAAAGGGCCATCATCTTGACGCCGCGGATGCCCATCAAAGCGACGGCTTGGGGAAGTGAGGTGACCTCATGACCCACGCCGGCCATCGGAGAATTGACGAATCGCAGAATCTTGGCCGACAGACCCGGATCCAGAGCGACCGTGTCCGCAATCTCGCGGACGCCCACGTCCATGCGGCGCGTCAACTCCAGCAGCCGCAGGACGACGCCGGGCGGCGTGGGCATCTTGCCGCTTGTTTCCAAGCGTTCGAAAACATTCGCCTTCACCTTGGATTCCCCCGGACCCACCGCTTCCGCGCCCCTTGGTGTCCTCAATCGCCTCCACCACCCATAGATTGTCGGGACAGCGCGGACAACGAGACGAATCCCCGGGTTTTCGGCGTACAGTCCTGGTGCGGCGTCTCCAGGCGGGGACGCCCGATCCACCCTACCCCGACCTACGACTACGAGTAATTCATCGGTGACATTCGGGTGACGCTTAGCCCGCATTTCTCACCGAGGGGATAGAAACAGGCTGCCCTCTGTGCGATAACACCTGTAGTTTCAAGGGCTTACCGTTTATGGAGGAGCAGCCTGTATGGAAACAGAGTGTACCCAAGAATCGTTCGCCTTCCAAG
>JAZDHF010000259.1:0-25427 GCA_043806315.1 Planctomycetota bacterium | reverse complement strand
GCTTTCTGGCACGAAAAAGCGACGGCCTGCCGGGCTGGCAAACCATCTGGAAGGGTTGGAACAAAGTCATGCCCCTCGTGCAAGGGCTCGAACTCCATCGCGATCTGTTGCGGGAGAAAAGTTGTGGGTAAGGGTGAGGTTGTGCGGCCCAGGCGAGTTTGCCTGCGTCACACGTCGACGAGGGCAATCCGCCGAAGAGAGAATCGAGCTCCCTGCTCGAACCATTGAGGCGGCGGTAGACGACGGCCATCCGAACGATGGGTGCAGCCGTCGGGTCCGTCTCGCCGTGCTGCGACAGCACGAGCCCCCTCACTCCCAACACAACAAGCCGTGCTTGACTTATCGACGGCAAGGTGCATGTTGTGAAAAAAGTCATCGGGGGGGCTTTTCCGGCGCTTCATGTTGTGGTACTATAGAAGTGTCGCAAGCGGGCGGTTTCGGCGGCGTTTATCGGCTCTAGACTTTGACGTAGGCGGTACGCAGCGCGCTCGCGGCAAACAGTTTACTCGCCGTCCAATCCCCCATTGGACGGTTCCCTAAGGCCCGGTTCACCCCACCGGGCCGCTTTTTTGCGCGGGCGGCTCATGGCGCGGAGGGCGAAGTCGGCATGGTGGTGGGCGACACCGACCGGCTGCGGGCGAGCAAGTCAATGTTCTTTCGTACCGCTTCCGGTGAGAAGCTGATGATTAGCCGATCGTCCGCGACGACGAGCGCCGGGCCTGCGATGCCAAAGTAAAGATACCACACGCCATCCGCGTCACGGCGAAGCTGGATCGACCCTTCCTTGGCCAGCTCGACCCGCGCTTCGTCGAGCACGCGGTCCAGGTTGCGACGGACGGCTGCGGGGTCGTCCAACGGGATCACCCGCGTCCAGGCGAAGGGGAGTCGAAGGGCGTGTTGCGGGTAATCGTGGATGACCATCGGTTTACGCAAGTGGGCGAGGATGTCGGCGTCGATGGACACACCCGCGCGCTCTTGTAACCGCTCCCAGGATTCGCGGCTCTTCCGCTGGGCCTCGGGACTCTTCGTGCTGAGGTACGCTTTGGATGCGGTGTTGATCAGGGCGCGCGGTTCCACATCGAGGACGATGTACCAGGTTGCTTCGTCGGGGATCACGCCCGGCGGCAGGCCGGCGTCGGCGTCGCGGGTGATGGGCGCCCATTCGTCACGGTTGCCGCGACGCAGAAACGCACCGGCGGCGATGGCGCGGGCACGACGTCCCAGGGTCCACAATCCACGATCGACCCCGGTCAGAAGTAGGGTCTCTTGCACCCGCTCGATCTTGGAAACGAGCAGATCATCGGCGGCGGCACGGGCGGCGTCGAAGCGAATCTGACCGGCCAGCAACGCGGCAGACCCGCCGGCAGTTTCCCATGCTTTGCTGAACCACGCGTCGTCCGCCAGGCTCAACGTACGGTCGGCCATCGTCGCCGCGATGCGCTCGAAGCTGCCCGCTCCCAGGGCGACGATGTAGTGGTCCCCCACCGCTCCCCAGGTCAGCTCGACCCAATCGGGGAGGCGGCCGTCGCGTAGAGTAAATACGGCGGCGCCGTCGCGCTCGCGGCGGGACAGAGTCGAGTTCTCGCTGTTCGCGTAGCTGCTCAGGAGGTGCTGAATGCGCCGCTCGATGCGGGTGTTGGCGCCGTCGGTGCGGAGGATGAGGGCGGCGTGAAGCCCGGCCAGTTGGTGCCCGCCGTCCGAACGTGGTGCGGCTCGGAAATCCAGCAGCACTCCCGTGTGCGGGTAGTCGAGCAACTCCGAAATCGCGGCGAACTCGTCAACCCATATCCGCGTTCGCTTACTGAGTGCGGATAGAAGGCCGAAGTCCTGGGCATGTTCGATCACGAACGCGGCCAACCCCAACGAGGAGGCCGCGCCGCCGCCTGGCGCGTCGGAGTCGGAACCGGCCGCAAAGTACGAGGCGGCGGAATCCTTCGGAACGGCCTGGATCAGCGACTCGGGTATCGAGCCGAGCCCGACGCTGGACGGGACGAAGATCGCTGCCGCGATCAGGCTCGCCCATCGTCGCCACCGGCTTGTCCCGAGCCTCGAAGGAATTGCTATTCTGGGGAACCTGTTCATCTCGGGGTATTGTACCGGCCTAGTGGTCCGATTCACTTGGAATTGCGGGTTGTACGACTTGATGGGTGCCCCACCGCTTGCGGTGGGGGACGCAAAGTAATCGTGTGCGTCGGTCCCCCGGCCCAAGGGCTGGGGCACCCGACCCGCAGATTCAACTGAATTGAGACACTAGGACGGGCGACGGGGGCGGCGGCGGGTCGAATCCTTCGAGGCTCAGGACAAGTCTTGTGCAGTCAACGCCGACGCCGAATTGCGGTACACTGCAACCATGCCCCGGCGAATCCGGTTTCGGGTATCCCTGGCCCGCAAGATCAGCCTGCTGTTCGGCGCGGCGGTTCTACTCACCATCGCGGCCACGCTGCTATTCCCGTGGTTACACATGACGGCGCTGAATGAGCAGTCGATGCTCTGGCAGGCGAAGCGTGTGGCCGCGGCGGCGTACCTCACCGCGGACCTCCATCAGCCGGACTGGCAGGTGACTGAGCAAGAACTCGGTCGGGAGTGGCCCGATCTGGCACGCGAGTTGGGGGCGCTTCCGCATCAACGACCGCGTCTGGTCCCCGTCGGGAGCGAGGGATCAGGGTTCCAGGCGGACGCCATCGAACGCCTCATCCGCAATCCTGGGCAGCAATACTACTGGCGGATTCAGGACGACGGTCGGATGTTCCGGTTCGCCATGGCCGTCCGCGGTGCCGACGTCGATCCCCATCCCGATGTGCTCCACGGAATCATCGACGTGGCCTTGCCCATCGCCCAGGATGAGGGGGTGTGGAACTCCGTGGTGACGGCGCTGGCCGGGGCGAGCGGCGCGGTGCTGGCGATCCTCGCGTTCTACATGATCGCGCAGCGGATTGTGCTCTCGCCGGTGACGACCCTGCGAAGGGCGGCCGAGCAGGTTGCGACCGGGGACATCGGCGTCCGCTCCGCCATCACCACGGGGGACGAGTTCGAGGAGCTGTCGGACGCCTTCAACGACATGCTCACTCACCTCAAGGCCGCCCAGGACGAACAGCGCACGATCAACCGTTCGCTGGATATCAAGCTCGGCGAGCTGGCCGAAACCAACGTCGCCTTGTACGAGTCGAACCGGCTGAAGAGCGAGTTTCTCGCCAACGTCACCCATGAACTCCGCACGCCGTTGGTGTCGATCATCGGGTTCGCCGAACTGCTCCGCGACGCGGTGCAAACTCCGGAGGTGGACTCCAAGCGCCTCGGACGGTACTCGGAGAACATCCTGACCAGCGGGCGGAGTCTGTTGGAAATCATCAACGATCTGCTGGACCTGGCCAAGGTGGAGGCGGGCAAGCTCGAGCTGCACGTCTCCGAGTTCTCGATCGCGGAACTGTGCCGGGACCTGATGGACTTCGTCCGCCCGCTGGCCGACAAGCGGAACCAAACGCTGGACGCGCGGCTGGCGGCGGACCTCCCCCGCTGTCGAAGCGACTCCGGCAAAATCAAGCAAATCCTCTACAATCTGCTCAGCAACGCGGTGAAGTTCACGCCGACCGGCGGGGCCGTCTCGCTCACCGTCGACCGCGTCGGAGACCAGAGCGTCCGATTGATCGTCCGCGACACCGGACCGGGCATTCCCACATCGCAGCGTCAGGCCATCTTCGAGAAGTTTCACCAACTGGATTCCTCGGAGACGCGCGAGCACGCGGGGACCGGGCTCGGCCTGGCGATCACCAAGGACCTGGTTCAGATACTGGGGGGAACCATCGAGTTGGAAAGCACGCCGGGTGAGGGTGCGGCCTTCATCGTCGTGCTGCCGATTCAAACCGAGCGCGCGGTTTCTCGCCCGCCGATGTGGCTGACGTAGGCGGTGGTTGGAAAAAACCCGCCGCCGCGCCTAGGATCATCAGGCGGCGGATCGCGGCGAACGCAGTGCCGTTGCATGGCCCCCGGACATCGGATAGCCTCGGGTGTGAGGATGGGAGAGCTGCGGTCGCCGACGAGGTGCCTCCGCGATAATCTGTTTCAGCGCGCGCATCGATCGTGACGATATGAGGGCGTATTTCCACCGGTAAAGAACCGGTGCCCCTGAGAACGCAAGCACGCTGGTGGGAGCAGGGTATGCCGACGGTACGGGGCGGCGGGAGCAGCGGGGACGGCGGCGGACGGGTCCGCCGGGCCAGCACGTGCAGCTTCTGCGGCAAAGGACAGCGCGACGCCGGTCCGATGGTGGAGGGCCCGCGGGACGTCTTCATCTGCAAGGCCTGCGTCGAACTCTGCCACAACATCATCAAGCAGGAGACACGGCGGGCGTCGACGTCGCGGGCGGTGGTCCGTGAGATTCCGACCCCGCGGGAGATTGATTCGTTCCTCGAGCAATACTGCATCGGCCAGGAGCGGGCCAAGCGCATCCTCGCCGTCGCCGTGCACAACCACTACAAGCGGCTCCAACACGTCGACGCCGGCGGCGTCGACGACGTGGAGATTGACAAGTCCAACGTTCTGGTGCTGGGGCCGACCGGTTCGGGCAAGACCTTGCTCGCCAAGACCCTCGCCCGGACGCTCAACGTCCCCTTCGCCATCGGCGACGCCACGACGCTGACGGAGGCCGGTTACGTCGGCGAGGACGTCGAGAACATCCTCCTGCGTCTGCTGCAGAACGCCGAGTTCGACCTGGAACTCGCCCAGCGCGGCATCGTGTACATCGACGAGATCGACAAGATCGGGCGCACCTCGCACAACGTCAGCATCACGCGCGATGTCTCCGGCGAGGGCGTGCAGCAAAGCCTGCTGAAGATGCTCGAAGGGACGGTCTCCAACATCCCGCCGCAGGGCGGGCGGAAGCATCCCGAGCAGCAGTACATCCAGATGGACACCACGCACATCCTGTTTATCTGCGGCGGCACATTCGTCGGACTTTCGGACATCATCCGTCGCCGGTTGGGGCAGAGCGCCATCGGGTTCAGCAACGAGGGCGAGCCGCGGGATATGACCAAGGAGGAGGGCGAGGTGCTCGCGGCGGTGAGTCCGGAGGACCTGGTCGAGTTCGGAATGATCCCCGAGTTGGTAGGCCGACTGCCCGTCGTGGCCACGCTGGAACCGCTCGACGTGGAAACGCTCATGCGGATCCTCACCGAGCCGAAGAACGCGTTGGTCAAGCAATATCAGAAGCTCTTCGAATACGAGAGCTGTCCGCTCGAATTCGAGCCGGACGCGCTGCGGGCGATCGCCGAGAAGGCCCAGGAGCGGAAGACGGGGGCTCGCGGCCTGCGGGCGGTGATGGAAGAACTGATGCTTGGGCCGATGTACGAGCTGCCTGATCACGCCGATTCCGGCAAGAAGATCGTGACCCCGGCCGTCGTGTTCGGCAGCGAGTCTCTCATCCCCGTTAAAGCCCGCCGTCGTCGCGAGTCGGCGTAAGCAGCTCTTCGCAGACTGTGGCACAGCGGCCTCCGCTGTGCGTCCCAGTCGAGGGCGACCGGGCCACTCGGTTATTGTACCCTCAATAGCATCGCGGTTATCGGATCGCGCCGCGTACATCAAGTGCCCGCCGAGCCGCGTCGATAGCCTTCCAGGGAACGTTCCGCTCCTTTGGTGCGGAGGTTATCGGAGTCGGGGTCCATTATGGCGGTGACGTTGCTTTGTCCGCGACTGAGCTGTCGCGCGATCCTGCGGGTGCCGGACAGCGTGCGCGGGCAGCGCGTGCGTTGCAGCGAATGCGGCATGGCCTTCGTCGTTCCGCACGTCTCCAAGTCCGCGCCGCCGCGCCCCAAGCCCACGGAACAAAAAACACCGACCTGACGGCGTCCGCGCCTTCGCGAGAGCCCACGCGGAGCCGGTGCCTACCGATGAAATCCCAGTGCCGCAAAGGCGAAGAAAAGGTTCAGGCAAAAGAGCAGAACGATCCCTCCACAACTTGCCAGGGCGATGACCGCCAGCGGACGACGCGCGGTCCTTCGCAAGGCGAGCAACCCGCACACGACCGCCGCGACGCAGGCCGCCATCGCCGAAAGCTGAAGCAACCCCATCGCCACCATCCAACCCGGAAAGTTCCCGCCGTGAGCCTCCGCGTAGGCCATGATCGCCTGCCACTGAGCGCCTGAGTTGGCGCCGGGCTGTGGTTGGAGTTCCTTTTGAAGTTGTTCGAGGTCTAACGAATGGGAATAAGCGACCGTCGCGCCCGACAGCAAGAGAACCACCGTCAGGCAGGCGAGGATGAAGGCGGCGACGGCCGTCGGGTTGGCGGCGGAGGCGGACGCCGCAGACGAACTCACCGGCGGTGTTGGGAGGGCGACGGCGGCATCGCCGAAGATCAGCGGCGAAGCCATCGGAATCCGACTCAAATCACCCAGCGTGGATTCGGACGGCGAGGTGATGGTTTTTCGGCAGTAGGGGCAGGCGACGGCCTTGAGCGCCCATCCGTCGTCCACCTCGATCGGCTGCGAGCAGGCCGGACATTGAAATCGGATGGCCATCCATTGCATCGTATCGCCCCGCAGTGCTGATCGTCAAATGCCGGCTCGGACGGACCCCGCGCAAGCGTGCATCCCGTTGGGGATGGCGAAAACGCCCACGGGATGTCATTCTGAGCGGAGCGTGTCACCCTGAGCGCAGCGAAGGGTCTCGTCGTCGAACGGAGATGCTTCGCTCCGCTCAGCATGACAAGTGCTCCGCTCAGAATGACGCGAAACGATTACCCGCGCAGCACTGGCGCAGATTCGACCGATGAAACGCCGTTGCCGGAGCGTCCCGCGCATCGCTCCCTGTATTGCCGTGCGGCCCGGCGCGACTTTCGCCGCAGCAACGCGCAGCGACTGCGCGAAAACGTTGCGCTGAAGCGACGTTCACGTGGGTTGACATCGCTTCAAGGGCGAAGAAACGCGCGACCGATAGACCCTCTAATCCATCCCGTGGCGTGGTCGTGGGGGGATTCGCTTGGGTGATGAAGGGAGCGGAGAAACGGAATGACAAAGAGTGACACCATGGCGGAAATCGTGCGGATCAACCCCACGGTGAGTACGGCCTTCCTCGCCGAGTTTTCAGCCGAACAACTTAGCGAGTATCTTGACCGCCTCGCCGGCCTGTCCGCCCCGAAGAGTTCCTACCCGGTCATGCCGTTCGCGCCATCGACGAGGCGTCAGGCTGCGGTCGCCGCCGGAGCGGCGTGAACGCCGCGAATCACAAATTACTAATTACGAAGCGAAATGCGGCGCTGCGAGTTGGGCGAGGAGATCGCGCACCGTGACGATCCCGAGGAGTTTCCCGTCGTCGTCCACCACGGGCAGGCAGGAGACTCTCTGCGTGAGCATGACGTCGGCGGCCACGGCGATGGACTGATCCCCCTCGATAGTGACGGGCTTGCGGGTCATGATCTGATGCACGCGCTTCTTGAGCGTGCTTGCGTCCTGGGGGCGTTCCAGCATCGGGTTGCCCACGAAGGGACTGACGGCCTTCAAGATGTCACGGTCCGACACCACACCCTGAACGCGGCCGCGCTCCAACACGACGACATGGTGAAAGTGTTCCCGCTCAAACAGGCTCGCGGCCGTACGGAGGGAGTCGTCCAAGTGCAGCGTGTGCACCTGCGCGGTCATGATGTCGCGTACCTCTGCGGCGGGATGGATGACAGCCGTCGGTTCCATGGAGAGACCTCATCAGTGCCGGTCGATCGACGCGGGACCGGCCATTGCTTGCGTCGGATGAGTCAAGGCGGGACTTGAGGGGATTGCCGGGCGCGGTCTGAGAAACCCACGCGACACTCATTCCCGACCGCGTACGTGCGGCTGGAGTGCGGATGACGCTATGGATTCCGCACCGACGTTCTGCCGGAGAACAGGGCGATGGCCGTGACGATCAACCCTACCGACATCACCATAATGATCGGGCGGGTTCGGTTGTCGCAGAAAAGCGCATCGTAGTTGAAGTCGGGCAGGTACGATCGCGCCCGGGCCAGGGCGACAGGCGGCTCGATGGGTTCACCGACAAACGGCGCTTGCGGCGCGGTCGCGGTCAAGGGGACCGAGACGGCTACGGAAGTGTCGCCGGGTCGGTGAAAGTGCAGATCGCGCTGGGCGAGCCGACCGATGACCGCGGGATCGCTCTGCATGGCGTCCAGCAGGTTGCGCTCCCGATCGACGACCCGCTGCATTTCGTCCAGTCGATGCCGCTCCGTCTGCTCCGCCATTCGCAGAGCCTGATACTCCCGCCATTCGGGCAGAACCACACAGGGGGTGAACGTGGCCAAGCCCATTAGGAGCAGCATCCAGTAGACGAAACCGCCGCGGGGGGGATTGTCGATTGTCGATTGTCGATTGCCGATTGTGTCCGTACACGCGCACTCTTCGTTCAATTGGCAATGGGCAATCGGCAATTGGCAATTCTCTTGCGGTCCGTCGCTAGGCATTCCGCTTCCCCCACCCCGTGCCATACACTGCCGACGCGCCCAAATGGTCTTCGATGCGCAGCAGTCGATTGTATTTAGCAATGCGGTCACTGCGGCAGAGGCTGCCGGTCTTGATCTGTCCGGCGGTCGCCGCGACGGCGATGTCGGCGATGGTGGTGTCCTCGGTCGCGCCGCTGCGATGGCTGATGACCGCGCTCCAGCCGCTACGCATGGCCAGGTCGATCGCGGCGAAGGTCTCCGTCAGTGTGCCGATCTGGTTGACCTTAACGAGAATCGCGTTCGCGGCCCCCATCTCCAGGCCTTTCTTGAGCCGCCGGGTGTTGGTGACGAACACATCATCGCCGACGAGCTGGATGCGATCGCCGAGCCGCGCGGTTAGCCGCTTCCACCCCTCCCAATCGTCCTCCGCCAAGCCGTCCTCGAGGCTGCGGATGGGGTACTTCTCGCACCAACCGGCCCAGAAGGAAATCAGCTCATCCGAGGAGATGCTCTTCTGTGGAGCGGATTTGAAAAAGGAATATCGCCCGGTCTTTTTGTCAAACATTTCCGAAGCGGCCGGGTCGAGGGCGATGAAGATATCCCCGCCCAGCTTATACCCCGCCGCCGCGACGGCCTCAACGATGACCTCGAGCGCCTCTTCGTTCGTTTTCAGGTTGGGAGCGAATCCGCCTTCGTCGCCGACGTTGGTGTTGTAGCCGCGCTTTTGCAGAACCTTCCGCAAGGCATGGAAACATTCCGCGCCCATTCGCAACGCCTCTCGAAACGACGGTGCACCCCACGGCTGGATCATGAACTCCTGGAAATCGACGTTGTTGTCGGCGTGCCTGCCGCCGTTGAGGATGTTCATCATGGGGACGGGCAGGACGTGGGCCTTGGGGCCGCCAAGGTATCGAAAGAGCGGCAGGTTGCACGACTGCGCCGCGGCCTTCGCCGTCGCCAGCGACACCGCGAGAACGGCGTTGGCCCCCAGGCGGGACTTATTCGGCGTCCCGTCGAGGTCGATCATGGTCTGATCGACGTCTTCCTGATCCGTGGCGTCGAGACCCATGACGGCCTCGGCGATTTCGCCGTTGACGAACTCGACGGCGTTGAGGACGCCCTTGCCGTTGTAGCGCTTCGCATCGCCGTCGCGCAGCTCGACGGCCTCATGCTCACCGGTCGACGCGCCGGAGGGAACCGCCGCCTCTCCGCAGCTTTCATCCTCCAACACCACCGAGGCTTCGACGGTGGGATACCCACGGGAGTCAAGAACCTCCCGCGCTTCAACATGAACGATGGTCGTGGACATAAACTCCAAAACGCCGAAACGTCAAAACGCCGAAAAACCTGCGGACCCGCGGTCCGCAGTCCTCGATATCGGCCAGAGGTCCGAGATACCTCCACCGAACGACGGGCATGCACTGTAGTGGGATCGCCACCGGCGTCAACGATGGGGGCGAGCGGTTCGTTTGGTGCGTGAAAGGACCATCGCGCCGACGACGAATAGCGAGACGGCCAACCCGGCAAGACCGATTCCGGAGACGGCGGGAACGGAGTGCGGAATACAAAGGTCGCCGCCGATGTCTGGGACGAGACCGTCGAACGAGACCTTTCCGGTGAAGCACTGTTCGCCCGACCCACCGCCGAACGGCCTGATATCGTACGACACCGCCGGCGGGACGGAGCTGCCGAAGAACGGACCCCATTTGACCTTCTGTTTTTGCGTGTCGAAGACGCCGCTGTGACTAATGGCGGAGACGACCCAGCCGATGGGCGGCTGTTCCTCGATCCCGACGACCGCCGTGCCGTCGGGAGGGTTGAGTGCGATCGAAACCGTGAAGGTTACACCGGGAACGTAGTCAGCCGGCAAGTCGCGTACCGCGTCTTGGGCAGAAACCGTCTCCGCCGAACTCCCGTACACGACGACTGACAACGCCGTGAGAATGAACGCGCGGTGATGCTTCCTCTTCACCCGCCCTCCTCTCTGGCGCGGCGGAATAGGCGCTCGCGGCTACCGGACGGTGATCGGGTGGTTGACCCCGTCGAACGAAACCGTACCCGACAGACCCGTCAACCGCACGCCGCCGCGCAGCACCCGTGTCTTTCCTCCCTCCAGTTCCACGGCCGGTCGGACCTGGAACATGACCGTCCGCGTGAGATCGTCGAAGAACGGGCCCCATTTGATCTTCCGATGGGCGGCGTCCCACGCCCCGTCGTCGCTCATGGTTGTGACGACCCAGCCCGCGGGCACTTGGACTTCGAGGGCCACGGCGGTGGTGCCGCTCGGCGCCTCGATCGTCACCGGGATATTCCAAGTGCGAACGGCTTTGTCGCGGACCGCGCTGAGCGTGGAGGGCACTTCAAGGATGCTCGTGCTGACCTCGACCGCGGCGGTTCCGCCGCTCGAGCCCGGCGTGGTCGACGGACAGCATCCCGAATCCGGCGCCGGACACGACGTCGGCATCCATTTTTGCTGGCCGTCGTCCCAGCAATAGCACTCGCCGCTTCGCCAGATGTAGGCCGCTCGCGTCATTCCGGAGAGGTCATCGTTGCAGCCGCGCATCCACGAGCAGGCGTAGCCGATCACCTCACACAGCGTGACCTGACCGTCCTCGCAAGCCCCCGCGCCGCAACTGCTGCAATCGCCAACGGGGCACAGGTTGCAGGCCGCTTGCGGCTCGTCGGCCTCCATCCGCGGACAACAGAAGAGAGCCAAACACATGTCTCCGCAAATCGGCTCAAGGTCCCCATTCACCGATATCTGACCGGCAAAACAAGGTGGAACGTCCGTCACCTCCGTGGGGATCACCTCGTAAGTCAGTGCTGCCGGGAACGGCGGGAACAACGGGCCCCATTTGACCTTGCCGTTGACCGGGTCGTAGCCGCCGCCGTGACTGATGTTATTAGTCACGATCCAGCCGCGGGGCGGTGAATCCTCCACGCCGAGCACTTGGGCAGTGTTGGGCGGCGTCAGCACGATCCGAACCGGCTTGGGCGATCCGGGACAATACGTTGGTTCCGGGTCGGACAGCACGCGCGACGCGGCACACACCGCCGGAAGACACACACCCGGATGCTTGACGGAGACGGCGGCGCGGTCCGCCTCGCAGGCGTTGCCATAAGTCACGCCGTCGCATCCGCAGACAGGATCATAGATCTCCGGGCACGCGTTCGGAATCGGGGTGCACACGCCGGTATGATCCGCCGCGTCGGAGCAGATTCCTTCCGGAAACTTGCAGAACTCGCCCGGCTCACAGCGGTATCCGGTGAAGCCTCCGCAGATTCGCCCGCAAATGTTCACGCCTGTCGGATCGACGCAGCTTGAACCGAGACCCTTGGGAATGCCGCCGAAGGCCTCGCAGCAGAACCGGCTTATGTCCACACAAGCGTTGTTATCCCAGGGCATGCAACAAGCCTCTGTTGGTTCACAGGTCGTCCCAGGCCCCTGGAAGATGCCTATTTGGCACTGATCCGCAGTGGTCTCCGTGCACACCGGCACCGGCAGGGGGGAACCTCCCAAGTCAGTGCAGCACGCGCCGACCTCGCACGGGCCGCGATGGGCGAGGGAGACGCCGGCGGCGTCGGCCACACACTCGTTGCCGTACGTCCTTCCGTCGCAGCCGCACACCGGGTCATAGACCAGCGGACAGTCGCCCGGAATCGGCGTGCACACGCCCGGAACCGACGCATCGTTGCACGCGCCGATCGGGAACTTGCAGAACTCGCCCGGAGCGCATGTCGCTCCATTGGGATCGCGACTACAGGTCTGCCGGCACTCGCCGGCATACGCGACGTTCACATGGGCCGCGTGGGCTTCGCAGCGATTTCCGTAGGTCTGCCCGTCGCACCCGCACACCGGATCCCACACATCAGGACACGCCGCGGGCACCGGTTCACAAACGCCGAGAAAGTCGCAGCAGCAGCCCCCGTCCGGGAGCACGCAGAAATACCCGGCCGGACACGGGATACCCGTGATACCGCCGCAGGTTCCGACGCACTCGCCGTAATGGGCGACGGGCACGCCGGCCTTATCGGCTTCACACTCGTTGCCGTACGTCCGTCCGTCACAGCCGCACACCGGCATCCAAACCATCGGGCAAACCAGCGGGATCGGCATGCACACTCCCATCGGATCGCTGATGTCGCACCAGCCGACCGGCAGCTTGCAGAACTCGCCGGGATCGCACGGGAGGCCGCCGATGCCTCCGCAAACCTGACGGCATTCACCGCCGTGGGCGATGGATACGCCGGCCCGGTCGGCTTCGCATTCGTTTCCGTAGGTTTTTCCGTCGCAGCCGCAGACCGGGTCCCAGAGGGTGATGCAAGCGCCGGGGATCGGCATGCACACTCCCTGGTTGTCGACGATGTCGCAGGTGCCGATCGGGAACTTGCAGAACTGCTCTTCCGGGCACGGAATCCCGGCAATCCCGCCGCAGACCTGACGACATTCGCCTCGATAAGCGATGGTCACGCCGGCTCGGTCGGCCTCGCACTCGTTGGCGTAGGTGACTCCGTCACAGCCGCAGACCGGATCCCATAGACGCGGGCAGTCCGTCGGGATCGGAGCGCACACGCCCATGAAGTCGCAACAGCACGCCCCGACGGGCAGCTTGCAGAAGAACCCATCGGGACAGGGAAGCCCGCCGATGCCGCCGCAGATCACGTTGCCCACCGCGGGTTTGGCGACCACGTGCAGCACGCGGTCCCAGCACCACATCCGGTTCATCGAAACGACGATGTCCATCTCCGGGAACTGCCCGCCGCCGGGGATCCATCCGCTGTCAAAGTGCCTCGGGCCGTCGGCGCCGACCCATAGCTCCAGGATGAGTCGGTGCTGAACGGCGAACTCGCCCCCCACTCGGTAGATGCCATACCCGCGGATCGGGTTGATGATGACGCCCGCCGGCGATAGTACCTCCCAACGAACGTTGAGGACGGCAAATTCGCGGAACAGGGCGTTGTCCGAAAGCGGCGCCAAAGCGAAGTCCCCGACCATCGGCCACGGTTCGTGGAGGATGCAATCGCAGGGATCCCAACAGCCTTCCTGAAACGTGGCGCCCGGCGCGAGTACATAGGGCGTAATCCGACCGTCCGGAACACGAACGGCGTCGATGCCGATCACGCGATCGAAGCACCATTGGTTGTGCATCGAGACGGTGATGTGGAACCGCGACATGTCGCCGAGCGGGACCCACCCGCTGTCGAAGTGTTGCGTCGGACTCTCGCCGACCTTCAAGTCGAGTTCCATCCGCTGCTGCATCAGCGTGATGGGATTCGGGCTGCCGATGCGGTACTTGCCCGCCCCGGTGATCCGCAGCTCGGGGTTGAAAAAGGGCACGGTCCAGTTTACGTCTTCGACGGCATAGGTATGTACGCCGGTGTTGTCGAAGCCCTGATACACGAGCTTGAACGTGCCGGTGATCGGCTGCTCAAGCATGATCGGGCACAGGCAAGGGGGGAAGCAACCCTCCTGATAAGTCGCCGCCGGGGTCATCATGTAGATCGCCCCGCCGTCCACGCCGAGCGGATCGGCCAAGGCGACCACAGGGAAGACCAGAGTCCAGAGAGCGACCGATGCGAACGCTGAGATTGCGGGACGATTGATCTTTGCGCGTTGAAGGGCCATGGCTTGACCTCCGTAAGTAAACACTCTTTATCCCCCCGGCATGCCAAGAACGATAAGTGGCAGGCTAGCACGGCGACCCAAGTTCGTCAAGGCCTTTTGTTCCGAGGCGGCACATTTTTTTTGGCGTGTTCCGGGGTGTACAGCGGGGCTTTCCCGCGTCGGGGTGGACGGATATGATGCGGGGGTCAGGTTCCTTCCGATAGGAACGAAAAAGGAGGACAACGAACATGAGCGCAATCTCGGACCTACTTGGATCGGACGCGGAGACCCTGCTGAGCTACAAATGCCGCGGGATCGAAAAATCTTTGTTGACGCTACCCGGTCCCGACTTCGTGGATCGGGTAATGGCCGTCGGCGATCGGCCCGTCCCCGTCCTGCGTAACATGCAGGGCATCTTCAACAACGGGCGGCTGGCCGGTACGGGGTATCTCTCGATCCTGCCCGTCGATCAGGGCATCGAGCATAGCGCGGGGGCGTCGTTTGCGCCGAACCCGATCTACTTCGACCCGGAGAACATCGTCAAGCTGGCGATCGAAGGCGGCTGCAACGCGGTGGCCTCGACGTTGGGGGTGCTCGGTACGGTGGCGCGGAAGTACGCCCACAAGATTCCCTTCATCCTCAAGCTCAATCACAACGAGCTGTTGACCTATCCGAACAAATACGACCAGATCATGTTCGCCAACGTCCACCAGGCCGCCGAGATGGGGGCCGCCGCCGTCGGGGCGACGATCTACTTCGGATCGGATGAGTCCGCGCGGCAGATTCAAGAGGTGACCGAGGCCTTCCATGTCGCCCACGAGTTGGGCATGGTCACCGTGCTGTGGTGTTACCTGCGGAACAGCGCGTTCAAGAAAGACGGGACGGATTATTCCACGTCCGCCGATTTGACCAGCCAGGCGAACCACCTTGGCGTGACCATCCAGGCCGACATCATTAAGCAAAAGCAGGCCACCAACAACGGCGGATTCACGGCGCTGAACTTCGGCAAGACCAGCAAGCTCGTGTACGAAAAACTCACCAGCAACAACCCCATCGACCTGACGCGGTATCAAGTCGTCGGCTGCTACATGGGCCGTAGCGGGCTGATTAACTCCGGCGGGGAATCCTCCGGGGCCAGCGATTTCGCCGATGCGGCCAAGACCGCGGTCATCAACAAGCGCGCCGGCGGCATGGGCCTGATCTCCGGCCGAAAAGCCTTCCAACGACCGATGGCCGAAGGCGTCAAGCTGCTCAACACCATTCAGGACGTGTATGCGGACAAAGGCATCACCGTAGCGTGACGATGTAGCGTGGATACTCGGCGTCCCCCGCCTGTTTCGAGAAGAATCCGGGTCGGAACAGCTTGTTCTAGGCTACGGACGACCGCCGCTATGTAGGACCGATAATCTCAGCCCTTACAACGCAGTACGGATCATTGAATCGCGGGCGACGGTGGATTCATGGTCCGCAGGTTGCATAGGATTCTACGAGTTTTCCAGCGAAGGCCGTCGATCGCGGACTTGCGGTGGGGTTCTCGGCACAAGACCCGCAACCGCGTCCGTTTCCGATCGGGAAGGGAGCACCGACCATGAAGCCCGTCTCGCGCGCCTCGGGCTGGCACGCCCACGTTTATCCCTGCCATCGACGGAGAGCCGACGTTCCGAGGTGGGTTCTTGCCCCGCATTGGTTGGGCGCGCTGGCCGTCGGCTTCGTCGCTCTGTTGTGGTTGGTGCTGCGCAGCGGCACGAAGCCGAGTCGATTGACGTACCCGTGTCAGCAATCGGCGTTCGGTCTGGCTGCGGCTGCATTCGGCGCCCCGCTGGTCGGAACGGTGGTCATCGGGCGGGAGAGCTTGGCCGCCGTTCTGCGTTCGGGCGTCTATAGGGTCATCGGCGGTCTGCTGGCCATGCTCGTGCTGGCTCTGTGGGCGGTCGCGTCGATGAGCTCATCGTCGCCGAGCACCATTCTGACGCCGCCGGCTGACTACCGACCGGATGTGTTCGTGGTCAACAATGCGCGCGGCGTATGTCCGGGTCGCTTCGGCGGCATCGACGACTTGATCACGTTGATGGGCACCCACGGTTTGAAATGGCATCGCTCGGCGGCGATGGGTGCGACTTCCGGCCCGGAGGGCCTGATTGATTCCGACGACGTCGTGATCATCAAGATCAACGGCCAATGGTCCGAGCGCGGGGGCACGAACACCGATGTCCTTCGCGGCGTCATCCGGCGAATCGTTGAACACCCGGATGGATTCGTCGGCGAAGTCATCGTCGCGGACAATGGTCAGGGGTCCGGCAACCTGAATCGACCGTCCAATAACGCCGAGAACATCGGGCAGTCACCGCAAGACGTGGTGAACGACTTCGCCGCCGAGTGGTGGAAAGTCGCGACGGTACTGTGGGATTCCTTCCGCTTGGCGGCCGTGAGCGAGTATTCGGCGGGAAACCTGGGCGACGGATATGTCGTCGACCCTCTTCTACACCCCCGCACGCAGATCAAAATCTCCTACCCCAAGTTCCGCACGCCCTTCGGCAGTTACGTCAGCTACAAGTATGGCGTGTGGTCGGCGGACACTGAAACCTATGACTCCGACCGCCTGGTGGTGATCAACATACCGGTGTTGAAGACCCATCGGATTTATGGGATCACCGCCTCTGTCAAGAACCACATGGGTGTGGTCACCCAGAGCCTCGGCACGAATTCCCATAACGGGGTCGAGTTCGGCGGCCTCGGCGCCGTCATGGCTGATGTGCGAATGCCCGACGTAACGATCCTCGACTGTATATGGATTCTGGCGCGCCCGGAATCGGGACCCGACGCCACGTATGGTCAGGCAACCCGACACGATCGACTGCTGGCCGGCGTTGACCCCGTGGCGCTCGATGCCTGGGCGGCGAAGTTCGTCATGATCCCCGCTATCCTGGAGAACGGATACACGCTGAGCGATTGCCATGAGAAGCAGGACCCGGACAACCCGGACAGCGTGTTTCGGAAGTATCTTGACCGGTCGATGAATGAGCTGCTATTGGGCGGCATTGTGACCACCAACGATTACAACGCCGTGCAATTGTATCAGTGGTGGATGGACGATGAAGATCGCGACGGAGACGTCGATCTGACGGATGCCAGCGGTTTTGTATCCTGCTGGAGCGGTCCCGATGGATCAGTCGATCCACGGTGTGCGGCATTCAATTTCGACTGCGACGCTGATGTCGATTTGCGTGACTTTGCCAAGTTCCAACTGCTCTTCAACGGTTCCTGACCGCCCCCTCGAACGCCCGTCTCAAGCCGGGGCTACGAATGGAAGAGCAGTGGGCGCCAGTGCGGCCGGCGGGCGGCGGAACCAGTAAACTAGGGAGAGTAGAGCGACGAAGGCCAACTCGATGCCGCCGGTGAGGAACATGTAGCGAACCACCGCGCCGGTGCCGAAACCGTAACTGTGCAGGCCGATGCCCAACACGTAGTTCACCCCGACGTAGGTCATAATAATCAGCCAAAAACACATGATGCTCTTGGCGGCGGCGGCGAAGGGTCCGTGGGCGAGTACAAGAACGGCCATGCCGAAGACCATTGCGGCGATCGCCAATCCTTTCCCCGCCGTTATGGGTGACAGTTTGGGAACGATGACGGCGAGCAATGCGACAGTCAAGACAATTCCCAATCCGTAGGCCCAACGTGGCAGCGGCTCGGGTCCGGGTCGTACATGGAGAATGGTCAAATACCCGAGCAGAGCCACCAATGACCACACTTCCTTCGGATCCCATCCCCAATAGCGACCCCATGAGGATGCGGCCCACATACTCCCCGTGGTAATTCCCGCGGCGAGCAGAATCGTTCCCACATGAACGTACCAGTAGTGTAAACGATCAATGGTATTGGACCAATGCACTCTCCCGGGCGCGAATGCCATAACGATCAACTGAGCGTGCGCCGCCAGGACGGCGAGGGCGAGTACGGAGTAGGAAATCATAATGACGGGTACGTGAATGGACATCCAGATCGTGTCGAGGAGCACCGGGGCGATGGGACGGATGAAGTGATCGAGCGGCAGACGGTCGGCGAGGATCAATGCCAAGGCGCCCATTCCCGAAGCGGTCAAGGGTACCATTCGATCGCGAAACACAAATACCGAGAGAATGGCAAAGGCCCCCATTCCCCAACTGAGAAACAGCAGGGACTCAAACATATTGGAGGCCGGGATGCGTCCGGCGATTTGCCAGCGGAGCGACAGACCATAGGTCAACAGTGCGAATCCCGCGATCATTCCGGCAGCGGCCAAACCGTCGAACCATCGTCGCCGGACGGGGATCGCCGCCGCAGCGAGGAGAGCGCCGACGAGCATGACCTTCCAGGCCGTGCTGAACGGCTGGATTTGGTTGTACTTCAGCTCGGTCGCGAGCGACTTTGCATCCGGGCGATACGCGGCGGGTAGGGCCGACACCGTCTTGAGAAGACGATCAGAGGCGGAAGTGAATGCGGCGGAGTCGCCACTGCGAAACGCATCACCCAGCGCGTCCCAGGCGACACCTACATCGGCTTGAGCGCCGTGGCCGGGGGTCATGGGTTTCCAGGCGCCCAGCGCGTTGGCGGGATCGGGGATCGGCTTGATCGCCTGGCCGCGAAGGACCGTTTGAAGCAAACTCAACTTGTCACTGATGTCCGAGACCTTCGACTCCAAGGGATTCATGTTCCGCCCGCGCTCGATCTGCCCCAAGGCTTCGATCAGCGACCGCAACGGTCGGTGGCTCAACAGTTCGGAGTAAGAGAAGACGGTCTGCGTAGGCGACAGTTGGAGTTCGCGGCGCAGCTCGGCGTTGCGGATGGTGATGAGCGGCTCCTTCATCCAGGTGTCGGGGGCGAAGGTCCAGGCCAGAAGCCACAGGACCGGATCGTGTCCGCGGAAGGACGCCGTGCCGGTGACGGAGGTAACGATGTCGCGGGCGACGGTGTCCAACGGGGGCCAGCGACCGTCGTGTTGCAGGCAGAGCCCGCGGATGGCGGTCACGTCGAGATCCGGCGGCAGCTTCGGCTCCTGGGCCGACGCGAGGGTCGGCAAAAACGCGGCGAGGATGAGAATAATCGGTGACATCACTTTGACACCTCCCGACCGACGCCAACCTCCGGTCGAATCCAGGTGGCCGGGCGGGGTTCCTTCCTGCCGGGCGGATCGGGATCGTTGGGCGGTTGCTGACGACATCGCTCACCGGGATTCAACAGCGAGATCGTCCGCCGGCCGTTGCCCCGGCCCGCGCTGTAAGCGGAATCGTCGGCCCTTTGAAGCTTTCGCTGGTCGTTCACGCGAACCCCGAGAACGACGATCATCCCGGCGAGCAATCCGAAATATCCCGCGAAGACGATCGGTTGTCCGGGGTCCCTGGCGACGCTCAGAACACTCGTAGCCCGCTCTCCCGTGAGCTGATAGCTCGATTGGTAGAGGGTGTAGCCGCCGTAGGAGGTCGGATGGTTCATGCTGATGATCCGGCCTTGGGTCCGCCCGTTGGCCGGGTCGGTGATCGTGACCTGACTCTCGAAGGATCGCGGACGGTTGCCGCCCGGATACGAGCCGACGGTGAACTTGGTCAGGGCCATGGAGAAGCCCAACGGGACCTGCTTTTCGGCATAGAGAAGCTCGTAGGGGACGCGGTCGATGGTCAGTCGTCGGGGCTGCGATTTTCCCAGCCACATTTCGCTGCTCTCACCGCCGGCTTCGATCTTCAAGAGGACCGCGGGCATCCGGGTCTCTCGGATGGGATCGGCCAACGTGACGGCGTGTTCCATCCGGGCATGGTCGAAGCGTTGGGCGATGGTGAGCTTGCGGCCCGGCCAAGGGGTGTCTACGGGCTCGCCGAGGCGAGCCTCTTGCGTCGCGACGATCCCATCTGCGGCTGTAAAGCGAAGGCGCAGTTGATCCTCCGGACCGAACAGCACTTCGATCAGGGTGGTCGGCTGTGTGTCCGCCTGTGCGCCCGATGCAACGAAGATCAGGTTGAGATTCGAGGTCGCGGTTCCCTTGTGCATGGAGGCGAAATCCGGGAACCGTGCGAAGGCGGTGCGCTTCTCCGTTCCGCTGGGGCCGATGATCTCCGCCTGAATCGCCGGGTTCACCGGACGATCCGAGGCGTCGGTGATTTCGTTGTTCGGGCCGACCGTGGCGTGGTTGAAGTATCGTAAGACGCGGATAGAGTACCCAGTGTCACCGATCGGCACCGCCTTGTCCATGCACTCCTCGACGGGTCGCTCGACGGTCGCACCGGCAAGGTCGATCTTGACGGTCCCGACGGACGACGCCGCTTTCTCCGAAGGAGCCTCAAGGAGCTGTTTCAGTTCCTCAACGGTAGCGACCGTTCGCAGGGCGACCGCTATCGGCCCGAACTGTGCGGTTTCTCCCTCAAGGACCCAGGTTTTGTCGTCGTGGCCCGACGACGCGAGGGACAGCTCCACGGCTGCGCGGGGTTGCGGGTTGTCATTGACGATCCGCTCAGACGGGACGCTATCAGGCAGGTACTTCTCAACGCGGATCCGCACGTCGCCCAGGGCGACGGCGGCGTCTCGAGGACGCTCCACGACGGTCAATCGCCCGAACACCTTGGGGTTCAGATCGACGGTGGAGGTGGTGGAGTTTGCACGATTTGTCAGCGCAAGCGTTTCCGCCGGGACATGGAACTCCTTGAGTGTTTCGCCTTCGTGGATGGAGACTCGGCCCTCGATGCCGAAGTGCTTGGTGACCAGGGCCCCGCCGAGGATCACAAGGATCGAGGCGTGGGTCATGACGAATCCGATTTGTCGTTTCGAGAACGGATAGCGCACGACCACGGCGGTGAGGACGTTGGCGGCCAGGAGGAAGAGCAGGGCCTCGAACCACGAGGACTGGTAGAAGGTCAGCAACGCTTGCTCAGCGCCATGCACGGATTCGTAGACCGTCGCGCAGGCCATGGCGACGAGCAGGAGCACCAACACGACGGCCGCAAACCACAGCGATCCGACGACGTGCAGTCCACGTCGTACTTTGTTTACGGATTGAGTTTGCATGGTTTCTCGAGCCTCAAAGAGAGCATGGCGCGGCTCCGGCCCTGAGCGTCCCGTTCCCACAGCAACCGCCGGCCCACCGGCAGCGGGTCAGCCCCGGCCTGGGACTGTCAATAGACTATCGGCAAGCGGCGTACCAGCGGGAGACGTTCTAGGCGCCGAAATATCCGGGTTTTGGTGTTCTTGGGGCCGATCCACGGACGGATCCCCCGCGCCGGATTCCGCCGATGCGCGTTTCAACCTGGCCCTGCTTTTGATAGGGGAAGGGAGAACTTCCGACGCGGCCGCGGAACTCGACACGCTGCTGCGTTATCACCCAGATGACACGGCCGCGCGGCTGGAACTGGCGAAGGCGCTGGCGCAGTTGGGGGCGACACGCCGAAGCCGTGCAGCAGTTCAGGACCGTCATCCGGCAAGAGCCGAACAACGCTGAAGCGAAGGCGAGATTGCAAAGCTTGATAGAAGTACAACCATGACCGGCGATCGGGCGCTACGGGTGGGGTCTTCTCGGGGGCAAGGAATCCCGGCGTCGATACGGAGAAGATCGGGGAGGCCCCGGCGCAGAAGGTGAGGCGCGGGGCGTTAGCGCCAGAGTATGTTAAGCCGCTTGCGCTTCGTTTCCGCTCAGACGCGAGTAGCGGTAAGGATGAGGTCGGCCGAGCGGTCGATGTCGAACGGTTCGCGGGCGTAGCTTCCCCATTCGTGGTCGATCTGCAAGCCGCACGCACGGCACGAGGCGTGCAACTCATCGCGGCCGATGGGGTAGAGGATGCGGCTCTGGGCGTGGTAGCGCCAGGCGCCTTGACGCCAAACCGTGATGTTGGACACCTGGCACCGATCCTCAACGAAGTGGAACTGGCGTAGCGAGACATACTCGCAGCCGTCGACGTGCGTGACCCGTGGACCGCGGATGCAGGGGACTTCCTTCTGCATCGGGGCGAAGTTGAGGATTTGGATGAACAGTCGTCCGCCGGGCCGAAGACACGCGGCGAATTGTTGAAGGGCTTGCGCGACGGCGTCGCGCGTGCCGGCTGCGGCGAGCGAATTGGCCAGACAGTAGATGCCGTCGAATCCCCCGTCGAGCGTCTGACGGAAGGAGGCGTATGGGGCGCAGATGAACTTCACTTCAGCGCCGATCGCGCGGGCGTGCCGTCGGGCGACGTCGAGCATCTCGTCGCTGATGTCGGCACCGACGACGCGGTAACCTTTCCGGGCCAGCGCGGACGCCTGGTGGCCGGTACCGCAGCCGGCGTCGAGGATTCCGCTGCGGCCCGGCGGACCGAAGACGTCGATCAAGACGGGGATTTCGCGGGCATTCCGAGCGGCCCAGTCGATGCCGCGATCGTACCATTCCGACGAGGTGAAGGTCGGCGTCGAATCGTCCTGTCTGGCGGGCGCTGCGGTCATGGGGGGAATTGTGCGTTTCCTCGCCGCAGAAAGCAACAGCCGCAAGCCCGTACGCCATCCGTTCGCGTGGAGGTCGGCGGAGAGCTATGCTGACGGGCGTGGGTTTTGAAACGCGAAGGCTGGCAGGTTGCGGAGGCCGAGCCGTGGTTACGATTGGCATGAATTACGCCGTATTGAAGGGCAAGGAATCGGCGTTCGAGAACGCTTTTCGCAAGGTCGTGAAGGCCATGCGCGGGATCGCCGGCCACACGGAGACGCATCTTTACCGCGAACTCGACGACCCATTGCAGTACTTGATCGTCTCGCGATGGAGCGACCAAGGGGCGTTCGACGCCTTCATCGCGTCGGAGACGTTCCGCAACGTCGCCAACTGGGGGAAGGAGCAGATCCTGTCCGGACGGCCCAGGCACGAAGTCTACGGCGGGACGGAGGCCGGCGGAAACTGTCCGGCTTCCACACCCTGACGCAACCGCTTCCGGTTCGGCGTCTGGATGGCTCTTTCTCCACCGGCGTTTGCCGGCGTGATGGACAAACAGGTCGCCGCAAGTGAACAGTTCGACGTCGCCGCCGTCGAGGGATCGTTGACGCGGTCCCGGGTGGGTTCGATTCCCATCCACTCCAGTGGGCTTGCGCGTGGTGGGCCATGCGGGTCCCGTTGACGGGCGATTCCGCACCAGCGCTAAGGTGCGGCCTGGATGGCGAAAAGCGTTCGTCGATTGGTGACGTAGAGAACCCGATTGGCCGCCACGGGAGTGGTATACTCGGAGTTCTGCATTTCATTGACGGACAGCTCCCCCCGGTCCAACTCCGCAAGCCCCCGGTGAATCGTCATACGACTCATGCCCGCGGCCCGCGCCACGCGACTCACACCGCCATACCCCAACGCGCGAGCGTCGGCCGCCGCGGCCAATCGTCTCTGTCGCTTTGTCAAATGGGGGAACAAACTACTCGTCCGATGCCGCAACAGCACGTCGATCTCCATTCATTCCCTACCGACACGCTCAACCGCAGATGTCTAGTTTATTTATTTACGCACCCTTACGGTACTTGCCGATGTGACCTTCCGGGCCGACCAGCTCCGCCGTGTTGTAGACACGGCCATCCTGTGCGTCGATCTCATTGATCCCGGCCACGATGTACTGATGATGACGCTTGATCAACGACGCCAAATACTGCACGAAAGCGCCATCTCGCGCGTCTTCGGCGGTGCTCCGGGCCTGTTCCATGGAGGCAAAGTTGTAGCCCGAGTTGCGGAGCTCGGGCAGCACGACGAGGTCGGCGCGCCTGAACTCTTCGGCCATTCGATCGAGTTGGCGGAGGGTCGCGGCACGATCACCGAGAACCGGCGAGAGTTGGACAAACCCGATCTTCATCCAGGTCACCTCCGTCTGCGTAATGATGCCGACACGCCGATGTTACCGCAGATCGGGCACTGCCCACAGCTCTCCCGATCATAGGCGTGTCGCGATTAGCAGAATCCGACGCAGACCGGGGTAGATGCGATGTCTCCGCCAAGTCTTGCTTGCACTACGCGGCGGCGACGCGCCGATGGCACAGGTACTCGCCGTTTGAGGCGCGCATGCTGACTCAGGTTTCGGTCGCGGCCACTCTTTCTGGCCGCGATTTCTCCCATGAGGTAGCGTGCGCTAATCGACTTCTCCGGGTCCGGCACGAGTATGGCCGCCGAGCCAACGTGATGAACCGGCTGGCCTGAGGTTGGGGAGTGGGGTACTTTGAGCATTCGGAGCGGTGGTACAGGAGCGGATGAATGCGAGTAGCACTAGCGACCTGCGTTGAACTTCCCGAACCCGATCCCGATCAAGACTTGTTGCTTGCCGCACTGCGCGAGGCCGGAGTTCGGGCGGAGATGATCGCATGGGACGACCCTACGGCCGGTCTTGCCGGTTTCGACCTGTGCGTGCTGCGTTCCACTTGGAACTATTACACGGCGCCGAATGCGTTTCTTTCATGGGTTGAGAAGGCCGCTCGCACAACTAAACTTCTGAACCCAGTCGACGCGATTCGTTGGAATATACATAAGGGCTACCTGCGCAACCTGGACGCGCGGGGCGTACCCGTTGTTCCGACCGTGTGGCTGTCGCGTGGGTCGGACGCGCAATTTCACAACATCCTGGAAGGGAACGGCTGGTCGCAAGCGGTGATCAAGCCCACCGTCTCTGCTGCGTCGTTCCAAACTCGACGATACGCGTTGGATGAAGCCGACACCGCGCAGGAGTTTCTGACCTCCCTGCTTCTGGATCGTGATGTAATGGTTCAGAGGTACATGCCGTCCGTTGAGAACCGTGGCGAGCGAGCCATTGTATGGATCGGCGGCGAACTCACGCATGTGGTGACCAAGAGACCTCGCTTCACCAGTGATATGGAACACGTTTCAGCTGCCGAGGCTCCGACCAGTGAGGATAGAAACATCGCCGATCGCGCCATATCGCTCGTTGCCGGCGAACTCCTTTACGCGCGAGTTGACGTGATGCGTGATCCGGCCGGGGCGCTGCGGTTGTCTGAGTTGGAGCTGATCGAACCGTCGTTGTTTATGCAGCAGCATCGACCGGCGCTTGAACGATTGGTGTCTACGATCGTAAAGCGCCTGTGACCGTGACAAGGGATTCGGCCCTGCCATGAGTCCACCTTTCCCCTCCCACGGGTGAAACCTCCCGTGCTAGGCACGCGCTAGCGAGAACGATCTTATGAGCTTCCGCGCTAGACACAGAAATCGAGAAATTTTTTTTTTGAAAACCGGTGGCGCGGCGTGGAATTATTGACGAGGTTTGGTGGATCGGCGGCTTTCATCGCCATCGGCGTGCGCCGGCAACGGGCCAAGACCCCGCGCTCGCGCCTTGCTGTTACCCACATTTTTTGTGGCGTTCCTCATTGAGGACGGCTCCCAAGAGGATCAGATGAAAGCACTGCCAACCGCGCCACGCACGGAGCCAGCCAATCGGCCCGTCGTTT
>JAZDHF010000258.1:0-5004 GCA_043806315.1 Planctomycetota bacterium | reverse complement strand
GCATTTCCCGCCTCCTCCACTCCGCCGAACGCGGCGTAGCCTACCACCTCCCGCCGCATTCCCTACGCAACCTGCCACCAACCTCTGTTTTCGGCTCAACCAGCATCGACTCGCAACACTTGGTGAGAAATGCGGGTTAGCGGCCTTGCGCCGCCGAAGGCGGCTTTCAGGCCGGTCCTTTTAGGGCCGGTTACCCGTTCGCCCCCCCTGTTGAGGATTAGCCCGTTTCAACGGGCTTCGACCGATCGCTCCGCACGGCACATAGCGTAGTCGTCTTAGACCAGCGAAAGGACGAGCACGGCGCGACACACAACTCCAATCGACGCTTGTCCTGAGCCTTGCCCTGAGCCTCGAAGGGCTCGAAGGAATCGTTAATCGCAAATCCCCAATCCCCCGCAAGCCCCGTCAGGGGCGACCGGGAATAGCCCAGGGCGAAGCCCCGGGGAAAGCGTCCGACCTACCAACAACAAGCCCCGGAGGGGCGAAAGAGTCGATCAAGTTTGCCCGCCCGCCGCATAATTCCATTCGCCAATCACCAATGTTGAGTGTCATATAGTGGCACTTCAATGCCCTTCCGCCCCAACTCTGATATCTCAAATCTGAAATCGTCACTTGCGGCCCGCCCATTTCGGCGTTTCGGCTTTTCGGCTTTTCGGCTTTTCGGCGTTTCGGCGTTTCGCTCTTTCCCCCTCCTGCCTCCGTACCCCTGTCGTCCATTTGACAATCGCCAATCGCCAATCACGTGCGAGTCGCGTCGCCCAGCCCCGCCACCGGTTCTTCCCTCGCCGCTCGCAAATCCTCGATCTTGTCCAGTTGTCGCTCGAGCAGTCGCGTTCGCGTCGTCTTCAGTTCATCATATTCATTGCGGGCCTCGTCCAATTTCCGCCCCATGCGCTCCATCGTCTCCACGAATTTCCCCCACTGCTTCTGAAACTCGCCGAGGTGGTCAAGAATCTTCTTCGACCCCTGCTCGAAACGAAAGTTTTCCACGGCCTGCCGCACGACGGCCAAGATCGCATAGAGCGTCAGCGGCGAACACAGCACGACCTTACTTCGCAGTGCGTCGTCCAGTAGTACCGCGTCATGTTCATGGATGAATCCGTAAACTTGCTCATTGGGAATGAACACCAGCACGTAGTCCACCGTCCCGGCCGCGGGGTCGATGTATTCCCGGCCGGTGACTTCCTTGATCCGCTTGCGCACGTCTTTCAGAAACTGATCCGTGGCCTGCGCGCGTCCCGCGTCGTCGGGCGCATCGAGGACTTTCAGGTAATTCACCAATGGGAACTTCACGTCCATATGCACCCGCCGGTCGCCGGGCAGTAGAAAAGTGAAATCGGGTTTGCCGCCGTCGGCGAGGATTTGCTGTTTATGGTAATTGACCCCCTCGACAAAACCCGCGAGTCGCAGCACATCTTCGGCCATTCGCTCGCCCCATTGGCCGCGACGTTGGGGATTCGCCAGCGCCTCACGGAGCTGTGCCGTCGTCAATTGCAATCGCCGCGTCGCGTCGGCGTTGGTTTCGAGATGCCGCTGCAACGCCCCCTGCGACTCGGCCCGCTGCTTTTCCACATTCTGAATCAGACTGTTGAGCGTGTTGAGCGTACCGTTCATCGCCTCCAGCCGTGCGTCGATCAGCTTCTTCTTCGATTCGAGTGTTTGATCGCCCAGCGTGATTTGTTGATCGAACAGCGGCTTGGCCAGTTGCAAAAAGTCCCCGGCGTTTGCCGACAGCGCCTGGCGGGACAGCGATGAGAAGGCTGTCTGAAGTTGCTGCACCAGTGCGGCCATCTCCTCCGCTTTGGCCTGCTGCGCTTCCGAAGCGAGCCGCGCCGCAAGGTCGCCCTCCCGTCGTCGCAGCAACCAAAGGAATGCGCCGGCGGCGCCGGCCCCGACGACGAACGCAATGCAAGCAGCAGCCAGCGTGCTCATGGACTCGCTCTCCGATCAACGCGGATTGTCCCGCCCCATCGCGAACACGCAAACCGCTATTGGTGATGTCGCGCCCAGTACACGGCCGGTCCGACCGTTAGGCTCACCCCAGCTTACCCAGCCCTCAGCACCGAACCTCGATGGCGTCGACGGCTTGACCGAGCGGGCCTCTTCTCGGACATCGGCAACTTCGTCGTGACCTGGCACGCCGACTGGATCAACTGCGCTTGGGCGAATAGGCCGCCCAGGACCGGAGTGGAGGGAATCGGTGTACCGCCCCACCAAAGTCGCCGCCGCGGCGTTCGCCGTCTTGATGCCGGTCTGCGGTTGCGCCGGGTCGCTCCGGCCTACGCCCACCTTGCGGAATACAGTTTCGCATCTTATATTCCCGCCGGGCTGTACTTTACATTCTGGATTCGATATGGTAGTCGCTCGCACCGATTGGCCGGCGACGGCTGGCCTCGACAGCCAACGCGAGGAAATCACCTATCGCGAGACCATTATTGATCGCCAGGGACGTTCGTGGTTCGACGAGGACTTCACGTACCGTCGTTTCGACTCCACCCGCACCGGCCGCACGACCCGTTAGCCAAAACGCGTTCGCTAAACGCGTATTCAGCATGGTAGCCCAACAGCGGACGACGTTTGGCCGAGCCTTGTCCGCTTGGTCGCGCATTGCGGGAAGCGTTGTTCCACGTGGAACAACGTCCGCGAGGCGGCGACACGCGAGCGAACGAGAGCGTTGTTTCACGTGAAACAGTGATCCAGCCTCCGAGACGAACCGGCCATCCAAACCAATGTTCCACGTGGAACATGCCATTCAGCCGGGCATGCACGCGGCATATCGCGTTTCCGCCGTCTGAGCTTGTTCGGCTAGGTTGACAGGTCCGGTTCCATAACTCAACATTCCACAAGCCGGTTGACCGATCCCGTGGCGCTTGGTCGGAGAGTGAAGCGCGGGCTGACCGGCGTGCTTTCAAGGAGGAATCCATGTCCAAAATAGCACGACGCCTTGGGCGAGGGCTAGATTCGCTCGTATCAAACCTAAGGTCAGAATCTGGCCAACAACCGGCAGCGGTGCTCACTGTTAATCGAGAAGCCGAGACGGCGCCAGTTGCGGCGGGTGCTAGCGTCGGCCCGGCGGCTGTCCATGCGGTGATGCTATCGACGGAGGCGTTGCAGACGAATCCGTTCCAGCCGAGAGATATTATCACTAATGATGACGTAGCATCAATAGCAGCGTCTATTCGGCAGCATGGGTTGCTTCAACCGATCACGGCGCGGGCGCTCAACGGGCAGTACCAGATCATCGCAGGGGAGCGGCGGTGGCGGGCGGCCAAGTCCATCGGGATGACGACTGTGCCGGTGATCGTCCGCGAGGCGACGGACGAGCAGATGCTGGAGTTGGCGCTGGTCGAGAACCTGGAACGCGAAGACCTGAACGCGATCGATCGGGCGGGGGCGTATCGGCAGTTCTGCACGCAGTTCGGCCTCAAATCGGAAGAGGTAGCCGATCGGTTGGGCGAGGACCGGACGACGGTCACGAACTACCTGCGGTTGCTGGAACTGGCCGAGCCGATCCGGGCGATGGTGGCCGCGGGGAAGCTGAACATGGGACACGCGCGGTGTCTGCTGGGAGTCGCGAACGAGACGCACCGGCTGCGGCTGGCAGAGGCCGCGGTGGCCAACGAGCTGTCCGTGCGGGCGGTGGAGGAGGTCGTACGGCGGGGGAAGGCGTTCCAGGCCGATGCCACCGACGTGGCACTCGAAGGCGGGGGCGCACTGCTCAAGAGCAGTGGCACACGCGGGGGGCGATTGCGATCGGCCCATCTGCGCGATTTGGAGCAGCGGTTCGAGCGGGCGGTGAAGACCAAGGTGACCATCCACGAAGGGCGTCGCAAGGGGAGCGGGAGGATTACGATCGAGTATTGTTCGCTGGATGATTTTGATCGGATCGCGAACATGCTCGGCGTAGAAGAGGAGTAGGAAACGCCGAAACACCGAAAAGGCGGAGCGCCGAAAGGGGCGGCCCGCGGGTGGCGATTTCAGATTTGAGATATCAGAGCCGGGGAGGGAGGGGGTTGAGGTGCCAGTATGTGGCACTACAGATTGGCGATTTGCGATTTTCGATTGGCGGGTGGGCGATGGCGAATGGGGGCAGTGGCAAGCACCTTTACTTTGGCGTTCTATTTGTGTACCTTGGCGTCTGGTCATTGGGAGGCTCGTCTTGATATGGCAGAGAATACGAGTAGTTTTCAGACCACGTCTGCAAACGAAGAGGCGGAACAGGAGGTTCTGGGGAAGCAGATTCCCGCGCTGGCGCTTTGCTACGTGTCGTGCTCGAAGGACAGCGGGAACGCGTTTGTCGGCGCAGCGCTGGTCACCGACCACCGCACGCGCCCTCTTGAGTTTTGCTACATCGCGCCGATCCGCCCGACAGCGATGCAACGCTTGCTCTATGGGAGGACGCTGGATGAACACGTCAACGTCGATGTGATAGCGAAGAGGCTGCTCGAAGGACTTTCGCGCGTTTCCGACATAATCTTCGTCGACTCCGAGGTGCTGCTAGAAGCGAGACGGCTCTGTTCCGTCCCAGTAGCCAGTAGTTTCTACTTTTTCAGGCGGCGATTTCTCGCGGATTCGGGGCAGGAGTCGAGGCCGAGGGTATTTTTGTAATCTCTTCCAGCTTCAACAAGAGTTTGGAAAACTCCGCGCGGTGCCGCCAAAACAATCGTCGCAAATCCAGGATCGAAGAGTGTTGTTTTCGACGATTCCATTGCGGTTTCAACCAGTAACTTCCCGCGCCCCATGTCGCATCGAGACGGAACTGCATCATCCCCGTGACCCATTGCACAAATCGCACCCATCCGGGCCGCGTGAACGCCGGCCCGAAGTTCGCCAACAACGATTGCCACCATGACCAAACCCGCTTAGCCCAACTTCCGCACCCTTGTGCAGAAGATGCTGTAATACAAGGGTCTACGCGCTTTTTCCGTCACTATGCGGCGCCCCGCCCTCGGACCAGGTCTTCCTTGGGGCCATGATCTTCGTCGGAACGCCCAGGAGCGCGTA
>JAZDHF010000257.1:0-19521 GCA_043806315.1 Planctomycetota bacterium | reverse complement strand
CCCCGCGGCTAGGGTTGGCCCCCGCCCCCCCGTCGGGTCTGACCCAAAAACGCCACCCCCCTTTAGGGGTGCGGCTGGGTGAGGGGTGATTTCGGCGGCGCGACCCTCACCCCAACCCTCTCCCTGGAAGGGAGAGGGAGTATATTGAGGAGGATTCGATTTTGGCGAGATTTCTATCTCTAGCGGGCGCGGCGGCGCTACTCGTGATGTTGACGGCGGCTGCGCCGGCGTGGGCCCAGCCGAGCGGCGGAGGCGCAGGCCCGGCGTCGGAATCCCTCAATTACTTTGATTTCTTCGTGGTCAAGGGGGGATTGATCGCCTGGGTGATCGTTCTGCTTTCGATTGCGGCCTTGGCGTTGGCGATCGAATACAGCATTTCCATCCGCCGCTCGACGATCGTTCCACCCAGCGCCGTGCAGGAGACGCAACGGTTGGTCGATGAGCGGCGCTACCTCGAGGCCGTCGAGTTCACCGCCGAGGAGCCGAGCATGTTGGGCTACGCCCTCCACGCGGCGCTGCGCGAGGCGCCCAACGGCTTTTCCGCGATGGAGCGGGCGCTCGAAGAAGCAATCGAGGAGCGATCGGCCAAGCTCTACCGCAAGATCGAGTATCTCAACATCATTGGGGCGATCTCGCCGATGATCGGTCTTTTCGGGACCGTCGTGGGCATGATCCTCCTTTTCGCGGCGATCCATTCGTCGGACACCTTCCCGCGCGCCCAGATCGTGGCCGACAAGGTCTCCATCGCTCTCGTGGCGACGTTCTGGGGACTCGCCGTGGCCATCCCATCGTTAAGCGTGTACGCGGTGTTCCGCAATCGGATCGAGGTGATGACGGCCGAATGCGCCGTGGCCGCGGATCGGATTCTGGCCGTGTTTAAGCCCGCCGCGCAGGCGGCCGCCGCCGCACGCGCCGCGGCCCCCGTCGCGGCGGTGAAGTAGGCCCATGCCCATGCGACGTCGCTATCAAAGACCCCAGTCGCCGATCGGGTTCAGCTACACCCCGCTGATCGACGTGATCTTCCTGCTCACGATCTTCTTCATGTTGGTCTCGAAGTTCACTTCGGCGGAGCAGGTGGCAATGTTGTTGCCGGAGCCCGAGCATAGCCGAGCCAAGGTCCCGCAAATCTCCGACCGGATCGTCGTGAACTGCCGCATGGGTGAGCCCGCGGAGGGCGGCGACGCGGTGCTCTACAGCGTCGGTCCGAATCCGCCGGAGACCATCGGGGCGGTTTCCGAACGGCTGGCGGCCATGAAACGCGAGTTTCCGAATATGAAGGTCGTGATCCGCGCCGACCGTCGCATTCGCTACGCGGATGTACTGGCGGTGATGCGCGAGGTCTCCCGGCAGCACATCGAGATGCTCAACGTCGCGGCCATCGCCGGGGAGGGGGAATAGGATGGCCACGGCATCGGACTGGCCGATCATGCCGCCCCCCGGCGAAGGGGACGAGGCGACCGTCCACTTCCGCCCCCCGCGCCGACGATACACGCCCCAGAGCGTCCTCCTCACGCTGAGCCGATTCGCGCCCATGATTGACATGTCGTTCCTTCTTCTGATTTTCTTCATGACCACCACGCGATTCGCCCAGCCGGAAGGGTTGCTTTCGTCGCAGATGCCGCGGTACGGCGGAGCCGGAGGGACAGGCCCGGCCGTGTCGCTTCCCGTGACGCCGATCTTCGTTCGGCTTTCGGACTCGGGGCCGGGCCGCGAAGATTGCACGATCCGCATCGACTCCTTTCCGAACGAGACCCCTACGGATTTCAACCAATTGGCCCAGACGCTTCGCGGCATTCAGCAAAAACCGGGCTTCGACGCGGAGACGCCGATCATCATCGCCGCGGAGACGGACGTGCGCTGGGACCACGTGGTGAACTGCTGGAATGCGGCCCTGCGCGCGGAGTGCAAGAACGTTGCGTTCGCCGAACCGTAGTGCATCGACACTGTCGATTCTTCGGGTGGCATGGCCAAGCGCAGCGCCGCCATGCCGGGGGAGGAACATGCCGGCGCCCGCCGTCGGCGGGCTTGGGCATGCCACCCTCGACCGGCAGTTTCGAGCGTGTTGGGGTACCCGTTTGTTGGGGATGTTGCTGTTGGCGGGTGCTTGGGCGCCGCTTGGGGCCTCGGAGCCTTCGCCCGCATCATCGCCCCCGCCCAATCCGCCCGCGGAGGAGACGCGGCTGAACACCGTGCAGTTTCGCGAAGCCCTCAAGAAGCGGGGCCTGAGTGAGATTCTTGAGCTTCATCTCAAGGACTTTCCGCCCACCAGCGCGACGACGACGCTCTTGTTGATGCGCGAGGTGAAGCTCGCGGAGTTCGCCGACGCGGCGCGGCCGCTGGACGAACGGCGGTCGGCGATCGCGGAGGCCAACCGACTCCTCCAGCAGTTGGTCGAGGACAACCCGGAGGATTCCCGCCGTTTCCATTGGCAATACACGCTCGGGCACTCACTGCTGTACGAAGAGGCCGAGCCGTTTTCCACGAACATTCTTTACTTCGGCGGGAGCGAAGAGGATCGCGCTCGATTGACAGCGCTCGCCTCCCGCGCCGTCAAGGTCGTGCGAACGCTCGCTCAGCGGTTGCAGGATGAATCCGCGCGGATCGACCGCCTGCCGGCGCAGGAGTTTGAGGCCCTCGACAAACGCGGGTACGTCGACGAGCTCGACCGGTTGACACTGAGCGCGGACTATCTCTTGCTGTGGGCGCTGTTCTATGACGCCCTACCGCGGGGGGACGACGATGCGACCCGCGCACGCCATCTCAATGAAATCGTGGAGACGTTGGCGATCAAGAGTTCGATCCTTCAGACGCCGCAGGAGCGCAGTCACGTTCAAGCGCCGGCCCTGCTTCTTGCAGGGATGACGCAGCGGCGGTTGAACGATCACGCGGCCGCCCGCGAGCAACTGGGCCAGGTGATCGCGGTCACGGAGCGGCTCAGCGACGTCGTCGAGAAAGAGCGCGTCCAATGGGCGGTCACCCTCGGCACGATCGAGGGCGTCCGCAACGACCGCGACGACGGTCGGTTCGAGAGCGCGGTGAGCGGAATCGCCCGTCTGCGAAACGCCGTCGGAGGGGAAAGCGAGGATCGCTTCGGGATTCATCTTGCGGCCGCGCTCTTGGAGAAGTCGGTCCATCAGTCGCAGGCCGCGGCGGCGGAGAAGGCCGGACGGACGACGGAAGCGAATGAATTCCGCGACCGGGCGTGGCGGACCCTCGCGCAACTCGCGTCGCGGACACCGGACCGCCGCGACGCGGTCTACGCGGCGTTGTATCGAAAAATTGGACGTGAGGCTGACGTCGAGCGCCTCGATCCGTTCGAGCAGTGCGCCTACGTCACCGGGTTGATGTCGGAGGCGGACCAATCCGCCGGCGCCGCGCCAGCTCTGCTCGACCGGGCGATTGCAACCGGCGAGCGAGTCCTTGCCCGGTTGGGCGGCGCGAAAGCGTTGGCGCCGGAAGTGCTTTACCACGTCGCGATCGCCAAATACCGCCGCGGCGACCTTCGCGGCGCGGCGAAACAACTGGTCGAAGCGGCGCGATATCACCCGGGGTTTGATCGAGCTTTGAACGCGGCGACGCTCGGCGTACAGCTTTCGGCGGAGTTGTATCACGACGCGGCTCAAGATTCGAAGACCGAGGCCGCGGCGCTCTACCGCGAGGCGATGGAGAACCTGCTTACGAACCACGCCGACACCGAGGCCGCCCGCTATTGGCGCTTCTACTACGCCCAGTTGCTCGACGACCTCGGCGAATTCGACGCCGCGGCGGAGCAGTTCGGACGGGTGGACGAGGCACACGAGCATTTTCTGGAGAGCGCGTTTCTTCGGGTCCGCGCACTAGCCCAGTCCCTGCAACGGCAGGCCGCGCGAAGCCCCGGCGACGCCCTCGACCTTGTCCTCCGCGCCGATGGCATCCTATCGGCGTATCGCGACTTCATGGCCCGCATCGGCGCCCATTTGAGCCGCGAAGGGGAATCGCCGCGGGCGACGTCCGCGTGGTCCTTGCTCGCCGAGGCTCGCGTGCTTGTCGCGGAGACGGCGATCATTCCGCGGATCGACCGGGCGGCTCAGGCCCTCGAACTACTGTTGAACTTCGAGCAGGATCATCCGGTCGAGACCGCGCTGTTCGGACGAGTGTGGCGCGTGCGGCTTCTGGCGTATGAAACGCTCGGACAACTCGACGAGGCCGCCCGGGCGATTCCGGCGTACGTGGCGGCCGCGCCGCAGAGCGCCGGGCCGACGCTTGGCGTGCTATATGCGGCGATGGCGGCCGATGTCGAAAAGCTCCGCGCGGCGGGCAACGAAACATCGGCCCAGCGTAAGGCGGAGGTCGCTCTGCTGCTGGCCGACCAACTGGACGCTTGGGCTGAAATCAACGATGCGGCGGCGACGGGAATGGACCGCCGCGAACTGCGCGTGCAGTTGGCCGAGGCGAATCTCCAGGCCGGGAAATTCCAGAAAGCTAGACAGTTGTTCGGCGAGTGTGCCGCGGGGAAGGACGAAACCGCTCTGCCGACGAACGAAACGGATCTCCGCGTGGTCTTCGGACAGGCGGAGTCGATGTATCGCCTAGGTCAATTCGCGGAGGCGCTGCCGAAGTTCAATCGGCTGGCCACTCATCTGACGCCGGGGCACCCGATCCGCTGGAGGTCGCTGCTGCGCGACCTGCAATGTCGGACCGCTCTGAGCGAGCCGCCCGCGGGGATCATCAAAGTCATCGAGCAGCAGAAATATCTGTATCCCGATCTGGGCGGAGCGGCGCTTACCGCGGAGTTCGAGCGCGTTCGGCGTGATAACGAGGGGTGCCTGGGGCCGTAGGGAGGCAGTCCTTCACTCCCCTATCAGAACCGGAAACGCAAGCGACCGCCCTTGGGCTTTTTCGGCCCTCGAGCGTTGACCCCGCGCTCGCGCTTGGGGTTCTGTTAGACGCTCTCACTCAACGAGCAACGGGCCGAAGGCTTCCGCCCCCGACCCGCTGCCGTACCCCGTCCTCGAGCGGTCCCCCCGGTCCGCTCGATTCCCTCCAAAAAATCCTATACGCCTAGAAGTTGAGCAGCGACAGAATCTGCGACGACTGCTGATTCGCCAATCCGAGCAACTGGATGCTGGACTGGATCAGAACCGTCTCACGGTTCAGATTCGACGTTGCGGCGGCATAATCCGTGTCACCGATGGCGCTGGAAGCTTGGGTGAGCGCCGTCTGGGCCGCCTTCAGGGAATTAATCGAGCTTCCGACCTGGAACTTCTGGAAGCCTCCGATCCGACCCCGGATGCTGGCCACGTCGGAAATCGCCTCGCGGACGGAGGTCAACGCTCCCGTCGGGTCCGTTCTTAGCGCCTGGGAGAAGCCCGATTTCAGTTGGCTTAGCTTGGCCGATCCGTTGCCTCCCCCGAGGTTGTACGTCCCCAACGAGTCGACGCCGAGGGTCTGTCGCGTACTGGCCGTCGTTCCAAGCTGGAAGGTGGCGCCGCCCGACGCCTTGACGGTAAAGGAAGTCGAAGTCGTCGCCCCCGTGTTGCCCTTTCCGAAGTCTGTGGAGACGGTGAACTGCAGACTGAGGTCATTGGCGCTGTAGAAGACGTCCAACCCGTCGGCCGCCGCCGTCTGACCGTTGATGGTGACGTTGACGTCCTTGCCGACCTGCTTGCTGATGTTTTGAACGTCGTTGGTCGTGTTGCTGTCGCTGGTCGCCGTCCCGTAGGTCGTGTTGATCTTCCCTCCGGACAGCACATCTACACTGACGAACGAATCTGCCCCGTACGCGGTGGCGTTCAGCTTGATGTTCGTCGAGTTCTGGATCGCCGAGACGCCGGTCTGGGCCTTGGCGAGGTTGATCGCGGTCACTATGTCCGACTGCGTCAGACCGCTGGCCAGCGTCACCGTCGCCGTCCCCAACGCCCCCTTGATCGCCACGGTGGTCGTTCCCGAGGTGCGCGTGGTTGAGGCCCCTCCGGCGAAAGCGAAGGTCGCCGACGCGACCGTCGCGGACGCGATTCGGTTGATGCTCAAACTGGTGTCGGTCGTGCTCTGACCCCGGGAGAAGACCCGCAGGTTGCTCAGATAACTGTTACCGGCCGCCCCGCTCGTATCGACGGCGAGAGCCCCATCGAGCAACCTGGTGCCGTTGAAGTTCGTGGTGTTGACGATCCGGTCGATGGCCGACAGGGCGTTGTCGATCTGCGACTGGTTGGCCGCGACCTCCGCGTCGGTTAGCGTCGTCTTACTGGACGTGGAAATGACCAGCGTCTCGATCTGGCTGAGCAACGAGCTGATCTCGCCGATCGCGGAGTCGGCCACCGTCAGCATCGAATCGGTCCGCTGGTTATTGGTCAGCGATGCAGTGACCGCCGTCAGCTCAGTGTTGAGTGATGTCAAGGCGATCAGTCCCGCCGGATCGTCCTTGCCGGTGTTGATTCGCTTGCCCGTCGTAAGCTGCTTTAAGGTGCTGGACTGGGCAATCGAGTTCTGGTTCAGGATGTTCAACAACGACATCGTGTTCGTGTTCGTTACGGTCAATGCCATAATTCGGAACCCCCGTTAGCGCATCGCTGGTCGATGCTAGGTATCCACACTAGTACTTATCCGAACGGTAGGATATAAAAACGCCGTCGCAAAACTTTGGCGCGTTTTCTTGGTAAAAACCCGCTTCTCGACCCCGGCACCCGCGATGAAAGTCAAGTTTTTTTATGGATCGCCGACGTCCGCGTTTTGCGGCCTTGTGGTTATCAGCCCACGGGTGGTCACGAATTGTCGATTGCCATTGCCGATTGTCGATTTGTTGACGCTTTCATTCGACAATCGACAATCGACAATCCGCATTGCCCATGACGTGGAACACTCATGCTCGACCGACTGGATGACACCATCGTGGCCGTCTCGTCCGCACCGGGGAACGGTGCGGTCGGCATCGTTCGCCTGAGCGGACCGAAGGCGATCGATATCGCGGATACCATGGTCAAGGTTGCGGGGGACGTGCCCCTGGCTCGCAGACCGGGGTCGACGCGGATTTCAGGCGAGGTTCGATCGACGGCGGAAATCGGACTGCCGGCCGTTTTCTATGTCTTCCGGGCGCCGCACAGCTATACGCGTCAGGACCTGGTGGAAATCCACAGCATCGGTTCGCCGCCGGTCTTGGAGATGATTCGCCGACGGGCAATGGCGCTGGGTGCGGTCGCCGCCCAGCCGGGCGAGTTCACGGCCCGGGCGTTCCTCAACGGGGCGATGGACCTCGCGGAGGCCGAAGCCGTCGCTGGCGTCATCCGGGCGCGGACCGACACGCAACTCCGGGCCTCGCGGTGGATGATGGACGGACGGCTATCGCACGAGATCGGCGACGCCCGGGATGAGTTGGCCGAGCTGCTGGCGTTGGTCGAGGCGGACATTGACTTCGCCGAGGAGCCGATCGAGTTCATCACTCCCGTCGCCCTGCGCGAGCGACTGGCGACGATTGACGCGCGACTGAGCCGGATTCCCGCCGCGACGAAGTCGGCTGAGCGACTCGACACCCTTCCCCGAATTCTCCTTTTGGGCCGTCCCAACGCGGGCAAGAGTTCGCTGATGAATGCGTTGAGCGGAACCAGCCGCGCTATTTGTGCAGCCGCGGCCGGAACCACGCGCGATATCCTTTCCGCCCCGATTCGTCTCGGACGCGGTGAAGCGATCCTCTTGGACGCCGCGGGCGTCGGCCCGTCGGAGGACGCCGTCATCGCCCAGGCGCGGGCGCTGACGCTGGATGCGGCCCAGCGGGTGGACCTGGTGTGCCTGGTGGTCGACCTCGATGCTCACGAGGACGCCGCGGCTCTGGGGCTGGTGCATTCGCTGGAGCTTCCTCGGGTCGTGGTGGCCGCCAACAAGTGCGATCTCCTCTCCGATCGCGATGTTGCCCAACGGGTCCGGCGGATGGAAGCCTGGAACATCGGGCCGGTGCGAAGGGTCAGTGCCAAGAGCGGGGCCGGGACCGATGTCCTGCGCACCGCATTCGTGGAAGCTCTGGGTGAAACAGCCGGAACGACGCTCGGCGAGGCGATGCTCCTCAGCGAGCGCCAGCGGAGCGCGATCGCCGATGCCGGCAGCGCGATCGGGCGGGCGATGAGCCTCAGCGAGACGGCGACCGAAACCGTGGACTGCGCCGACCTCGTGGCCTTCGAGCTGCGCGAGGCGCTGGACGCCCTCGGGGCCGTAACCGGGGAAGTGACGACCGACGATCTCCTCGGCCGCGTCTTCGCCAACTTCTGCATCGGCAAATAGGAACAGACGTGTGCCACGTCGGCGTCGGCGAAGCATCCACGGTACGGCGGAAAAAAGGAGGCGGGGGATTCGTCAAGCTATCGTTTCCATGACGTCGCCTGCCGTCGGCTGCCGGGGTCTCGGCCCAATCCGTTCCCTGCACAGGAACTCAAGGCAGACGGTAGCACGGCCCGGTGGCAAGCACGAGCCCCCGCCCGGGCCACGTTGTGGAACGCCGTTTGCTATACTCCTTTGGAGAGCTGGAGAAACTGCATGGGAAGACGGCTTGTCACCATCGACGGGAACGAGGCTGCGGCCTACGTCGCGTATCGACTGAGCGACGTGGTCGCGATCTACCCGATCACGCCCAGTTCCCCGATGGGGGAGTGGGCCGACCAGTGGGCCTTCGAGAAAACGCCGAACCTCTGGGGCTGCATCCCGTCCGTCACCGAAATGCAAAGCGAAGCGGGCGCGGCCGCGGCGATCCACGGCGCGATCCAGGCCGGGTCACTCGCGACGACGTTCACGGCCTCGCAAGGGCTGCTCCTGATGCTGCCCAATATGTTCAAGATCGCCGGCGAACTCACCCCCACGGTCTTTCACATTTCCGCGCGGACGGTCGCCACGCACGCCCTGTCCATCTTCGGCGACCACAGCGATGTGATGGCCGCTCGAAGCACGGGCTTCGCCATGCTCGCCTCCGGCAGCGTTCAGGAGGTGATGGACCAGGCCGCAATCGCCCACGCCGCGACCCTGCAATCGCGAGTTCCCTTCATGCACTTCTTCGACGGCTTCCGTACGTCGCACGAAGTGATGAAGATCGAAGAGCTTGCCGACGACGATCTGCGGGCGATGATCGACGACGAACTCGTCTATCAGCACCGCGCCCGGGCCCTCAACCCTGATCGACCCGTTCTCCGCGGCTCGGCGCAGAACCCGGATGTCTTCTTCCAGGCGCGAGAGGCCGTCAACCCGTACTATCTCGCCTGCCCGGATATCGTGCAGCGGACGATGGACCGCTTCGCCCAACTCGTGGGTCGGCAATATCACCTGTTCGACTACATCGGCGACCCAAAGGCCGACCGCGTGATCGTCATCATGGGCTCCGGCGCGGAGACCGCCCACGAAACCGTGGACCATCTTGTACGAACGGGGGACAAGGTCGGTTTGCTCAAGGTTAGATTGTTCCGCCCCTTCGACGCCCGTCGCTTCATCGAAGCGCTGCCGCCAACGACGAAATCGCTGGCCGTGCTTGACCGAACCAAGGAGCCGGGCGCCGCCGGCGAACCGCTCTATCAGGATGTCATGACGGCGCTGATGGAGCACATGAGTGCGGGCGGCGGCCGCTTCGCCGCGATTCCCCGCGTGATCGGCGGTCGCTACGGCCTGTCTTCCAAGGAGTTCACCCCCGCCATGGTGAAGGGCGTCTACGACGAGCTCTCCAAGGCCCGCCCCACGAACCATTTCACCGTCGGTATCGAGGACGACGTGACCCACGTCTCGCTGGCCTACGACCCCACGTTCAACACCGAGGAGGACGACGTCGTTCGGGCCGTCTTTTACGGACTGGGCGCGGACGGCACGGTCGGCGCCAACAAGAACACCATCAAGATCATCGGCGAGGAAACCGACGATTACGCCCAAGGCTACTTCGTCTATGACTCGAAAAAGGCGGGCGCCGTGACCGTTTCGCACCTGCGCTTCGGACCTCGTCCCATCCGCTCCGCCTACCTCGTGCAGCGGGCGAACTTCGTCGCCTGCCACCAGCCGACGTTCCTCGATCGTCTGGACATGCTCGACCAGGCCGTCCCCGGCGGCACGTTCCTGCTGAACACCGACGCCGGGCCGGATCGCGTGTGGTCCACGCTTCCCAGCGACACCCAGCGCCTCATCCTGGAACGAGGGCTGCGCTTCCATGTGATCGACGCCTACAAAGTCGCCAAGGACTCCGGCATGGGCGGGCGGATCAACACCATCATGCAGACGTGTTTCTTCGCCATCTCCGGCGTCCTGCCCCGCGACGAGGCCATCGAAAAGATCAAAGCCGCCATCCGCAAGACCTACCAGGCCAAGGGAGAGGCCGTCGTCGCCAAAAACTGTGCGGCCGTGGACCGAACCTTGGAGAACCTCTTTGAAGTTGCCGTGCCGGCGTATGTCACCAACGGGCGTCACCGTGAGGGCGTCGTGCCCAAGGAGGCGCCCTCCTTCGTCCGCGAGGTGACGGCGCGGATCATCGCCGGAAAGGGGGATTCCCTCCCGGTCAGCGCGATCCCGCCGGACGGCACCTTCCCGACCGGTACGGCCAAGTGGGAAAAACGCAACATTGCCCTGGAAATCCCGGTGTGGGACGCCGATCTCTGCATCCAATGCAACAAATGTGCCTTGGTCTGTCCGCACGCGGCGATCCGACCCAACGTCTACCCGGTCGAGGCGGCGCAGGGTGCGCCGCCGACCTTCAAGTCGGTCGATGCTCGGGGAACGGAGTTCAAGGGCCTGCGTTATTCGCTGCAAGTCGCCCCGGAGGACTGCACGGGATGCGGAATCTGCGTCGAAATCTGTCCGGCGAAGAGTAAGCAGGACGCGAGCCACAAGGCGATCAACATGGCCCCGCAAGCGCCGTTGCGGATACCGGAACGGGAGAATTACCGCTTTTTCCTTGATTTGCCGGCGTTCGACCGCCGGTCGGTGAAACCGGGGACGGTCAAGGGATCGCAATTCCTCACTCCGCTCTTCGAGTACTCGGGGGCCTGTGCGGGCTGCGGCGAGACGCCCTATCTCAAACTGCTCAGTCAGCTTTTCGGCGACCGGGCGGTCATTGCCAACGCCACCGGTTGCTCCTCAATCTTCGGCGGCAACCTGCCGACCACGCCCTGGACGATCAATGCCGCCGGCCAGGGGCCCGCATGGTCCAATTCCCTCTTCGAGGACGCCGCGGAGTTCGGTCTGGGATTTCGCCTTTCCATCGACCAGCAGCGAGTCTTCGCCGAGCGACTGCTGACCAAGCTGTCGAATGAGATCGGACAAGAACTGGTCGCGTCACTCCTCCAGGCCAAACAGGACGACGAGGCCGGCATTCTCGCCCAACGCGAGCGCGTCGCCGAGTTGAAGAAACGCCTTCCGCGAATCGACACGCGGGAGAGTTACGATCTGTTCAACGTCGCCGACGCCCTGGTAAAACGCAGCGTGTGGATCGTCGGCGGGGACGGTTGGGCCTACGACATCGGCTACGGCGGGTTGGACCACGTCCTCGCCTCAGGCCGCAACGTCAACGTCCTCGTCCTCGACACCGAGGTGTATTCCAACACCGGCGGACAGATGTCCAAGTCCACGCCCATCGGCGCGGTGGCCAAGTTCGCCGCGGGGGGCAAACAATCCAACAAGAAGGACCTCGGCGTTCGGGCGATGGATTACGGAAGCGTCTACGTCGCTGCCGTCGCGATGGGGGCCAACGACAACCACACGGTCCAGGCCTTCGTCGAGGCGGAAAGCTACGACGGCCCGTCGATCCTCATCGCCTACGCCCACTGCATCGCCCACGGGATCGACATGCGCGAAGGACTCAAGCATCAGCAGGCCGCCGTCGACTGCGGTCACTGGCCGCTCTACCGCTACGATCCACGACGAGCCGCGAACGGACTGAACCCCATGCAGCTCGACTCGCGCTCCCCCAAGATCCCCTTCCGCGTCTACGCGGGAATGGAGAATCGTTTCCGTCAGCTCATGCAGTCCGACCCC
The DNA here is from genome assembly GCA_043806315.1 of Planctomycetota bacterium. Taxonomy (GTDB): domain Bacteria; phylum Planctomycetota; class Phycisphaerae; order UBA1845; family UBA1845; genus SBAX01. Next base: position 7,560 of record JAZDHF010000257.1, on the reverse strand, counting down.
GAACAGGCCGAGAGGCTGCTCGAACTCGCCCAACAAGCCGCAACGCAGCGCTATGACGATTACGCCCGCCGCGCTGAACCGCGACCCAAGCAGACCTCAGGAGCATGAACCAAGAATGCCCATCAGAGCCGGGAGCGCCAGCGACCGGTGGTTACCCTTGAAGTCCCCGATCCACCTGCAGTTCCCCACTTGGGGAGGAACTTCTCGGGGGGTCATCTTGCGAGTGAAACCGCGGGCGAATGGCATAGCTCGCCTTTGCGTGCCCGTGTGGTTCATCGCACGACATAGGCCCGTACTCGTATAGACTCGTACTCGTCCTCGGTGTACCGGGATCATTCCACATGCCCACGCAAGTGTGGGCACGGCGCCCGGCACCACTCGTCCCGAAGGGACGTACGAACTTAGCCCCCCAGTTCACTGGGGGGGGGGGTACCAGCCGACCCGACAACTTCCCCCTCTCCGGCCGGGCGGAACGCGCCCAAGAAGGAAGCGGTCCGTTTCCTCGTAGGCCGGGGTCTTGCTGGTCCCGCCGAAGCTTCCGTCGCTGTCTACACCCGGTTTTGCGTTGCGGCTGGGGATATTTCAGTTGACGTTCGGCACTTGGGGCATACTCCAGACGTGTTCGGCGTCAGATTATACGTACCGGGAGCGCAAGGCCCGAGCTGGCGCCGGACCCAACGCGCAACGGGGCCTCGCAGGATGGTGAAGAATGGCGTGGTCCACATCACAATGACCGCGACGGAGATTAGACGCCAGACAACACTGAGAGACAACGACATCTGAGCCTGCCGCCCTGCTGCCGCCCCCAAGAAGCACGACTGTTGTGAGGGCCGCTACGGCGCGGCGTTCGCATGATGTTCGAGGGTTTGGGCGCGTCATAAACTGGATTATGCGTTGTCGCGGGTGCGATGCAATATGGCGACCAGCCAACCCAGGCTGCGAAGTGGCCATGCCTGGCATGGTCGTGGCCCCGTTCGCTCAGTATCCTTTGATGCATGATTCCTGCAGCCTTCAGGGAGGTGCGAAAGTACGTTCGCGGGGACGTACAGCCCGAGGTCATCGCACGCGCAGCGAACAAGCTCCGCATGAAGCTCGTGGAGTCCGGCCCGGAACTCATCAGGTTGACCGTGCGCTTCAACGTTTGCAGCTGGGGCGAGCGAGTGACGGTGGCATTGGGCACCGTGGACGGCTCCCGCTTGGTCGACATTACGAGTTCATGTGTTCTTTGGACGCAAATTGCGGATTGGGGGAAGAACGAGCGAAACGTGCGGAGATTGTTCGACGAAATCGACAAAGTGCTCGGTGACGAATGCGAGCATGTGAAGCTCGTGTTGTGCGGAGACTGTGGCTATCTGCTCGTTGGAATCCCTGCCGGCATTTGCCCTGAGTGCGGCCACGAGCACTCGGCGAACGACAGCCCGCGTAAGCAGGAGATGGCGACGGTTAAGAACACAATGGCGTTTGCGGTCGTCATCACTGCCTTCGAGTTCGTCCTGTGTTTTCTGCTCGACCTGTTGGGCGTGGGCGAGTTCCTGCCTTGGCTTGGGGCGCGCGGTGCCGTATTTCTGCTAGGTGTGAATCTCGTGGCTTTGTTTGCAGTCGTTGGGTTGCACCGTCTCGCGAAGCGATGCACCCGACGGCGGTGACGAGCTGGCCCACGACCCATGCTGTACGCACGTCTGTTTCCTCAGGCCCCGACTCCCTCAAGCCCGCACATGGCGTCGGCGAGCGGAGCACCAGAGTCAGGCTGACCGACGCGACCGCGTGAGTCGTTCATTTCACAAGCCCGGTGGAGACCAACAGGGCGATAAGCAGGTACGACGCCGTGTTCGCCTCTGCGGACGCGCGCAGAGTCCGAGCCCCGGCATGCGCGGCGCGAGACGGACGATCAGCACGGGCGTCTCCAGCAACAAGCGCGAGGCGCGAGGGCGCGAGGGGCGCGAGGGACAGTCACCTATTTTCTTTGCCCGATCGCTCAAACACCCTTCGTCGAGCGAGCGCCTGGCGCGTTATTTCAGTAGATGAACAATAACCGCCCAATCCGCGCCCTTCGTGCCCTCGCGGCTCAGTGCCCCCCGACCCCGTCCCTACGTCCCCCTGTCTTGGCGTTTCGACGTTTCGACGTTTCCCTCCCCCCTTTGTCCCCGAGCCTGCCCTGGAAGGGTCCCTTCGTCCCTCGGATTTGGGTGTTTCTGTTTTCTGCGTTTCTACGTTTTCCCTCGTGCCTTCTGCGCGGTGCCATGCCATGACACTCGCCGAAAAAACTGTACTCGCAAAACGAAGCCATTTGACATCAACGATTCAAAAAGTAAAGCCTCGTGCCACTGCCTTCAGAGCAGTGCCACACCCAGCCGGACCTCAGGCGCAGACCGCCGGTCGCGGCGGGATCGTGACGGCATCTCGCGACAATGCGGTGCGGGCGCGATCGAGATCGAACAGATACTTGCTCGCCGCGGCCGCATTGCACAAGGCCTCCATCGACCACGCGTCCTCGACGGCGAACGGTCCGACACGCGTACGGGTCAACGCCGTCAAGCAACCGCCGACGCCGAGCCGCTCGCCCAAGTCGCGGATCAACGATCGCACGTAAGTTCCCCGCCCGCAGCACATTTCGAAGTCAATCGTCGGCCAGGTGTACGCGTGGATGTGCAGCCAGTAGATGATCACCGGCCGTGCCGCCAGCGCGACCGGGCCTTCCGCCGCTCTACGCTTGTACGCCGGGACGCCGCCGACCTTCACCGCGCTGATCTGCGGCGGTGTTTGCTCAATCGTTCCCTCGAAGGCTTCGCACGCGTCCCGCACCGCGTCGCGCGTGGGAATGGTTGCGATGGTCACGGGCCGCAGCGGGCGATCGCAATCGAAGCTCTCACTGGTGACATCGAGTCGGGCCGTCGCCCGGTACACCTTGGGCTGATCCATGATCGACTCGACGAGCTTCGTCGCTTTGCCCAGGCACAGTACGAGGACCCCGGCTGCCGCGGGGTCGAGCGTTCCCGCGTGGCCGCTCTTCCGCTCACCGGTGATCGACCGGACGCGATAGAGCGCCTTGGCCGAGGTGATTCCCGTCGGCTTGTTCAGATTGATGATGCCGTCCACGAGGCGTCGCTTGACCGGACGAGGAGCGTCACCGCTTGGCCGGCCCGAGGATCGCGGTCGCTTCCCGGTCCTTTCCGGGGAGTTTCAAGGTCATAACGAGCTTGCCGTCCCACCGTCGGTGGGCCTTGTATTCCAGCGTCGGTCCCCCAATGGGCGACAGGGTCAACGTCTGCCATCGTCGTATATAGACGCCCGTCGTCGTGTGGGTATTGCCGTTGTAGTCGCCCTTAGCCGTGAACGCACCCGTGGCCGTATACTTCCCCTGTGCGTCGAACGTGACCTGGTCAATGGGGAACGCCGCTCCCTTCGGACGGACGTCCGTCGTCTTCCACGACCCGCCGATTCCGCATCCCGAACTCAAGACCGCCGCGCACAACACCGCGAAACGCCGCTTTGGCCGGAACATCTTAGCCTGCCTCCTGCATCACAAGCCCAACGCAGAACACGCCCCAGCCCTCCGGCCCGCACGTGCCGAGCACCGCGCAGACCAACTCTTGGTCCCGTGGGGGCAGCGTTCCGCCGGCGTTAAGAACCGCGTCGTCGGCTACTTCTTCCGCGTGTACTTGCCGGTCATCTCCACCTTCTTGGCGGTGTGCAGGGCGTCGGCCCACTCCACCATCTTCCAATCGAGCGTGTTATTGTCCACGACGGTCATGTTGTACCGGCCGTAACTGGTCGTCCCGTCTAAGCCCACGCTCTTGTAGTCCATGCACCACGACTTGGACGTCGCGTTGTAGGTCGCGCCGCCTCGTTGCGGGTAGCCCCAGTTGTTGAACATCCCCCAGATGTACTTCTTCTCCGTCGGATGCCAGCTCCAAATCCCCTCGGCCTCGAACTTGGTCCGCTGGCTCTGCGATTGGAACGCCCCGCGCAGACAGCGCTTATCGAGGGTCCACTTCCACTCCGCGGTTCCGGTCCATTTCTTGTCCGGATCCTCCGCGTTCAGCATCTCCGCCTCCCACGTCCACGAGCCGACGAAGACGTCGTAGTTCTCGAGCTCGCTGGGACGCGCCGGCTGCTTGATGTTGGAAAAGTCCACCTTCGGCGCCGCGCAACCGACGATCGACGCCATTCCGACCCAGATAACCGCCGAACCAACCTTCTTCACGCATTGCATAGACCTATCTCCATTGGAAAGGAACGGGAGCTGTCCACTCGCTCGCCGCGCAGTAGGATACGACCGGGGCTGCGAGGCCGCAAGATGAACCACCAAGAACAAGCCATCGTCATCACCGGCTGCGGGTGGGTCACCCCGTTCGCTGCGGGAAGCATTGAGGCAGTCCTCCAGGCCGCTGCCGGTCGCACCGCGCCTTCTGCCATATCCGAGGGGTACTGGCCGGTCCCGGATCAACTGTTGGAGGGCTACCCCGACCTGTCTTCCGAGTGCCGCAATGACCCTGGGGCGTGGCTGACCGCCGTGGCGTTCGAGCTCGCCCGGCGGGATTCATCCTTCTTGCCCGGTTCGGTCCCGGCGGAGCGGGTCGGGCTGGTCCTGGGCAACGCCCTGGCCGGTCAGTCCGGCATGATCGACTTCGCCAACGATGTCCGCGAACAGTCGGCCCGCTTCGTCAGCCCCATCCGCTTCCCCCAGACCGTCGGGAACTACATCGCCGGCGCGCTCGCCCGGGCCTACGACGTCCGTGGTCCGAACTCCACCATCGCCAACGGACCGGCCTCGGGGCTGGATGCCGTCGTCGAGGCGTGCTCGCTCCTAACCGCCGGGAAAGCCGACGTGGTTTTCGCCGGCGGTACGGAACGGTTGACGCCCGCCTTGGCCATGGGACTCGCGGAGTCGGGCGTGATGTTCAGCGATGGCGCGTGCCTGTTCGTCCTCGAACGGCGGGAGCACGCCGTAGGACGCGACGCGACGGCCCTCGCGACAATCGTCCCCTTAGAGTGCGTCCTAGAACCCCTCTCCCCTACGGGGGGGTCAGACGAGCCGACCGAGGGTCAGACGAGCCGACCGAGGAGGGAGGGTCCGGGAGGGTCCGAGGGTGGGGTGAGGGGGCTGTCGGACGCCCTCTTAGAGTGCATCCCAGAACCCCTCTCCCCCGCTGGGGGAGAGGGTAGGGTGAGGGGGTTTCAGGACGCACTTTCAGTCGGTCAACCGGGCTCTCCGTCCTCGAAATCAACTCGCTCCCTCGCCGGTTCCCGCGAGCCGGGTGCGATCTGCATAGAGCATTGGACCGGGCGATGCCTGGGCGCGCTGGGCGCCGCCGCCGTCGCGGCCGCAATCGGCGCGGCGCGGGGGCTACCCGTCCCCTACGTCTCGGACGCGGATTCGACGGTGGTGGCCGCACGCACGCTCACCGACAAACCTTGCACTGAGCCTCGAAGGGTCGGCAGAGATGGCCATGTCGTCGTTCGCGCCTATTCCGACGGCGGGCCCCCGACGATGATCGAACTTGCGGTTCCGCCCTAAAGCACCATCGCGGTAGCTTTCGGTCAGAATGTTTGTTAGAATGAAGGGAGCGGCGACGCCCATGACCATTACGTTCCAACTCGAAGACGATCTTGAACAGCAGCTACGCCGCGATCTTGGCGATTTGAGTCAAGCAGCCCGAGACGCGCTGCTGGTTGAGGCCTACCGCATGGGCAAGCTGAGCATCGGGCGATTGGCTCGTACGCTGGGCGTCGGCGTCGTCGATGCTGATCGTTGGCTCGCGCAACGCGGCGTCCCGCTGAACTACACCTTCGAGGACTTCACGGCGGATCAGAGCACACTTCGCGAGCTTCGTGGTCCAACTTCGCGATGATCGTCGTCTCCGATACGGGCCCCTTGAACTATCTTGTCCTCATCGGCCACGTCGAGGCGTTGCCCAAGCTCTACGAGGTGGTCGTGATCCCGAAGGCCGTCGCATCCGAATTGTCTCGTCCGTCATGCCCCGAAACGGTTCGCGCACTTATCGAATCCCCGCCGGTCTGGTTGAAGATCGATCAAGCACCCGAACTCGATCCCGATCTGGGTGCGCTGGGCGAGGGGGAGCAACAGGCTATAGCCTTGGCACGAGCGTTGCACGCCGACTTGTTGCTTTGCGACGACCGGGATGCGCGCGATGCGGCCTTGCGCAAGAGCCTTCGTGTCATCGGCACCCTCGGCGTGCTTCAGGAGGCATCGCAAAACGGCCTGCTCGACCTCGGCGACGCGTTGGCTAAACTCCGCAACACCAACTTTCGTGTTTCCAAGTTGCTGTTCGATCGCATTCTCGAAGACCATCGACGCACGTGATATTCATGTTCGCGCTGTGCTTGTTCGGCCACCGGCGATCGAGGGGCAAATCGGCCGTGTGAGCCAATGGTAACGGCAGGTGCGACCACCCGCCCTACCCCGCTGCAAGGGCTGGTTCGGTCGGCTACTTCCCGATGGCCTTCTCGAGTTCCGCCCTTCGAGCCTGAAGTTCAACCAATCTCTTTTTCAGGTCGGCCATTTCCCTCTTGATCTTGCGGAGCTCTGTCTGATTCTTGCCGGTCGACAAACGATCCGCGCCAAGCTCCTCAGCGATGTACTGCTCAAGCTGACTCCTCAAGACCCTGATATATGGATTTCCCCATATCGCCCCTTCTCGGTATTCAAGTTTGCCGGTTCGAATGCCCTTCACAATGAAGTCCCGGCTGACTCCATATTCCTTCTTGGCCGTTACGTCGCTGAGGGTTGCCCCTTTGCGGTTCCATTCGCCGTGTTCCGCCATATCTCATCTCTCTCACCGAACGCGCACCACCACCTGCGGCGCGAAGCGCCGTCAGTCCGGTAGGGCATGTTATCGAAATGCCTTCTTCATGGAACGCCGCAAACGCAAAGGGTGACGGCAGGTCAGAGACCAGGCCGACTACCCGCCACGTGCGCGAACCGCGAATGGTAAAGGCAGGTGCGAGCACCTGCCCTACCCGGCTCGACAGTCCCGCAATCCGCTACTGCGTCGTCTGAGCCACCACCTGATGCGCGGCACAGCCGTTGACAATCCGCCGGATGCCACAACTCATCACCGCGTCATCAGCGCGAACACACCCCAACCCAGGTATTCACGTGTGTAAGCGGCGTAGCGCTCGGGTTCCGAGGTCAGTTTGGCTCGAACATCTTTCGCGAACTCGTCGCCGGGATTAGCTTCAAGCCATCGGCGCATGGTGAGCCATTTAGCCGCCTCGTATCTGTCCCAGCCGTCTTGGTCTGCCAAAACCATTTCCACGACGTCGGAGTCAAGGTGGCCGAAAGACGCGAGAAGTTCTGGAAGCGTGAGAAAGTCGGAGATTGAGCCGGCAAGACACCCCTGGGCAACATCTTCCGTCGGCGGTAACTGCCGCCAGTAGGGCTCGCCGATGAGGATAATCCCTCCGGTGCGGAGGCTCTGCGCCAGAAGCTCGATAGTGCCGATGACTCCCCCAGCGATCCATGTAGCACCGAGACAGGCTGCCACACCGGCCTTGTCGTCCGAGACGTAGCCGGTAGCATCGCCATGGATGAACTTG
>JAZDHF010000256.1:0-4146 GCA_043806315.1 Planctomycetota bacterium | reverse complement strand
CGCCCCAAGATTCCGCGGAATTCCCCCGGAATTCTGGCAGAATTAGCTTGATGGCCTTCGCCGGACTTGCCCTCATGGCACCGCGAATCGCGTCGTGTTGACGCGGCAGAATCCTTTTGCAGGAAACGCGCGATGAAGAAGAACGAAGTGAAGGTCGGCGGCATGTATGTCGCCAAAGTGAGCGACAAGCTCGTGACCGTGCGGATCGACACTACGCACAGCGGAGGCGGCTGGAGCGCCACGAACACGCAAACGGGCAAGCGCATCCGCATCAAGAGCGCTCAGCGCCTACGCGGCGCGGCGAAGAGCGAAGCGTCCAAGGCCGCCGTCGCCAAAGACGAGAAGGTCGAGACGGCGGGTAAGGCCGCGACGAAGGAGGCGCGGTCGAAGAAGGCCGCCGGCGAACAGAAGCCGAAGCGCCTCAGTGCCCTGGACGCTGCCGCGCAGGTCCTGGCGACGTCGGGCAAACCCATGAAGGCCCAGGAACTGATTACCGCGATGGCTGACCAGGGCCTCTGGTCGAGCCCCGCGGGCAAGACGCCGCATGCGACCCTTTACACGGCGTGGACAATGTTGGCGAAAGCGGCCTGACGATAGGAAGGGTGATCGCCCGAAGCCGGTTGCTGCCCTGTCGCGGATCGGGGTGGCAGCCTCCGTAAGTCCCTTGCGGTAAGGGACTTCTGGCGAGTCGCCTTTCTGAAAGGGCAGGTTATGGATGGCACAAAACGCGGCAGGAAGCCGCCCCTGGAGGTGCGGCGGGAATTCACGACGAGCCGGCTGGAGGTTCAGGTGTTGACGCAGGCGTATGAGTTGATCGTTCCGGTGGTCCGCAGGCCCATATCCACGGCGCGGACGCTGTGGGACCTGGTCGAGGGACAGGCCGTGGAAGCGCCGTTGCGGCGGATGGTCCAAGGAGCATGAATCATGATGAAGACTCCATCTATGGAAGCACGTAACGAACCATCCTGCCCCCGCGCCGCGTTCTACGCCCGCGTCTCGTCGGATCAGCAGACCCAACAGGGCACCATCGCCAGTCAACTGGCCGACCTGCGCCAGCGCATCGAAGCCGACGGCTTGACGGCGGATGAAGAACTGTGCTTCATCGACGACGGCTACACCGGCAGTACGCTGGTGCGGCCGGCGTTGGACCGGCTGCGCGACGTGGCCTATGCCGGCGGCTTCGAGCGGCTGTATGTCCATTCGCCGGATCGGTTGGCCCGCAAGTACGCCTGGCAGGTGTTGCTGGTCGAGGAGTTGCAGCGTAGCGGCGTGGAACTGGTATTCCTGAATCGAACGATCGGCGTCAGCCCCGAGGAGGACCTGCTGCTTCAGATGCAGGGGATGATAGCAGAATACGAACGCACCAAGATCATGGAGCGCAGTCGGCGCGGCAAGCGTCATGCGGCCCGGCGCGGTTCGGTCAACGTGCTGGTGGCCGCGCCGTACGGCTACCGCTACATCGGCAAGCACGAAGGCGGTGGGCAGGCGCATTACCAGATCAAGCTGGAAGAGGCGCGCGCGGTTCGGCAGGTTTTCGAGTGGGTAGGCCGGGACCGCCGGTCGATTCGTGACGTCGGACGCCGACTGGCCGCCGAGGGCGTCCCCAGTACCAAGGGCAAACGCTGGTGGTCCGAGACACTCCGCAAAATGCTGAGAAACCCGGCCTACAAGGGGCGGGCCGTCTTTGGCAAGACACGCACGGGAGCGCGTCGGCCCCGGTTGCGGCCGGCGCGGGGCCATCCCGCACAACCCCGTTCGGCCACCTCCCGATATGCAGGCGCGCCCGAAGATCGGATTGCCATCCCCGTTCCCGCCATCGTCAGCGAAGAACTGTTCGACGCCGTCGCCGAGCAACTGGCGGAAAATCGCAAGCGTTTCCGTCAGCAGAAGAGGGTAAGCTACCTGCTCCAGGGGTTGCTGGAATGCGGCGGCTGCGGCTATGGCTGGTACGGCCACGGGCTGGCGCGCTTCACACGTAACAACGGCAGCAGTCACCTCTATCCGTACTATCGCTGTCGCGGCCGGGACGCCTTCCGTCTCGGCGGAACGTGCATCTGTACAAACAAACCGCTCCGGGTAGATCGTTTGGACGCGGCGGTGTGGGCCGACGTGTGCGCGGTCATCCAGAACCCCGATGACCTGCGCCACGAGTTTGAGCGGCGCCTCAACGGCGATGGCCAGTCTGACGTCAACGTGGTCCAAATCAACAAACAGATCGCTGCGGTACGGCGCAGCATCAGTCGGTTGATCGACGCCTACGAAGATGGATTGCTGGAAAAGAGCGAGTTCGAGCCGCGGTTGCAGCAGGCCAGACAACGCTTGGACAGGCTTCAGCACGACGCGACCGCAGCCGCCGATCGGACGGCCCAGCAAGCAGAACTGCGCCTGGTGCTCGGCCACCTGGATCAGTTCGCCGCCCAGGTCCGCGAGGGGCTCGAGCACGCCGACCAGGATACCCGCCGGCATATCATCCGTGCCCTGGTGAAAGTGGTGAAGATCGAAGAAGATCATGTACGGATCGTTTACAGGGTCAGCCCGCGCCCTTTTGCTGACGGCCGCTCAGGCGGCCAGATTCCCCAACATTGTCCACGCCGTGTATGCGGCGATGCAACGCGAGGAGCGGAATAAGGGCGAGGCCTCGCGATTCAAGAAGGTCGATCGCGGCCAGTTCGCATTCAACAAAGCAGAGTTGACCAAAAACGACTGACAACACGTCCTTCCTATGAAGCCTCGGCGACAACCGGGGCTTCCTCTTCGGCCGGAGAGTTTCGCCCGTCGGCACTGACTCGTTCCGCCTTCCGCTCCGTGAACTTGCACCAGCGCTGAACGATCACGTCACAGTAGAGCGGATCGAGTTCCATCAAGAATGCCCGGCGCTCCGTCTGTTCCGCCGCGATCATGGTCGAGCCGCTCCCGCCAAACAGATCGAGCACGTGCTCCCCCACCCGCGACGAATACTGGATCGCCCGGACGGCCAGCTCGACCGGCTTCTCCGTCAAGTGAATCATCGACTGCGGGGTCACCTTCCGAATGCTCCACACGTCGCCGATGTTATTGGGGCCGACGAAGACGTGGGCGGCGTCTTCTTTCCACCCATAGAAACACCACTCATGGTCGCCCATGAAATCTTTCCTGGTCAGGACCGGCCATTGCTTGTGCCAGATGATCGTCTGCGCGAAGTACAGCCCGGCGTCCTTCAAGGGGCCGGGGTAATTGCCGATGTTGGCGTAACATAGAGTAGAAGTTGAGCGCGCTGCCTGTTCACGAGGAACAGGTACGTTTCTCAACAGCCCTCTCCGAACCGTGCGAGCGGCTTTGACCGCACACGGCTCTCCGGTCGTCAACATCATCATGACTTGCCTTCCACCGTACAAAGGTACGGATGGGGCTTGCTGCCGATGCGACCTGCGACCGAAGGAAGACGGCGCTTCGGGATGGCTTTGCAGATCAGCCACTCCGTTCGCAGTTCGCCGTCTGGTGTCTGCTCGGTGGCGCACCAGGTTTTCTTGCCGTCCACCATGTGCAGGCTGTCGGTGGGGCAACGTCGCACCCACCGCTGCGCGGCCTGCTTGATGGTCAGCCGGTGCTTGCGGGATACGTAAGATGCATACGCCCAGAACGTCTTATGCAGGACGTCATGGAACACCTTGCTTGGCACGGAGACGCACGAGTAGTACATCATCCAGCCGCGCAGGGTGCTGTTGATCTTGCGTATCACTTCCGCTTCCGAGAGACTCTGCTTCGCGCAGATGTCGCGGACCGTGTCCACTTTCGCCGCGGCGTTGTCGTATGGGATCATCATCTTCACGGAGGGCGTACGCGGGGCGTCGCGCTTTCGGGCGGCGAACTTGTATCCAAGGAATACGAAGCCGTCGCTGATATGCGTGACCAGCGTCTTTTCCGGACTCAGTTCGAGCCGGAGGCTGTCCCGCAGCCATTCTGTGAGGCGTTGTTTGATCCCTTCCGCTACCGTCTGCGACATGTTGCGGAGCACGATCACGAGGTGAGTGGCCCGGGGGAATCTCACCCCCGGGCTCTCCGAGAACCGGACGTGAACCTCTCCGCTCATCCGGCTCCTATTGTCCAGTCGCCGGTCTGACCCCAATCTGCCACGAATACAGCAGACCAGGCTCGCGTCGCGCAACG
>JAZDHF010000255.1:0-2501 GCA_043806315.1 Planctomycetota bacterium | reverse complement strand
CAGGGTTATGCTAACCCAGGCTACCGGAGAATTCCAATTCCGAGAGGTTCAAGACAGCTCTGGGACACCCTCGAAAAAACACCCGAAAAGATCAGCGGGAAGTACGGCAAGGTGAAGTTTGGTAACACGGCAATGTTGGTTGATCGCCTATTCAGGGAACGTCTGTCCGAGCAAGAGTTACGCCAATTGGCCGCCTCATCGGAGACGGTACCAGTTCTCCCCCAGGACCGAAGCGGCTTCGTCAATGACCTGCTCCCTTTCATGGTCAAGGCTTTCGTGGACTTGAACGATCGTGAGAGCCTTGTCGAACTTCTCTCAAAGCGATGCCCGAGTCGAATCGACTGGTCGGAGAACGTCGAGTATTACTTGGCCTTTCGGGGAAAGAGGCTCAAGGACCCGATTATGATTTTTGGCGAAGCCTACGAAAAATGCCACGTGCGCGAGACTCGCCACGATCTTGCCGCCGCCGTTCGTCGGAGCTTCGTTGGCTTTGGAATCCACGGGAAGGATGACGGCGATTACCTCAAGAACGCCTTGCGATGGTACCAGAAGGAGAAGGGCGTAACCGGCAACCCGGCAAGTGTTAGCCGGCCAAGGCGGTGGGGCGGTAGTCTCCCAGCAAGGCGCGATGTGGGTGAAGTTGTGGTTGTTCTCGGACCATGCGATCTTGGTGAAAGTGGTCCCAGTAGGAAGATTGATACACGGCGCGGACATGGAGCATGGGTTGAGCACCCGCCAGCCGCCAGCGCATGCCGCTCCGCTCCATGCGGTCCTTCACCAAGTGTCGGCAAGCCCCCTCGATGACGCCGGTCGCGATCGGGTAACCCGCCGCCAAGTATTCGTCATAACGCATGCGATCGGCGTGCTTCTCGAAGTAGCCGCACACCGTGGCAATCTCCTGAAGACGCTTTCCCTTCAGGCCCCGCTTGGTGGCCATTTGCCGCAGGCCGGCGACGACTCCGCGCACCTCGCCCTGGAGGATCCGCAGCAAGCGGTCGCGGGCGAACGCCTCCTGATGCTCCCAGTGCGGAGCAAACACCTTGGCCGCCCGCCAGACGTAACTGGAAACGTGCAGAATGTCGAGGATGTCGATCGTGTCTTCCGGCGGCACTTCCAGACACAGATCCGCGGCGTCCCACAAGCTGGCTTGGCCGTCCATCAGCCGCAGCACCTTCTGGCCTGCACGACGGCGGAGGTCGATCTGTTCGTTCGCCCAACAAAAGGCTTCGATCGTGCCGTTCGATTCCCACTGCTCCCCGTCCGGGTCCTCGCGCATGCGGGTAAAACGTGCCGTGACGTGTTTGAACCGCGGCTGCGGGCGATCCTTCGGCCGCGACCCCGTGTCGTCGCGAAACAATGCCGCGACGATTTGCTCCGCAGTGCGCACGTAGGGATCGATCGTGTACACGGACGCCAACGTCGCCATCCGACGGTTCCCCGGCCGCTCGGCCTTGTCGAACGCGGGCACACGCTGGGCATCGGCTTTGACCAGCGGCACGCCCTTGCCATCGGCCGTGAAAACCAGCAACTCGCCTTCTTCTTTGGCCGGAGGCGTAGGCAGCCGATCCAGGAACCCCTCGGCCTGCTCTCCCATCCGCCGATTGATGCGTTCCAGGGTATCCACGGAAACCTCTTGCCGCAGCACCGTCGCCAGCCCCTGCGAGGCTTGCCCGAAAGCCTGGTCCACGCAGAAGTATTGCGAGAATTCCTCGAAGAAGTACGAGCAGCGTCCCGCCGGCAGGCTCAGCCGCACATCGACCGGGCGGAATTCGATCTTTTCGTGGGCCCCCGCAGCATACACGTAGGCCCGGACGGTATGTTCGCCGAACACCGTCCGCAAGGGGCGCTCCGCCGGCTCCGCACTCCGCTCCAGACGCCGGCCGTCCGCCGTGACCACGCTCTCGCCGAGATCCCCATCCCCTTGCAGCATGAGGAGTTGTTCAATGGCCGCGTGCCCGATTTGCAACGCACGTCCGAAGGTGTCTTTCTCCAGTTCATACAACGATTTCCCTTCCCGGGCCGCTTCTCGAATCGCTGCCTCCAGTAGCTCCGCCAACTCGACCAACGACTTGCCCTTGATTTCCTTCTGGGAATTAGCCATGCTCATTGTGCGGCCTCCATGCCAGGGTGATTGGAATGAACCTACCCCAGCATGACACAGAGGCCGCTTCTTGTTTAGCTCAATTCCGACACCTTGCCCAGCTTAACGGAAAAACCCGCCGGAACGCCGGTCACGCCCCACGGGGATCAGGTTGTCTTTTGCGGAGACCAAATCACATTCAAGAGCAAGGATCCGAAAAAGCCACCCGAGAGCTACAAATACCGCGTAGAGCCAACGGTCTTTCCGATTGGGTTGGATTACGTGGTCACGGCGCCAAGACCCAAGGATGGTACGCTTTCGGAGGAGAAGACATGGGTGCGCAAAGGCGTTGTGGCACTCTCCGCGAAGAATGCCGTGACGGTCTGCTTCGCCCCAATGGATCGTGACGCTCCTCGACCGC
>JAZDHF010000254.1:0-32525 GCA_043806315.1 Planctomycetota bacterium | reverse complement strand
TCCAATCCGCTGCGCGCACAATCTCCGTCATCGGTGAACCTCCTGTTCAGAACTCCTTCACAGCTCGTTCGCGCGAACAGCGACATTCTTTATTCGGTCCCCGGACCGCAGAAACTCCAAAAGTTATGGGTAAGGGTGAGGATTATAACCACGGGTGGAGCGCAGCCTGGCGCAAGCCGGGCGAAGCGGAACCCGTGGTAGGCGATGTCCAATCGTGTCACCGCCCCGGCAAGGGCGGAGGAGGTCGGCGCATCCGCGGTTTTGCGGTTCCGCCGCCCCGCCGGGGCGGGTCGATCTTTGTCCCCGAACACCACGGGTTCCGTCCGGCTGCGCCGGACTCCACCCGTGGCCACAGTCCGGCGCCCCTTCGGGGCGAACGGACGCTCCGCCGGAAGTGTCACGGACCCGGATCCCCAGCGGTCCGTGACAGAATCGGCGGGCCTCAACGCCGCTTCAGCGGCGTTTCCCGCAGGGCTTCAGGCCAGCCGTTCTACGGCTGGTCAGCGGACGCCCTATCTCTCTCCTTACTCCTGCAGCCCGCTTCAGCGGGCTTACTCGCGCCATGGGAAAGCGCGTTGAAACGCGCTGCGTAGATGAATGAGGGGGGATTCCACCAGCAGACCGGCCCTCAAAGGGCCGGCCTGAAACTCCGCCTGCGGCGGGAAAACCCCGTGAACGGGGTTCGCAGATCAACGCTGCTTCATCGACCGACGGACTTCCCGCATAAACTGTCACGGGCCCGGGTCCCCCAGCCCTCCGGGCTGGGGGGACGGACCGACGACGCGGAGCGCTCAACGGCTCGAGAATGTCGCCGATCAAATCAGTCCCCCACCCCAGAGGGGTGGGGCACCCGCCCCGCTCCCGCGGCGCTCATGCGACCCTGACGGGGTCGTCTATTCCCTTGCGGGCTGATGCGAACCGATCAGTGAGGTGGTCCGGCCAAGCGAATCGTCGCTCGTTCCGTGTCAGTTTTCCGGCAGGACCGCGCGAAGGCACCGTTCAAGCTCGGGTAGCTTGTTCTGCACGATGTCCCACACGATATCCAAATCTACGCCCGCGTAATCGTGAATGAGGATATCCCGAAGCCCGGCCATGCGCTTCCACTGCACGTCGGGAATCCGTTGACGGGCCTCTTGAAGGATGCGTTTCGTCGCCTCGCCGATGATCTCCAGGTTGCGGACGACCGCATCAATGGTCTTCTCGTCCGCGGCGAACCGTGCGACCGTGATGCCCTCCACGTACCGTCGCACTTTCGCGCGGCCGCGAAGGATATCCCGCAGGTAGACGTCAGTCGAGTCGGGCATCCACGGCCTCCCGCAAGATCCCGTCGCGAAGTTCCGGCTTCAGCGCGCTTCGCAACACCAGATCAATCGAATGCGAAAAATGGGATTCCAAGAACTCCTTTACGTCCATGTAGCTGTCAAACGTCTTCGGCTGAAGCTCGACCAGGAAATCAAGGTCGCTATCCGCACGCAACTCACCGCGCACCGCTGAGCCAAACAGCGCTAAACGCCGGACGCCGAGTCTGCGCAACGTCTCACCCTCGCGCCCAAGCGCAGCCAAAATGTCGTGGGCCTGCTCAACCATCTGCGAACTTATCTCAACCGTTCGGATAAACCGCCGACTCTCGCGCATTGTACGTCAACTCGGTCGGACCCCAAAACAGCCCCGTAACGTGCGGATGCGTCCCGAGCACGGAATAGCCTCGTGTCGGTCATCTTTCGGTTTTCCGCAGTCGGTTGTAGGATGTGCGGGGAAGTTGAGAGCAAAGAGCCGCCGCCCGGAAGACCTACCATGAACGATCCCGCTGTTCGCCGTATTCCCCCGATCCACCCGCTGACAGTGCTGGTTGTCACTCTCGCCGCCGCAAGCGGCTGCATCCACGAGCACGAGAACAAGGCGAAGCTCGGCGTCGGCGTGACGCAGACCGACAACCCGCTGGCGAAATCCGCGGCGTACCGCGACACCATCGGCGCGTTGACCTACTACGAGGGCATGGGGCCGATGCGCGTGCGCGGCTACGGCCTGGTCGTGGGACTCGGTAAGAACGGTTCGTCGGATTGTCCACGACCGATCTACGATCGGCTCGTCCAGAACCTCTACAAGCACCATCGCTTTTCCAGCAGCGTGGTCGGCGAAAAGAACATCACCCCGGAGCAGCTCATCGCCGACCCGGACACGGCCGTCGTGCTGGTCCAAGGGGAAATCCCGCCTGCCGCCGTCGAAGGGACGCGGTTTGATGTCGTGGCGACGGCACTACCCGGCACGCAGACCAAGTCCCTCCGCGGGGGCAGACTCTTCACCGCTGATTTGGAGGTCTTTCGCGAGGTCTCTACGTCGGTGTCGATTTCCGGTCAAATCCTTGCGGTCGCGGCGGGCCCGGTCTTCTTGAACCCCTTCGCGGAGGGCGACGCGGCCACCAAGTCGAACCCGTTGGAGGGAATCGTCGTGGGAGGCGGCATGGCGGTGAAGGATCGTCGCATCCGGCTCGTCCTCACCCAGCCGTCCTATCCCAAGGCCCGGCAGATTCAGGATCGCATCAACGCCCACTTCAGCGGGCCGGCCAAGGTCGCCGACGCGATTTCGCCCTCGTTCATCCAGCTCCGCGTCCCCAAGGAGTACCACGACGACACGGGGCATTTTCTGTCGCTGGTCCGTGGCTTGTATTTGACGCGCGATCCCGCGTTCGAGGCGACGCGAGCGGCCATGCTGGCCGAGGAGATCGTCCAACCGAGCGCGGCGCACGCCCAGATCGCCACATGCTTCGAGGGGCTGGGGCGAGCGGCGCTGCCCAAGCTCAACGACCTTTACACACACAGCCGGGACCATGTCAGCTTCCATGCCGCCGTCGCGGGAGTGCGGCTGGGCGATCACGTGGCGTGCGACTGCCTGGCCATGCACGCCGCGAAGGCGGACGACGAGTTCCGTTTTCAAGCCATCCGCGCCCTGGCCGAGGCCAAGGGAATGGGCGCCGCCGCCGTCACGCTGCGCAACCTGCTGCACGACACCGACCCGCGAGTGCAGATCGCGGCCTACGAAGCGCTTGTCAAACGCGAGGATCCGACCATTGAATCGGCGCCCATCGCCGGCGACAATTTCATCCTCGACCACATCCGCGATGCGCCTTCCAATTTCGTCTACGTCAAACGCACCGGGTCGCGTCGCATCGCGCTGTTCGGCGACGACCTTCGCTGCTCCGCGCCGGTGCTTTACCGCGCTCCCGACGGCAGCGTTACGATCAACGCCAACGCGGGCGAGGAGGCGCTGACCGTTCTGCGTTCGGTGGTCGCCAGCGGGTCGACGTCCGGGCCGATCCCGGCGTCGTTTGAGTTGCGCTCGCTGATCCGATTGCTCGGAAGCGACGCAGGCGTCGCCGCGAACGGAGAGGCCGTGGGACTGGGCCTCGACTACGGCGCCGTCGTGCGCGCGCTCTACTACCTCTGTCAGGACCACGCGGTCAACGCGAAATTCATTCTCGAACAACCCAACGCCGCCGAGTTATTCGGTCCTGCGCGCCCAGCGGGTCGCCCGGAGTCGGAGCTGTAGCCGACCCTCCAAACCGTTTTTCAGCATTGATACACGCCCCGCGCGGCGACGCAGCGTCCGATATTCGTGCAGGCGAGAAATGAGGCACGATCACGTCAACAAAGCGCTTGGATCGGACGGGCCGGGACCGTACAATGGTCGTTTGTGCCGGGGGAACGGCCCCGCCGCTCGCGTCGCGCTGAGAGTGCCACGCGATGTCACTCACCAGAAGGGGTTAGGCTCGGGGAGGGCGCCATGACGCTCCTTGCGATGCAGCCGGTGGAGAAAACGAATCGACCGGCGCCGTTGGTGAAGCGCTTTCTCGATTACCTTTTTGTGGAATGCGGCCTCGCGGGCGCGACCGTCACCGCCTACCAGCGCGACCTCGGTGAGTTTTGGAACGGCCTCGTCGTCCGCGACGTGGAGCCGGCCGACATCTCCATGGAGGACGTGCAGCAACATCTTATCGAATTGCAACAGCGGGGGCTGAGCGTGTCGTCGATCGCCCGTCACCTCGCGGCCATCAAAGTCTTCCTCCGCCACCTGCACGCCGAACGCGTGCTGCGGCGTGATCTCGCGTCGCTGATTGAAAGCTCGAAACGTTGGCGGACCATTCCGGACACGGTGCGCTACAACCAGGTCGAGGCCCTGCTGGCCGCTCCCGACCCGGGCGAGGAGTTCTACCTCCGCGATCGGGCGCTGTTGGAACTTCTTTACGCCACGGGGATGCGCGTCAGCGAGGTGGTGGACCTCACCCTGGAGCAGATGAACCTGCGACTGGGGTACGTCCGCTGCATCGGCAAGGGGCGGAAGGAGCGGATCATTCCCGTCGGCCGGTGCGCGATCGAGGCTGTTGAAGAGTATCTGGAATACCTGCGGCCAAGGTTGTTGAGCAACCGACCGGTCTCGGCCCTGTTTCTGTCTCGCACCGGCCGGCCTCTCGATCGGACCAACATGTGGCGGTTAGTGCGTAAGTACGCCATCGCCGCGGGCGTCGATAAACCATTGTCACCGCATACGTTACGTCACTGCTTCGCGACACACCTGCTTTCCGGAGGGGCGGATTTGCGGATCGTGCAGGAGCTTCTCGGCCACGCTGACGTCACCACCACTCAAGTGTACACCCACGTGGACGAGGCCCAACTCAAACGCGTCCATCGCGAGTATCATCCCAGACCGTAGGACGACCGGACCTAGAATAACCAGCCGCGCGAACGACACGCCCGCAGGCTCGTGCGGCGGAAAAGCGGCGTCGAAGGATCGAACCGTTGTCATTGATCGATTTTCACAACTCCACGGATCTCTCGGGCGTGAAGCTCCAGACGATGTGCGTGGACGCCCTGAACGGCTGGAACGTCGGCGGCCTCATCGTACGCGTGCGCTACAGTCGCGGGGCGGATTTCTCCGGCACGTGCATTTACGTCGAGCGACGAATCTACATCAACCTCGGTCGCCACGTCGTCTACCCCTACGGGATGCGCACCAACCTCGCAAAGGTCAGGACCGTGGGACGGGGTTGGCAGCGACCGATCTATGTCGTCGAGTTCAAATCCGCCTACCAACTCGCGCTATTTATCTTTCTGCACGAAATCTATCACCTGCTCGTCTACCGCGCCGGCCGCAACACCCGCCAAAAGGAATCCATGTGCGATCGGTTCGCCGCGCGGTATCTGGTGGATCACCTGGGGGCCGCGGTCCGCACGGAACGCGGCGAGCGCGTGCCCCGCGAGGACTGGGACTTCCAGGACCTGGACGGCTTCGTCACGGGCCGGCGCGTTCGACGGTCCGCGTGCGCTGCCCGGCGAGGCTGAAAAAACGGATTCGATGGGTCTATGAACGGGAACAGCGGGTTCGGATATCCGCGAACGACCGCCACGCGTACGGCGGTCGATTCGCGTCTTGCGGGCAGTTTGAGGGCAGTAGGGCAGTCAAGAATCGAGAAACTCTTACAAGTCCGTGAGTTTCAAGAGCTCGCGGACCGTCTCTCAAGAGAAACGGAGAGGGAGGGATTCGAACCCTCGATACAGGCGTTCACCCGTATGACGGTTTAGCAAACCGTTGGTTTCAGCCACTCACCCACCTCTCCAAGTATTTGTCAGCCGTATATTCATGGCACTTTCATTACCAGGGTATGTCGGCATGCGACAACCTTGACGACAACCAGCACGCCTGCTACCGCGCTACGAACTAGATCGGGATTTCGCCGGCGTCGAACCATGGCTACAACGCGCCGCAAGCCCCAAAAGCCGTACCCGTCGTTTCCATTAACGGCTCGCCCGAACGGCCAGTGGTGCAAGAAGATCAACGGCCGCGTCTGCTTCTTCGGCGTGTGGCGGGCCCCTGACGCAGCCGTTGAACGGTACCTTGCGGTCGCTTCCGACCTTCACGCAGGCCGTACACCCCAAAAGGTAGCCGGCGGCGAGCTCACGGTCAAGGACGCCTGCAGCGTGTTTCTCGCCTGGCAAAAGGAAAACATGGATGCCGGTGAGATCGGCTCACGGTGGTCCCAGGGCGCTCTTGTAGTCGGTCTTTTCGTTCCATCAGCGGACTTTGACCGATTCAAGAACCCGTCTCACATTTGTGCTCAACGGTTTGCTAACGGGGCCGCCTTCCCGGCTATCCTACACGGGGTGGGGCTGGCGCTTGAAACGGGTGGGTCCTCTCCTTCGAGGCTCAGGACAAGGTCAACCGCCGCTCAGTCCGAAGAGGCGCTGGAACACCGCGACGTCCTGCAGGTCCACGTCGCCGTCGGCGTCGAAGTCAACGCCTCCACGGCAGGCGCGGTTCGGGGACGGCACGAACGGGCCGCTCGTCGAAAAGCAGGCGAACACACTCTGGTACCATCGGTAGTCCGCGAGATCAACGAAACAGTTTCCGTCCCCGTCTCCATAGGGGGACCCGT
Organism: Planctomycetota bacterium; assembly: GCA_043806315.1. Classification (GTDB taxonomy): domain Bacteria; phylum Planctomycetota; class Phycisphaerae; order UBA1845; family UBA1845; genus SBAX01. The sequence continues at coordinate 26,098 of JAZDHF010000254.1, read as the reverse complement.
CGGTTCGGACACGGACGCCCGGCGGACCGAGCGCATGTCCGTCCAGGTTGCTCTGATTCGTGCTCGCCGCCGCCGGGCGTGCTTCGCGAACGAATCTATATCCTCATCCTACGCCGCATCGGCCTGACGGCGCCCGAAGTAGACCTTCGCACCTGTCAGCAGGAGCAACGTCAGAATGACAAGGCCCCACTGCGAAACCGCCGGGATCGGGTTGTGCAGGCACTCGACGTCCGCGCACGCCGCGAGCTTGGTCCACTCGCACTTCTCGCAATCGCACTCGCTGTAGGCTGTGATGGTGCAATCCCCGAATGTGTCACGGTCGCAGCACGCGCCCGGTGGTGCATCACATTCGACATCGGCACAGGGCGTATTTTTCGTCCAGGTGCGCTGGGCGCCATGGCATTCCCAGAAGAACACGTCGTCGCTGCAATCCCCCTTAAGCAACTCGCAGCAAGCGCCCGTCGTCTCGAGGCACACCATATCCGCACAGGTCTCGTCCATGTGCCAGGTCAATTGCGTGCCTTCGCAATCGCGAGGAAGCACGTTATCTGTGCACAGTCCTGCGGGATCAAGTCCACCGGCACCCGGAGAATGGTCGCAGCAGGCACCGGGCTCGCATTCGTCGGGGATGGAATTGTGATTGGAATCTGAGGAACCTCCGGCGTTAATGTCGTCGATGTCGGGGACCCCGTTGTTGTTGCAGTCGAGGGCCAGACGCAGAAAGTACACGTCCTGCTCGCCGTTGAAGGTCGCCGCGTAGGCGACGCTGGCCCCCAAGTCGTCGGAGATCATGTGATAGTAATCACCCAACTTGTCCTGTTGCGGATACCCAAGGTAGTGATTGAACGGCAGACTCACGGCCACGTTCCGTGCCCAGGTGCGTCCCGCGTCGATGGAGAAGGAGTAGTACAGCTCGGAAAACGTCGCCGTGGGATCGTTACGCGTGTCATTCCAGACCACGTCGATCCGACCATTGGGGGCGACCGCCAGCGTGCCGAACCATTGCCACGCCCCGTTGTCGCGCGGGTCGTCGTTGACCCGCACCGGTGGGCTCCAGGATGTCCCCTCGTCCACGCTGCGGGCGAACATCACATCGAGCGGATCGCCGCCCGCGTCGGGGCGGACTGATGCCAAGACGTAGACATTCCCGCGCGAGGAGCCGGCGGAATGGTCGCACGCGATCCAACTCTGTCCGAGTAGGCCGCCGGGGTTGGGCCCGGCCCATCCCCTGGAAGTCCCGCCCAAGTCAGCCTCGCCCAAGAACGTGAATGTCGGCGCAGCCCCGGCGTCCCTCGCGTTGAGCGATTTGAGTACCTTCGCGGTCACGCCGGAGATGTAGACTTCGCCGTTCGGACCGACAGCCACGGTTCCGAATATGGGCTCGCCCGGCAAGGCAATCGGGGGCATGAAAGAACCTCCCCCGTTCGTGGACCGCGTGAAAACCCGGTTACCGCAGCAACTCGCCTGGTCCCACGCGGCGTAGAGGTTCCCATGCCCCGTGCCAAGCGTTTTGTCGATGGCGAACCAGGGCTTGTCGCCCCCGTAGGCGTAGACGGGTTGGCGCCACGATACGCCTCCATCGACGGATTTCCGAACGTCGCAGTAGAGGAAGCTGAGGTTCGCGTCGGAGACCAGGCTCAAGTAGTAGAGGTTCCCCTCGGCGTCGGAGTCTAACACCGGATCCGATCGGAATCTCCCCGGCTCGAGGACCCCCGGGAAGGTCCATGTCCTGCCGGCGTCGTGACTATATCCCCAGCCCGCCTGCCTAAAGTCAGACAAAACGGTGTCGAACTGCCGCCAACCGATGACGATATTGTTGGGGTTCGTGGGGTCGATGGCGATGGAGGGCTCGTTGGCCGCATCCCCGACGATGTTGCAGCCGTTGGTGTCCACGTTGACCTGGATGCTTTGGAATCCGTTGTGAACCCACGGCCCACAGTGTTCGTTCGCCCCGGCCGGACTGCCGGGCGGTCGAGGCATCCACGGATCGCTTGGGACCTCGCGATGGACTCCAGCGGTCTCCGGTGCGATGGCGCTTCCTGTGCGATCTACTTGTGGTCGTGATGGATCTCCGGACAAGACCGCCGCGGTCCCTGCGGCCGTCAGAGACATTCCCATTAGGATGCCGACACGCGGTTGGATAGCATGGCCTCCACGGACGGGTCAAGCCGTCCGTTGCATTCGTTAGTTTAGCAAACGCGGGCGATCTTTGCAACACAGGCGAATGGCACGCTTTCGTCGGTCCTAGAACACAGAACTGGGGGGCGTTGTTCCAGTGGAGCGCCCGAAGAAGAACGGTATGCCAAGCTTTGTCACTCATCTGGAATCCGCGATCGACGGGACCCAGTTGCCCGCCGACCGGGTGCAGACCGTCCACCAGGGCCGGCCATTGTGGGTGCGGTATGACCTGGACGCGGTACGCCGCTGTGTGAATCCGTCGGACTTCGCAAAGCGTCCGGCGACCATGTGGCGATACCGCGAGCTGCTGCCGCTGCCGGAGGGCGTCGAGCCGGTTACGCTGGGGGAGGGAATGACTCCGCTGTTGCGAGCGCCGCGGCTTGGGGCCGGACTGGGGCTGAGCGACCTATGGATCAAGGACGAATCGCAGTTGCCGACCGGGTCGTTCAAGAGCCGGGGGTTGGCGATGGCCGTCACGATGGCCAAGCATTTCGGCATCCGTCGTCTGGCGATTCCGACAGCGGGCAACGCCGGCGGGGCGATGGCGGCCTATGCGGCGCGGGCGGGGATGGAAGCCTACGTCTTCATGCCCACGGACACGCCGGTCATCAACCGCATGGAATGCGTCCTGGCCGGTGCAAAGACGTATCTGGTCGATGGACTGATTACCGATTGCGGGGCGATCGTACGCAACGGAACCGCGCGGATGGGTTGGTTCGACTGTTCGACGCTCAAGGAGCCTTATCGACTGGAGGGAAAGAAGACGATGGGCCTGGAGCTGGCGGAGCAGCTCGACTGGTCGCTGCCCGACGTGATCGTCTATCCCACGGGCGGCGGCACGGGGCTGATCGGGATGTGGAAGGCGTTTAACGAGTTACGCACGCTGGGTTGGCTGAAGAGCGACAAGTTGCCGCGGATGGTGTCGGTGCAGAGCGACGGCTGTGCGCCGATCGCTCGGGCCTTCGCCGCAGGCGAGCGCTTCGCCAAGCCGTGGGAGAACGCCGCGACCTGCGCGAGCGGGCTTCGCGTTCCCGCGGCGGTGGGAGACTTTATGATCCTCGATGCGATCCGCGAGAGCGGCGGATGGGCGGTTGCGGCGCCGGAGTCGCGGATCGTCGAGGCCATGCGCCGCGCCGTCGCCGCGGAAGGGATCGCGATCTGCCCCGAAGCCGCGGCATGCGTGCCGGCCCTGGAGATGTCGCTGCGCGAGGGTCGCATCCGTCCCACCGACCGGGTGGTGATCTTCAACACCGGCGCGGCGGGAAAATACGTGGAAGTCCTCCCCCTGGACATACCCTTAATCCGCGATCCGGCCCATGTTGATTTCGCGATCTTTGACTGATAATCTCCCGCCGCGCCGTGCCGGGATGGGGCACGAAACGCAGACCGCCCGAACCGGCGGATATCGGTCGTTCGCGATGCGCGTCAGCCATGTTGACCGGCGGGGCGCCGGATTCCGCCGCAGAGCGGCTGCGTTTCTTCCGATGGAGAAAGCGAGCTGTTTGCGGATCGGGGCCGCGGTTCAACATAGGAGTCGGTCATGATGTCGAGTCGAAGGGTTGGCTTTCGGAACGGGTTGTTATTCACCGCGTCTCTTGGCTTTTCGCTGGCCGGCTGCGGGTCGGCTCAACGCAGTGGGCTCCCGGCAACCGTGACCATCGAGCTTCCCGACGGCACCACGGTCGAAGCGGACCAGGGGGCCGGCGCTGCCTCGCTCGCCGACAGTCGTTGGGAGTTCTTCCGCTCCTCCAGTTCGGCCCAGGCCCTCGCCTTCGTCACCATCACCTTCGGTCCGGAGGGCAACCTGGAATCGTTCGAGGACAATACCATCGCCGCGGAGATTTTCGGCGATACGATCGTGTTTGACGGCCAGCGGCACAGCACCACTCAGCAGGGTCTGCAATACGCCGCCGCGACGTTCGGGGCCGAAACGGTCGACGCCACCGGTTTCGCCTTCGAGGGTCGGTTGACCGCCTTCGCCATCGGAATCCAAGCCGCCAACGGCACCGCGACCGCGAGCGCGACCTACGTTCCCGACGATCCCGATACCGTCGTGGGCACCTTCACGTTCTCCACGCGGGTGACCCTCGCCTCGATTCCCGGCGCGGACATGGACGATGAGTTCGCCTTCGTCGGCCATCGCCTGACGGAGTAACCGGGGCCCGGCGGGTAACGATCCTCACCTCAACGCGCTCTTTTCGAGCGGCAGGCTCAGACCGCTTCGCTCCGACGCGCGACCTTTGTTACCGGAACCTTGCTCCCGCGGGAGGGACGCTCTGCAACTCCGCCCTTGAATTCTGCACTGGGGAGTCGTAGTATGGCGTCCTGAAGTCCGGCGCGACGGCGTTCGTATTCGGACCGTTCGCACGGCGCGCGCGGGAGCGCCAACAAAGAAGGGAAGGGAGTTGAGATGCGATCAACCTGGGTCCACACGGCGGTATTGGCAGCGGTCTTAGCGTTTGGCGGTAGCGGTTCGAGCAATCTCGCACGGGCCGTCCCCTGGGACGTCTACAGCGACCCGGTTTCCGACTCGGTTTGTGGCGTGGTCAACGCTACGAATCTCGAAGTAGTCGTGCTTAGCGACACTGGCGAGCTAGTCGTCGTGACCGAGGAAGACTACCTGCTGGACTACGCCGCTTTTGTCGACGAGAAGGGGGTATTTTTCTATGACGGAATTCCAGTGGGACAAATCTCGTTCGCCGACGATGGCGACGGGTTCCGCACGTTGTGGCTGTTAGCCCCGGACAACACCGTACTCGAGCTTGACCCCCTCACCGGCGAGCCCATCTTTACGAATCTTCTCCCCTTCGACTTCCTCGACGTGCCCTGCGACGCCTGCGAACTTTGGGACCATCCCGCGGACTGCGTGGGATCGGACTGCCCGGTTGGGCAGGTGATCTTTTCTGACTCATTTGACGCGGGTGCATCGACGCTTTGGGGAAACGAGCGCGGGGCGTGGTTCGCGTCCAACGGTGTCTATGATGCCTCGATGCCCACGAATAACCCGCTGACGTTCACCTCGCTACCCTATGTGCTAACCGACCTGTGTGTGCAGATGGACATCCGCGCGGTCTCGGACGGAGGCGTGTGGCTTCATGCAGACTCGGGCGGCAACGACGGCGTGCTGCTCGTGACGGGGGGCTTCGACCATACCGGTCGCGGGCTGTACTGGCACATCGTCCGCAACGGACAGTGGGGCGCGGTTCTCGGCGAGGCGGACGACCTTTTCAACCAAGGCGACGACATCCATCTACGCGTCACCGTGGAGGGCGCCGTCTACCGCGCGTACCTGAACCATTCGACGGTACCGGCGAGCACGATCACCACCGACGCCTTCCCCTCCGGACGCGTGGGGTTGTACGACTACACCTCCCCGGCGTAGGCATTCGACAACATCCTGTTGTCGAGGCCCTGTGCTCCGGACGCCGACCGCGATGCTGATTCGGACCTCGACGACTACGTAGGATTCCCCAACTGCATGGACGGGCCGACCATTCCGGTTGATCCGAATTGCCTTGTCTATGATCTTGATCGCGACGGCGATGTCGACCTTTTCGACTACTCGCTTCTTCAGACCGGGTTCGGGTGCACCTGGCCGGGCGAACCCGTGAATGATAGCTGCGGTTCGGCGATCGCGGTCGGCGATGGGACGCGATCGTACAGCAATCTGGGGGCGACGACGGACGGTTCGGAGGATCCCGCCTGCGATTTCGGGTTTGCTGATCGTGGGCAGGTTGGAGCCGACATCTGGTATTGCTACACGGCCTCCTGCACCGGTACGGCTTCGGCGAGTTTGTGCGGAAGTGGTTACGACACCAAGCTTGCGGTCTATGCGGGCTGCGATTGTCCGACGGCGGCGCCGCTGGATTGCAGTGACGACGACTGCGGCACAGGAGTCGAGAATGTGCAATCTCGCGTCACCTTCGCGGCTACGTCCGGTCAGAAGTATCTGCTCCGCGTGGGCGGGTTCCTCGGGGACCAGGGCGACGGGCGGTTGACCATCGGCTGCAACCTTGACGCTTGTGCGAACGGGACGGGCGATTGCTTTGTCGCCTCGCCCACGGAAGGGGCGGGCTGCGGCGACGCGACCTGCTGCGGGAAGACGTGCGACTTGGACCGGTTCTGTTGCGACGTGACCTGGGACGCGACCTGCGCGGGCGAGGCCCAAGGAGTGTGCACGGGCAGTTTCGCGGCGTGCGCCCCGGGGGCCGGCGTCTGCAACCTGCCGGACACTACGCCGGGTTGCGATAGTGTGAGTTGTTGCAACAGGGTGTGTATGTCCGATCCCTTCTGCTGTTTGGACTCCTGGGACGCGACGTGCGTGGACGAGGCAAACTCGATGTGCTTCTTGACCTGCGGTATCGGGGCCGGGGACTGCCACGCGGCGCATACGACGCCGGGGTGCAACGCGGTCGCCTGCTGCCAGGCCGTGTGTACGGAGGACCCGTTCTGCTGCGATACGAACTGGGACCAGGCGTGCGTCGATGACGCGGCGGCGTCGCCATCGTGCCCATGAGTCGCCCAGCCGAAGCCGCCCGCGGGAAGCCGTCGTCACCCGGCGCATTTCTTCGCGCAGGCGAGGATGGCGTCGTAATTGGGATGGTTGGCGACCTCGGGGACGTACTCGGCGTAGCGGATCACGCCCGTCTTATCGACGACGAAGGCCGCCCGGCACTCGACGCGGAGGTCGCGGATCAACGTGCCGTAAGCCTTGCCGAAGCTGCCGTCGAAGTGGTCGCTGAGCACGACGATCCGCTCCCGGTCGATCCCCTCGGCCCCGCAAAACCGGGCCTGGGCCGTCGGGAGGTCGCAACTGATCGTGTAGAACGAAACGTTGGCGAGCTTCGTCGCTTCCTCGTTGAACCGCTTGGTCTGCAAAGCGCAAACGGGCGTATCCAACGACGGCACGACGCTGAAGATGCGAGTCTTGCCCTGCGTCTCACTGAGCTTGATGCTATCAACCAGGCTTTTCTTCAGAGTGGCATCCGGGGCCTTGTCCCCGACCTTCAGTTCCGGACCGTCCAACGTCAGTGCTTTTCCCTTCAATGTGCAAGTACGGGCCACGGTGTTTTCCTCCGTCTAGCAGTTCGATAGACCTTGTTGCGTCACCCCTTGTGGGTGGCGCAGACTTCGGCTCTACATTCGATTAGCGCCGACGACGTATGGTAGGCTGCGGTGTACGGGCCGTCAATCGGGTGCAACGGCGGAACCGGCGCTGCGCTGTCCAACGCCCCCGTAGTGTAGTGTCTCGGAATTGGCGGCGATGATGCGAACTGAGCCGCGCCCGTCAGGAAGCGGTTTTAGCATGACCGCTCCCTCACGGTCGCGGCTCGGATAACACGCAACTCGCCCGTGTCCACGTTGCGGGCCACGATCAACGTACACTGCCGATCGGTCGGACGCGACGGTCGCGGCGAGGCCACCACGCTGTCATACTAGTCCACGCGGAGGTTACGGCGGGTTGGGGCGCTCCGGGCGCTTCAAGATCCACATCTTATACGGTCCGACGAAAAGCACGGGATCATAGTTGTCCAACAGGCGGTTCCATTGATCGTGACACGCCGCGTCACACCATGGTCGCTCGAACTCGGGAGCGGGGCGTTCGGGAATGAGCAAGGCGTACGCCTTCCGGGCGGCGAGGTCGGAGAGGATTTCCTGCAATTGCTCCGCAGATCGCGGGTACGTGAAACGGCAGGCCGGGCGGCGGTCGGCGTGAACATAGACGCCCGCGTTGTAGGCCGCCACGTAGATGCGCTCGCCCTTGGGAACCAACGCCTGGATTTGGTTCCCGAGGTCGGCCAGGCGCTGGCGATCGCTCGGTTCCTGAGTATACGCGAGGTAGGAAGTCGCCACACCGAGCTTGTAGTGCTCGACCAGCGGCCGCGCGAGAAGCAGCGCCGCCGTCAGCGAGACGAGCATCAACGCGGTGCGATAGCCCCTATCGAGTCGCCGGAAGGCCTCCTCCAAGTGGTAGAGCCCGACGGCGGCGAGGAAGATCATCGGAGGGAAGGTCGCCTGCCAATAACGCATCGAACGGCTCGGACCCATCAGCGCCAGATCGACCGCGACGATCCACCACAACACGAGCGCTGCCAACGACGCCTTTGCCACGCGGTTGGCCCTGCCGGTCGAGATGGTGACCACAATGCCCACGAAAGCGAGCCACACGGGAAGCTGCAACGGCTCCAAGCCCGCGTGAAACCGCGGCCACGATTGCAACGAACTGACCCACGCGTCCCACGTCGCGAAGCCGCGATTAAACCTAAAGATCGCGTCCCAAGCGGCTTGATGCGTTCCTTCCCGTGTCAGCATCACGATCACCGCCGCCCCGCCGAGGGCGAAACCGAACCAGGCGCACAACGCGGTGATCAACCATCGCCGACCGTAGATGTTCTTCGCAACGAGCAACGCCAGGGCGACGAGGGTGACGGCGAAGAGGCCCACGCAGCCGGTTTGCTTGACGCACGTCGCGGCCGACCAGAATAGTCCGGCGAGTAGTCCGAACGCGAAGCGGCGACCCGCGAACGAAGCAAAGACCGCGGGCAGCCACAGGGTACACGCCGCCAGCTCCAAGATGGCGGAGTAGAAGTCGGGGTTGATCGACGGCGCGTCATACAGTCGCAAGGTGAAGAGGACGGCCGCCAGCACGGCGGTCCGACGTGCAGCCGTCGGACTGAGCAGCCGGCCCACGGAATACCAAAGGGGGACGATACACAGCAACGCCGCGACGCCGGGGAGCACCCAGACGCCGAGCTGTCCTCCGGGGGTCAGCACGAGCCCCAGGACGTTGATCCAGGCGAGGCCCGGCGGCTTGTTCTCCCAACAATCCTGGTAGAGTTTTCCGCCGTGATAGACGCACTCACCGAGGTTGATGAGCTGGTACTGGTCGTTACGAAGCTCAGCCCAGTACGAGGCCCACGTCCCGACCGCGAGAAACGCGACGACCAACACCGCAGCGGTGAGGTCCGGCAGAGGTTTCCCCGCGGGTGGGGATGCGGGGGCGTTCGGCATCGTATCACTCATGGTTCAGCACTCGGGAGCCTAGTGCTCTGTCGCAGCCAAACTCTCGGGTTGGGTGTTTTGTGGCACAGCGGCCCTCCGCTGTGCCCTATGACCCAGCCGGGGGCGGCTGGGCCACACCTACCCGCAGAATCAGGTGCGGTGGAGCACTAGGCGTCCAATGTCACACTTCTGGCACTCCGCGCCCATGGAGAGCTGGCGTCCAGTATACCACAACCGCGCCGCAAGCCATTCGCAAAGCTCCAAGCCTGCGGGTGGGCGACGTTGCAGATCGCCGGAGGGTGGCTTAGCATCGGTCGGGTGCTCGGCTTTGAGATCAGGGAGACCGACGGATCAGCGCGCCGCGGCGTGATGAGCACGCCCCACGGGCCGGTGGAGACGCCCGCATTCATGCCCGTGGGGACGGCCGGGTCGGTCAAGGGCGTCACACCGGAACAACTCTGCGGGACGGGCACGCAGATCATTCTGGCCAACACGTATCACTTGCAGCTTCGCCCGACGGCCCAGGTCGTGCGGGACCTCGGTGGCCTGCACCGCTTCATGGGTTGGGACGGCCCGATCCTCACGGACAGCGGCGGGTATCAGGTCTTCTCCCTCGGCCCCATCAACCGCGTCACCGACGACGGCGTCGAGTTCCGATCGCACATCGACGGGTCGCCCATGCGTCTGGACCCGCGCCTCGCCACACGCGTGCAGAACGATCTCGGCGCGGACATCATCATGGTTCTCGATCAATGTCCGGCCCTGCCCTGCGACGCGGAGGCACTGGAAAACGCCGTCGATCGAACCATCCGCTGGGCGAGGGTCTGTAAGGACGTGCACGCCCGCGACGACCAGGCCCTTTTCGGGATCGTCCAGGGTGGGCTTGACCGGGAGCTTCGTCAGCGGTGCGCCGCGGCCCTGATCGAGATCGGCTTTGACGGCTACGCCATCGGCGGGCTTTCGGTCGGCGAGTCGCACGAGGAGATGACCGCGATTCTGCCGCACATCATGGAAGGCCTCCCCGCCGACCGGCCGCGCTATCTGATGGGCGTGGGGATGCCACGGGATATCCTCGCCGCTGTGCAGGCGGGTGTGGACCTGCTCGATTGCGTGCTGCCCACCCGCAACGGCCGCAACAGCTATGCCTTCACCGCCGCGGGCCCGCTGCGGATGCGCAACGAGGCCCACCGCCTCGACGACGCCCCGCTCGAACCGGGCTGCGATTGCGAGACGTGCCGCCGTTTCACCCGCGGGTACCTGCGTCACCTCTTCAACGCCGGGGAGATGCTAGGGCCGACCTTGACCTCGATCCACAACCTGCGGTTCTACCAGCGGTTCATGGCCCGTATCCGCGAGTTGATTAAACGGGGCCACTTGGCGACAATCACGGACGAGTACCCGATACTTTCGCTCCCGTCCCGTCCCGGCGCGCCGGGGTCGGACCAGCAAGAGGAGACCCTATGGACGTGTTGATACACCTACTCGGACAGACGCCTCCCACCGGCGGGTCGGCATCGCCTTTTTCGCTTTTCCCGTTCGCCCTCCTCTTGGGCGTCATGGTCTTTCTCCTGCTCAACGGGCGAAGCCAGCGGAATCGAGAGAAGCGCGAAAAGAATGAAATGTACGCCCGGATGGCCAAGAACGACCGCGTTCTCACCATCGGCGGCATCATCGGCACGGTCATGTCCGTCAAGGACAACGAAGTGGTCGTCAAGGTCGATGAGACCACCAATACCAAGATGACCTTCCTCAAGAGCGCGATTCAACGAATCCTCACCGACGACCAACCCGCGACCGCGGAGAAGCGGTAGTGGGATTGTTCCGCCTGCGGCGGATCGATTGGCGAGTGATCCGAGCCGGGAGCGGCAGCGACCGGATGAACAGAGCCGCGAGCGGAAGCGACCGGTTGATCAGAACCGCGACAGGTATGGAGCGGTCAGATGTAGCGCCACGCCTCGTGGGTGGCGCACCAGCTCACGGCGGCGCAACTACCTTCGGCCCGCCGACATCCACATCGCCGATGAACTGCGCGAACCCCTTGAACTGAGGCGGTCGGACACGCCGCCCCAAACCCAGGCGAAAGAAAATCCACGGAGAATGAGTATGGTGTCCCCCGATTTTTACGGCAGCGACATGAAGCTCGACTACACCTGCATCGGCGATACCGTCAATCTCGGCTCGCGTCTGGAACGGGCGAACAAGGCCTTCGGAACCGCGATCCTCGTGGACGATGCCACACGACGGCTGGCGGGCGGCGGATTCGCGTTCCGCTCGCTCGGGCGGATCGAGGTCGCCGGCAAAGCCGCCCCGGTCTGCGTCCACGAGTTGGTGGGCCGCGCGGACTCCGTGGACGAGTCGGCGCGAAAGCTGTCACCCTGAGCGCAGCGGCTGTCACCCCGAGCGCGGCGAAGGGTCTATAGACAGAGAAGATTCTTCGCTTCGCTCAGAATGACAAAACAATTCGCTCAGACCTGTCCTGAGCCCCGAAGGAATGACAAAGCAATTCGCTCAGACTTGTCCTGATCCCCGAAGGAATGACAAAGCAAGGGACAGATGGGATTCGTGCCTGACCGCCCTCACCGAGTGCCGCCGACTCAGGCCCAACGATCGGGCCGCCGACCGGTACGAGCGGACGGTGGCTGCTCGCCGTGGTCATGCCACTTCTGCGGAATGGCGCGGAGCCATCGCGGTCGAGCCCGGTTAGCCGTAGGCGGTCCCCGTCGAACGCGAACAGGCCGCCGGTGAGAAGTAGACGCCAACCTGACCGAACAAGGCGGCACCGCCAAGCGGGTGCCATTTGTCCCCGGGCGCTGGGGCCGGGCGCACGCGGCGGTTTGCTTGACGGGTCGCTCTAAAGCCGCTCTGATGGTGAGCAATGAGACACGGATGTCCGGCGGTCTTGTCCCAACGGGTCCGCGTCGCAGCAAGTAGGAGGTGCCCGTGTGACTGACGTCTTTGAGCGCGCCTATAAGGCCTTCGATCCCGCCCCTCTCTCCGCCGCCGATTCGAACCTGTACGTCGACCTCGAACCCGCGCGAGGCGAAGGCGACGTCGTGAATCGACTCGCGAAACGGATCCGCGGGTCCGCCGGTGAGCCAACCTGTCAGCTACTCGCCGGTCACCACGGAAGCGGCAAGTCCACCGAGCTGCGCCGCTTACAGGGGCTCCTGGAACGGGGGACGCCGCCGATCTTCGTCGTGTTCTGCGAGGCCAAATCGGACCTCGATCTCAACGACGTGGACTTCCCAGAGATTCTCATCGCCTTGGTCCGACAGATGGCTGCACAGCTGAAGGATGGACTGGGGATATCGCTGAAGCCGGGATACATCAAGGATCGGCTCGAACGCATCACTGACTTGCTTGGGCGAAAACTCGCCTTTGACGGCATGGATATCAACGCAGGTCTGGTTGAGATCTCCGCCGCGATCAAGAGCAGCCCCGACGCGAGGTTCAAGATTCGTGAGGCTCTCGAGCCCGACACCAGCAACCTTCTCTTCGCGGCCAACGATATCATCGGTAAGGCCAAGTCGGAGCTGACCCAGCGCGGCTACGCGGACTTGGCGATCATCGTCGATGACTTGGACAAGATCGTGCTGCGCGACCACCGCTCCGGCGCCGGGTCGACCGCGGAGTATTTGTTCATTCATCGCCACGCGCAACTCGCGGGCTTCCAATGTCACGTGGCGTACTCGATGCCGCTGGCCCTCGCCTACTCGGCCCAGGAAGAGAAGATCACCAACCTCTACGGCGGGCGCGTGCCGGTCATCCCCATGACCAAGATCAGCACCCCCCCGCCTCGCCGTGGGCCCTATCCCAAGGGCGTCGAGTGTTTCCGTCAGATGATTGCCCGGCGGCTTGAGGAGGCGCAGGTTACTCCCGGCGACGTGTTCGCGGGCGACAAGATTCGTGACCAACTCATTAAACTCAGCGGCGGGCAGCCGCGGGAATTGATGATTCTGATCCGCGAGGCCCTCATCGGCGGCGATCTGCCCATTCGTCAGGCCGCCGTCGACCGCGCCGCCCGTGAGGGGGCTCGGGCCTACGCCCGGCAACTCCTCGAGGAGCACGTGGCAATCGTCCGACAGGTCGCCAAGACCGGCAAGCTCCGTCGCACCGCCGGCAACGACCAACTGATCCGCGAACTTCTCGACAGCCGGGCCGTTTTGCAGTACGTCAACAAGACCGAATGGTACGGCGTCAATCCCTTGATCGAGTTGCCCGCAACTCGCCAGAGCCGATGACCAGGCGTAGGTCCAAGCCCGTCAAGCCCGCACCCTGGCTGGAGACGGAGCGACAGACGGCGGAGTTGGACGCCGTCCGCCGCATGTTGGCCGCCTCGCGCGGCACCTTCTCCCTGAGCGTGGCCGTCTGCAATAGTCCCGCGCTCCGCGATTATGTGATCGACCGACTCCGCGCCGCCGACGGCGGCATTCAGACCGTGCGGTTGCCCAAGGACACCGCGGACGTGCTCGCCGTGGTCCGTGAGGCCGTCAAGGGGGCGTCGCCCTCGACCATCTTCATCATTGACATGGAACAATCGCTTCCGTCCACCGCGGTGGAACATCCGACCTTGCGACATCTCAACGGTACGCGCGAGGCCTGGAAGGCGACTTATTCCTGCCCGATCGTGTTCTGGGTTCCCGAATACGCCGTAAGATTGCTCATGACCGAGGCCCGCGACTTCTGGGCGTGGCGAAGCCATCAGTTCGAGTTCGTCGCCGAGACGGCCACCGTCGAGGCCGGCATGACCGACCGCTTCGCCGGCGATTTCACGCTGGCCGGCAACCTCCCCGCCGATCAAAAACGCTTCCGCATCGCCGAGCTGGAGCAGCGCGTCGCCGAGGCGGGTGACCCGCCCCCGCCGCAGTTAGCGAGTCATGTCTCCACCTGGCTGAGCGAACTCGGATATCTCTACTATGGGATCGGGGACCTGGACCAGGGCGAGGCCATGTTCAAAAAGTCGCTTGCGATCGAGGAGAAGCTCGGTCGGCTCGAAGACAGGGCCGCCGTCTGCGGCAACCTAGGAAACATTTACCGCACGCGCGGGGACCTGGACCAAGCTGAGGCCATGCACAGGAAGTCGCTTGAGATCGAGGAGAAGCTCGGTCGGCTTGAGGGTACGCCCGCCAGCTACGCCAACCTCGGGCATGTGTACTACCTTCGCGGCGATCTGGACCTGGCGCAGGCCATGTACGAGAAATCGCTCGCCATCAGCGAGAAGCTCGGCCTGCTGGAAGGCATGGCGACCGCCCACGGCAGCCTCGGAGTCATCTATTCGAGGCGCGGCGACTTGGACCAAGCCGAGAGTATGCACAGGAAGTCGCTTGAGATCGAAGAGAAGCTCGGTCGGCTCGAAGAAACAGCCAGCAAATACGCCAACCTCGGCGTCGTCTATCAGAAGCGCGGGGACCTGGAGCAGGGCGAGGCCATGTACAAGAAAGCGCTGGCAATTGACGAGAAGCTCGGTCGCGTCGAAGGAATGGCGATGCGGTACGGCAACCTCGGAGCTACTTACAAGCAGCTCGGCGACCTGGGCGCGGCGCGGGAATACTGGACCCGATCCCGAGACCTTTACGCACGCATCGGCATCCCCCACTTGGTCGAGAAGGTCCAATCCTGGCTCGACGGGCTTCCGGGCAAGGACGAGGGGAAGAGTCCGGACTGATGGTTTGCTGATCCACCCGAGTCGGTCAGTTCCCGGCCTGCTTGCGCATGGTCATGTCGAAGTCGCGGACCAGGCCGACGTACCATCGCCACACGACGAATGCGTAGGAGATGATGGCGATCAGACAGCCGAGCAGGGCGGCCACGCGGACCGCCGACGCTCCCGCGGCGAACTCCTTGGGGTTACTGAACAGCGCAGCGGGGTTGATGAGGTAGTTGATCGAAGTATAGGGCGTGAAGGGGGCGAGGAAGGCCCCGAACTCGCCGCGTGAGGCGTCGACCATGGCCAGGCCGATCATCGACGCCAGACCGCCCAGAACGATGACCAGCCCCACGCTGGACATGACCGCGGAGACGTTGGTCTTGCTGGTCAGCGAGAAGCGAAGACCGATCACGCAGGCCAGCGCGGTGTACACGACGAGGAGCGCCCCTAACTCCACCGCCGTCTCGATCCACACAACCGGCGGCGTTTCCTTGCGGGAAAGGCCGATCAACGCGAACAACAAGAGAATGAGCACCGGTCCGGCGAGCAGCGGGGCGGCGAAGCTGACCAGCCCGCGGAGTTTTCCCCAGAGAATGTACTTGCTGGTCAGCGGCGTGGTGAGGAGGAGGTCCATGGTTTTGGATTCCTTCTCCTTGGTCATCGAGGTGGCCGCCGTGTTGGTGGCGATGAGCAAGGCCACAGCGACTTGGATAGCGGTCAGCGCCGCGAGCCGCGTGGCCACCTCCCCGGAGGTCAGCCCGCCCCGGAGGTAAATGAACAGGATGACAAGCGATCCGACCAGGCCGCCGACGATAATCGCCCAACGGACCAGCGCTCCCGAGGAGGTTCGCGCCGTCGCCTCCCGCCAGGCCACGGGGTTGGCCCAGACCGAACGCGGCGACCGCGTCCGCTCGCCTTGCGGATGTCGGCGGAATCGATCGAGGAACGTGCCGACAAGGGTCGTTTCACCGATCTTCGCGCCGCGGCGGACGAAGAACATGCTCAATACAATCAGCAGCACGGCCAATGCCGTCGTCCACAGGACGTAGGTCGCCGACGGAAAAGCAAGGGCGTGGCGGCTGACGGCTCCGTAGCCGGTCAACTGACCCGGTGACGGGGCCTGGACACGGTTCAGGGCAACGTCCAACGCCAGGAACGGATGCAGCGGCGTCAGCCAACTCATCTTGAGTCCGCCGATGTTCGCGGGGGCCGCCTCCACCCACGTTTGGTTCCAGCGTCCGAGCAAATACACGGCCAACAGGTACAAGGCGATGAGCAAGTAGAAGGAGAAGATCGTCCGCCGCGTCCCCACGCCGATCATGGCCACGAAGATCGCCAACGCCCCGGTCAGGATCGCGGTCGAGGCGCAGAGGGCGAAGCTCTCCACGATCTGCCGCGTCATCACCCCGCCGTACACCATGGTCATTAGGAAAATCGGCAGGCCGGAAAGAAGAAGCATGATGACGAAGAACAGCCGGCTCATCAGCGATCCGAGGACGATCTGAGCACTGCTCAGCGGAGTGGAGAGCAGAATGTTGAAGGTCTGGGCGTCGCGTTCCTGGGTAATGGCCGAGGCGGTGAATACGGGCGCCAAAAAGCACATCAACATCAGTTGTACGGTGGAGGCCCATTTGAACGTCTGCGAAGCCCCCTTGGCGAGCTCCGCCAGGGAGCCGCTTTGCCAGGTCATCACCAGGGAGCCGAGCACGACGAACAGCAGCGATCCCAAGTAACCGACCCGCAGCCAGAGATGCCGAGGCCGACGCGATCCCCCGTGCACCACGCGCACGAGAATCGGGTTGGCGGGCAACAAGTGCCAGAACGACAACCACAACTTGGAGAGTAAGACGTTCATCACCGCAATTACGAATTACGAATTACAAATTACGAAACCATGGAGTTCGGCGCGCAACGGCTGACCGGTCACGCTCGCTCCTTATCGGAGTTGACAATGATCGCGGTCAGAATTCTCACCAATTGGTCCGCTTCGTCGATGATCGGCACGAGGCGATCGCGGGCAATAAAGTCGCTATTAGCGATACGAATCAGAAAATACTTAGCTTCTCTGCACTCCTTCCGGGCGACCCTCATCTTGTGCAGGAAATCGGCCCGGCTCTCTCCGCCCTGTGCCTCTTCGACATTCGCGCCGACACTCATACCGGCCCGTACCAACTGTTTCCCGATTTCCCACCCAGCGGCGTTGTTTGGCAGGGCGAACGAAAGTTTAATGATCCGATCCGCAAACGCAGCGGTCCGCTCCACGATGTCACGGCTTCCATCGCGTCGTTGCTCATCATGGTTGAGGGTGGTCATAAGCTCGGTTGATAGCTCGTCTGCGCCTGCTGCGACTCTCCACTGCAACTTCCCGGTCTCCTATTTTCGTAATTGGTAATTCGTAATTCGTAATTCCTCACTGCACAATCCCTTTCGTCAGTCGCATAAACGCCGTTTCGAGGTTGACTTCCTCCTCCTTGATCTCATGGATTTTGAAGTTGTTGTCGAGCAGGGCGCGGGCGACGCCGCTGAAGTCGTGGGTCTGCTTCTCCAACTCCACGATCAAATGGCCGTCGAGCAGATCGACGCTCTTGATTCCCGGCGTGCGTTCCAGAAGCAGTGCGGCCAGGTCTTGCTGCTCGGTGACACGCACGTGCAGCTTCGTCCCCGTCTTCACTCGCCGGATGATCTCCTCGATCGAACCGTGGAACAGCAGCTCACCTCGTTCGATAATCCCGATCGTGGTGCACAGTTCCGCGAGTTCATGGAGGATGTGCGAGCTGATGATGATGGTCTTGCCCATCCGCCTTAGTTCTTTGAGAAGCTCGCGCATTTCGATCCGCGCCCGGGGGTCGAGTCCGCTGGCCGGCTCGTCGAGCAACAGCACCTTTGGGTCGTGCAACAGTACCCGGGCGACGCTCAGCCGCTGCTGCATCCCACGAGAGAGCGAATCGACCATCGCGTCGCGCTTGAAGAACAGGTCGGTGAGTTCGAGCACGTCATTGACCACGCGAGTGCGTTGCCTACCGGTGATCCCATAGGCACTGGCGAAGAACTCCAGGTACTCCTGGACTACGATCTCTTCATACGCGCCGAAAAAATCGGGGACATACCCGATCAGCGGTCGAATCTTCCGTGATTCATATCCGACCACGTGCCCGCAAATCCGCGCCTCGCCCCAGGTCGGTTGCAGGAGCGTCGCCAGAATCTTGATCGTCGTGGTCTTTCCCGCCCCGTTGGGGCCGATGTAGCCGAAGCATTCCCCTTCCTCGATGTTGAGGTGGAGGTTGTTGAGCGCCACCAGCTTGCCGTATCGCTTGGTGAGATTGATCGTTTGGACGATCACAGTTTGTGCCTCCGCCGTGGAGACCACTGCCGACACGGCAGCGGCACACCGCTACGGACGCCCTCCGCGCGGCAACTTCTCGTCATACACGGGCTCCTCCGGTTTCCGCGGTTCGGCCGACTCATCCACCATGTCGAGCCGGGTCAGGGGAAGGCGGATACGGTACATCGACCACGAGGCCGACGCCTCCGGCGGGATTGGTTTGAACGCCCGGTCGCCGGTGCGGGCGAACAGGCGGATGGGACCGGGGTCGGATGCGAAACCAATCAAGACCACGCTTCCCGGTTCGTCGGGTCGGTCCTCTGCGGCCACGCGCCCGGCCTGAAGCTGCTCGCGAAGATCGAGCTGACGAAGCCGATCCCGCGACCAGGTTTGCATTCCGGTTATAACGTCCGCCATGCGGCTGGAAATCGTCTTCGGATCGAACTCGCCGATGGTCGACAGAAGCAACAGCGCCTTCTGCTCTTGACCTATGACCGAGCCGCCGTCGCCCTGGGACTGATAGCCCATCGATGCCAGAATGCCGTGGAATGGCTTGCTCCACTCTTCCTGCCGCTTGGCCAGCTTGGACGCGAGCTTCAGATTCGTCAGTTCCTCCGGGGTCGCGGACCGATAGCATCGCTCCGCCAAGGGAATCTTCGTGCCGTCCGCTGGCACATCGCCGATGAAATACGCGTAGATGGACTGGTCGCGAGTTCCGGCGATGTCGCCGAGGTTCAGGACCGCGTGCAAGAGGTAGCAGTCCCGCAAATGGACGCCGAGTTGATTGACCACAAAACTGTCGTCCGTGATCCGCCCGCCTCGAACCTGGATTTGTCCGGTCAGTTTGCCGGCCAGCGGGCCTTCCCAGCGCCCTTCGAACCGCTTCAGCGTCGCCCGGATGCGAACGCCGTTGATCACCGCACTGCCGGGGACGACGCGGTATTCCTCCGGATCGGCGAAGCTGCTGACGCCCTCGAGGGGATCCGTGCCCTCGGGGATGGCCCGCAAAAAGCACGACGTTCCCGTCGGTTCGCCGGCGCCGATCCAGTCCGGGGCCAGCCACAGGTCCACTTCCCCGTCGATGCTCGTCTTGAGCCCGAAGAACGCGGTCCCGAATCCCCGCGTTTGCCCCCCGTCCGCGTCGATGATCGCGATCTGATGGAGCCGATCGCCGAACCCGCGCATGGATCCCACGACGACGACGCTCAAGGCACTGGCCGCGAAACCCACCAGCGCGAACGCTGTCCAGTTATGGTGAACCAGTGCCTTCGCGCGGAGGAATCGCCAGGTGCCGAAAGTGGCCGCGAGAACATAGAGGACCGAAAACGCACCCGCCGTCAGAAGGTACACGCTCCCCGAAGTGGAAAAGGCGATGGCGCTCACTACCCGCCCGAACAAGGACACCGGCGTCGCCCGGACGTCATCGGACTGACTCAGGGGCGTCAGGTGGAACGCTGTGGCGAAGAACTTGGCCACCCCCCCGGGGGCGCTGAACAGATCCCGTAACGTAACGCCTACGAAAACAACGTGCCCTCGCCCCAGACGCTTTCGCGCGACAAGGTCCGAGGGGATCCCGTTTTCTCGGGCGACGACGATCGAATCCGCTCGGCGAGTGCAGCGGACCACGGGGATCGGCGATGGAAACGGGTCGCCTTCCCACCCGGAGACGGTCCGGCGGACCTCCTCGGCGCCGACCGGGGGGTCGAGCAGCGTTCGCCGCACGTCGGGAAGACGGTCCACCGCGACCAGGGGACCGATGTCCACGGGCAACACGGGTTCGATCAGCTTGGTGAGACGGAGCGACCCGGCGGTCTGCGAGGCCGCCATCAGCAGCGTACCCCCCTGTCGAACCCATTCCAGCACGGCCTCCAGTTGACGTTGAGTCAACTCCTCGGGGCGGGCGTCGTCCCACACGATGTAGTCCACGCCTTCTAACCCGATCCATAGTTCGGGAAGGTCCGTCGGACTCATGTGGGCGATCTGCACGTCGCGGGTGAAGAGGCTCCGCCTCTCGGAGCTCAGCAATTCCGAGACCCGTCCGACCGTGCTGGAAGAGATCGAGAGGACGAGTAGGTCGTCCGCGGCGATCACCATCGGCGGTTCCGCCGGCTCCGCACGGTAGGACAGTTCGCCCTGGGTGACGACTTTGACGGCCTCGCCCTCCGCGTTTCGCACCTCGACGTAAGACCGCCCCTGGCCGCGTAGGGGATTCGCCGGGACGTAGAGGTAGACCCGTTGCGTGCCGCCGGTCTCGCTGCGGATATGCACTTCCACGCTGTCGAAACACTCGTCGCCGTCGTCGTCCGCCTGAGCGGCGCGGACGCTGCCATCGAAACTCGGCTGTTCCGCTAGCGCGAGGTCCACGATGATCGGGACCCACACGCCGCTGCGGATCACGTCGCCGCCCTGTATTCGGGGAAACCCAACGTGCGCGACGCGGACTTCGACCCGCCCTTGCGCGGCGTTCACGATCGCCAAGACCACGACCAGCGTACGGATCGGCGCGAAGCCCCGTTTGGCTCCTTTACGACGGTGCACGATTCGACAATCAGAGCCGGGAGCGGAAGCGACCGGACAATCTGAGCCGGGAGCGGAAGCGACCGGACAATCTGAGCCGGAAGCGGAAGCGACCGGACTCGACTCCCGCCCTACCGCTTGGGCCCCTGAAGTTCGGTTAAGAGTGCATCCTAGGACCTCTCTCCCCCGCTGGGGGGTCAGACGAGCCGACCGAGGGTCAGACGAGCCGACCGAGGAGGGAGGGTCCGGGAGGGTCCGAGGGTAGGGTGAGGGGGTTGCAGGACGCACTCTAAGAAACCACGAGGGGTGTTTCACGGCGAAGCAGTGTCTCACGTCGCTCATGGGCTTGACTGGAGAAAGATTGGTCTCGTCGAACTCCGGGCACTGCCGGCGCGCCGGGATTGACCGTGCTCCCGTCCGCGGCGATCCCGGCGCGCCGGGACTTCCGTTCGGGCGCCCCGCTATTGTATCCCTCTGATCGGCCCGCGACAACTGCCGACGGATCAGAGCAGCGATTCAGCAGGTGGGCACGGAAGTGCTGAAAGTAGCGGAGTTTGCGAGCGTTCTGGGTGTGGGGCAGATTCGCGGGGGGTGGTTTTCGCGACAGGAGGCGGGGATCCTCCACAACCGGAAGCGGTCCGGTCTGCGGTGAGGGGCCTCGATGCGCTCCCGACGCGCCGGGACTGAGCGTGATGCTCACGGCGGAGCGCGGGGGGGTTCGCCGTGATGTCGCTATGTAGCTCCGCGGCGATCCGCCGGCGACATTCAGCATGCTCGCCCCCCGGCGCACCGCAGGTTTCAGATTGCGGCGGTAGAAGGCCAGGAACACATTGAGACAGGCCGTGGCCAACAGCCGGAAGTTGAGCCTTGCCCTGAGCTTCGAAGGGATGGCCCTCGGTTCATGCTTGTACACATGGTCCGCGTGCCACTGGTTGACCAGTTCGTTGAACTCCTGATTCTCAATGGTCCAGCGGCCATGCCCCATGTGGATGACCGCGGCGGGAACGGAGGATCTGCCGCTTCACGTCCACGAGTTCTCGGATCGGTTGCTGGTGGTCACATCGGGAATCGGGTTTTTTCACTGCCTGCCGGATGCCGGAACGCCACGTGAGCTTCGCTCAGTCGTCGTGGACGCCGGCGACGCCGTGCTATTCACGAGGGGGGTCGTTCACACGTTCACGGTACCGCTCGAAGACCTGACGCTGCTTTCGTATCACGCTGCCTTCTTCGAATTCGACGACAGGCGGCAATTCACGATCCCGCGACAATTGACCGGGTTTCGTTATGCGTGGTCGCTCGGGCGCTTGACCGCGGTCGGTTGTGCGGAAGTCCTATCGAGGGGTTAGTAAAGGGGCGGGAACGGTTGAAGTGTTAGACGGTCATCGACAGGCGTACGGTGGCCACCGGCGAGGGATCGATCGCGTTGCACGTGCCGCAAACGCGAGACGGGGTCGAGCCGTTTCAGACCCGCGTTCTGGAGACCTATCGGCGTCGCAGCGAAACCTTGGAGGCTTTGATCCCCCAGCTCGACGCTTAGGTTTACCCACATCTCGGGTACATTATGAGAGTAGCCGCCGGAATGGATTCCTGCGGACGGGTTTCAGATACAAGGCCTGCCCCGAGCCGCGAAGGGCCAGTCTAAAATAGCCGTGGCCACATCCCGGCGCCCCTCCAGGGCGACGCACATACCGCCTCAACTGTCACGGACCCGAACCGCCATGTCCCCAGCCACGCGAGTTTGAGTTGCCGGGATTGTCTGGTACGCTTCCCGTAAATGGCTGCCAAAGGAAAGCCTCGTCCCGCGCAGCGCCCGCCTGATGGAAAGCCCTCGTCGCTGCTCGACACTCGTATCATCTATTGCGGCGACTGCCTCGACCAGTTGCGCAAGCTCCCCGACGCCTGCGTGGACCTCATCTACATCGACTCGCCGTTCAACAGCAACCGCAACTACGAGGTCTTCTGGGGCGAGACCAAGGAAAAGCGGGCCTTCGAGGACCGCCACGCTGGCACCCAGGCCTACATCGAGTACATGCGCCCGCGCCGTGTGGAACTCGCCCGCGTCCTCAAGAAGACGGGCAGCTTTTACTTCCACCGCGATTGGCGCTATTCTCGGGCGACGATGGGCACTCAGACTTCTTGGAGATCCGCATCATGAACAAACTCCTTCAGGTGATTGAGACGCTCCGATCCAAGATCGATGGCCTTCGCAGGCACGGTCTCAAGGAAACGCCAACACGAACAATTGTGATCGATCCTCTGCTGGAGGCGCTCGGATGGGACGTCCGCGATCCCGACGAGGTGCAGTTGGAGTATCCGACGGTTGATGGAAAGTCCGTCGACTATGGCCTCAAGCTCAACAGGAAGTGCGTGCTGCTCGTTGAAGCCAAGGCTTTTGACGATCCACTGACCGATGTCAAGGCCATTACGCAGATCGTCAACTACGCCAACAGCGACGGCATCGTCTGGTGCATCCTCACGAACGGGCTGACGTGGAAGGTGTACCGGAGCATTGAGAATTGCCCCGCGCCGGACAAACTCATGTACGAGGTCTCGATTGATCCTCGGGAGTCAGAGGGCATGTCGGTCCAGCAGATCGCCCAGCAGGTCTGGCGCTTCTCGCGCGAGGAGATCGCCAAAGGCGCGCTGGATGCCTTGGGAGAGCAAACCTTTACGGACGGCAAGGTACGCAAGGCGCTGGACAAGATCATGGTGGCTGCCCCTCGTTCCTTCCTGAACGTTGTTCGAGAGGCTACGGGCGATCAGACGATTACGCCGCAGCAAATTAAGGAAAGCCTCTCTCGGATATGGGCAGGATCCGCACCCGATGCTGCTATTGCAGCCGACGAAAGCTCTGGCGCGGAACGCTCGGCGAGTGCACGCAGCGAAGGCGCGAAGAGGGCCTGGGACACTCGACGACTCACGAAAACCGAATCGCCCTTCGATGAGGCGCGCCACATCACGGGTAAGCCGAAAGAAGCCGTCGAGTTGTATCGAGCCGTCGACCGCTTTTGTTTGTCGATGCGTGCGGGTGGCGTTGCCAGGCGCTGCCTCGCAAAGCACATTGCCTACGTGTGTGACAAGCGGTCATTCTGCAGCGTTCACCTCAACCAAGGTGGGCTGCGCGTGTGGCTCAGACTCAAGTACGGCCGTTTGATCAACGCCCCCAACTTCGCCAGGGACGTGTCCGGCGTAGGTCATTGGGGAAACGGGGATTTGGAACTCGGGATCAGCAGTCTCGCTCAGCTCAAAGACGCCGAACCGCTGATCCGCCAGTCCTTTGAAGGCTCGGGTGGGTGATGCCCTGCGGTTGGCGGGAGTGGCAGTGTTTGAAAACCAAAACCCCTCCGATGTGCCACCGCTCTGTGGGCAGTGCGGGCCCAATGGAGGCATTCTGATTTTCCCCTCGCGGGCCGCGCCTGCCCGCCGCTTCCCCTTGCGTCGCTCCGTCGCGCAATCTCCAACCGACATTTGTCGAGGTTTCGCATTCCGCATTCACAATTCCGCGTGATCGCCCGATCACGCGGTCTCCACCGATCATCCGCCAAGTTGTGTTTGGTAGATGAAGCGCCTACGCGCTCGGTCCGCGCGCGGGCGCGGTGGGGAAAATGGGTGGCGAGAAAAAACGGGTAAGGGGCTATCCGGTTGACGCAAGGTGATACTACCCGTTGTGGTTGCCGCCAACGAGATCGCGATACCGCGTCGGACCGGTGGTGGCTGCCTGTTCCATAAGCCGATGGAAAAG
This sequence comes from Planctomycetota bacterium, assembly GCA_043806315.1. Lineage (GTDB taxonomy): Bacteria > Planctomycetota > Phycisphaerae > UBA1845 > UBA1845 > SBAX01. The sequence goes on along the minus strand of JAZDHF010000254.1, from coordinate 1,690 downwards.
CAGTCCCCACGCTCGCGAGCTGCGACGGTTGAAGCGAAACGTGTATTCGTCGAGGTAGTAGTCGAGATGCTTGGCGCTCACCGCCCCTTGGTGAGTGCCGAGTAGCCACCTTTTCAGCAGCGCCGCTATCCGGTGCACGCCAGGCATCGCCACATGGGCCGGATCCACTGTGTCAGACAGGACGGTCTTGGTTCGCGTGTAGCCGTGGTCCCCTAGGGCGTTTTAGCCGCGCCAACCATCCGTGAGAATCTCGGACCCCGCCTGCACCAAATCACACACAAACGGCACTAGGCTCTCTCCGGACACGTCGGGGACACGCCGCATGCGCACCCGTCCAAATCCCTTCGGAGAGTGGATTTCCACCGCGATGGCGACGATCTCCTTCTTCTCCGCGCCACGTCCTCGTTTACCACCTACCTTGGTGCCACCAACGTACGTCTCGTCCACCTCAACCCGGCCGGAGAGGCGTTCTCGTCCTGCCCGCACCATTGCCCGACGCAATTTGTGGAGCCAAGTCCACGCCGTGTCGTACCTGCTCAAGCCGAGCACCCGCTGTAGACCAAGGGCGCCGGCTCCGTGTTTCTGACTCGTCACCAGCCACATTGCCAGGAACCAGGTCTTCAAGGGGCTGCGGGTCCGCTCAAACACGGTGCCGGCTGTGATGGAAGTCTCACGTTCGCACTTCCGACAGTGCAGATAGCCGCGCGCCGTCACCCAGGGCGAGTCTCCGCATCCGCACCCCCCACAGTTGAACCCTGCGCCCCAACGGACCCGCGTGAGGTACCTCCGACAGGCATCCTCATCAGGGAAGAAGCGATCGAATTCCTCGAAGGTGCGAGGATAATCGATCCCAGGAACAGGGCCCGCCATGTCTTCCATGGGAGCCCACACTACATGTTGTACGTACTTGCGTCAACCGGATACCCCCTTTTTGTTTTTTCAATTTGCGACTCGTGCACTACGGTTGCGGCGGAGTCTGTCGATCATCTGGCAGACGTGGTTGAACCAGTTCAGGTGCGGCCAATGGGCGGGAATGCGGATGAGGATGCGGCGGACGGATTGAATCACTTCGCCGGCCACTTTGATCAACAGCGTTCGCCAGGTGGCGATGTGCCCTTGGCCCAGCGGATCGCGTTGACGGCGGTAGCGATGGTATCGACGACGCTCGTCGCCCTTGAGCGCGGCAACGGGTAACCCAGGATCGGCCACCGGCACACCCTCGGCGGTGGGACCACCGGCTTCGCACAACGTCGGCGGATCGGCCACCACACGACGCAAACGAACCAACAGATTCAGCGCTGCGGCGTGGAGCATCAGACGAAAGTAATTGGCCACGAAGCGATGGCAACTGAGTCGATCAGCGCAGAGCTCGGTCTTGAGCTCTTTGTTGCGGTTTTCGCTCTCGCCGCGTTCGGCGTATTCATCGTAGGCGCCTCCGGGACACAAGCCCGCGCCGGCGCGATCCGTGACCATGAACCGCAGATTAGTGCCAAGCGGGTTGCACTCAGCTTTGACGATACCGCGTCGTAGATTCTTCCACGTGTCCGCGCGATAGAAGAACTGGTCGAAGCAGCGACTCGGTTGTTTGGTCTGGGCAAAAGTCTCGACCGCACGCTGCAAAACCGGCTCGGCGGCACGTTGGAGCACCGGATTGACGGACAGTCCAAAGGTGTAGTCGATGCAGGCGCCC
>JAZDHF010000253.1:0-6794 GCA_043806315.1 Planctomycetota bacterium | reverse complement strand
CAATCCGCTGCGCGCAGAATCTCCGTCATCGGTGAACCTCCTGTTCAGAACTCCTTCACAGCTCGTTCGCGCGAACAGCGACATTCTTTATTCGGTCCCCGGACCGCAGAAACTCCAAAAGTTATGGGTAAGGGTGAGGCTACAACCCGCAGCCCCTTCGGGGCTAAGGGGCGATTGCATCAGCCCCACCTGTGGTCACCGGCAAACGCGGGTCGTCGTGGAGAATCGCCCGGTGGCTCCGGCCTGACCAAGGGATCTACACACGCCCGCTTCGCGGGTCCACCGCTTCCCTGATTGCGGCGCGCACCGACTTGGGCCGTCGGCCTGCATCCCTTCCGCCTCCCACACAAAACGTGCGAACGGGACGCGGACGATAGGCTCGACGCCTGTCCTACAAGGCGATAGGCTACCGGCTCGGATGAGGCGACCGGACCGTCGGCGGATCGGCAATGCCGCCGCGATATAGTGGTCGCGGATCAGTCCGGGTTTCGCACTAACGGAGAACGATCATGGTGAAAGTACGCGTCGGAGGAGCGGGGGCGGCTGGTTTCGCGGTGGCGCTGGCGAGTTTGGCCGGCGGGGCGGTCTATGCCCAGGTAGAGGTCACGCGAGTTGAGACGACGGAGGTGGAGGTGCTGACCCGCGGGCCGGTGCACGAGGCCTTCGCGGAGACCATCGTTTACGAGCGCGAGCCGGACGTGATCGTGGTGAAGGCCCCGCCCGATCTGATTGACGAGGTTCCTCCGTCCCAGGCGCCGAGCGCGGCCAACGTCGCGTGGATTCCGGGCTACTGGGGGTGGGACGAGGATCGGGACGACTACTTGTGGATCAGCGGCATCTGGCGGACGGTCCCGCCGGGTCGGCAGTATGTCGCCGGCTACTGGACCCGGTCGGGTTACGGATTTGTGTGGACCTCGGGGTTCTGGGCCGATGCGAATGACAAAGAGATCGAATACCTGCCCGAGCCGCCCGCCATTGTGGAATCCGTTGCGCCGGGTCTCCCGCCGACTCCCGACAACGTTTGGGTGCCGGGGACGTGGCTGTGGGCCGAGGCGCGCTACGTATGGCGACCGGGCAACTGGGTGGTGGCCAACCCCAATTGGATGTGGGTGCCCGCCCATTATGTGTCCGGACCCAGAGGTTTTGTCTTCGTCGACGGCTACTGGGATTTCACCGTGGACCGGCGGGGGATACTCTTCGCACCGGTTTACGTGACTGCGGCCGTCCGTGCTACGCGGGTGGTGTATTCACCGGCGACCGTGATCGACCTTGCCGTATTCACGGATCATTTGTTCGTGCGTCCGCGATATCACCATTATTATTTCGGGGACTACTACGCACCGAGCTACGTGGAAGTCGGCATTTATCCCTGGTTCACGATCGAGAAGCGGCGCGTCGCTTATGACCCCATTTTCGTACATCGCCGATGGGTCCATCGTGAGGATCCGACCTGGGAAGTCCATGTAGAAACCGACTTCCGTTTCCGCGTCGAGCATCACGAGGCCCGCCCGCCACGGACGTTCGCCTTGCAGGTCAACATCGGCACGCAGCCCCAGGCGGTCGAGCGCCGGGTGGTGGTGGCCAGGTCGCTCACCCAACTCGCGGCGCAGCCGAACCCGACGGTCCGGCTTCGCACCGTGGCCGCGACCGAGCGGGACGTCATCGTGAAGCACTCCAGGGAAGTCATGAAGGCCCGCGAGGAACGGAAAACGGTCGAGGAAAAGGAAGCTCGCTCGGCTGGCGGAGAACCGGTTCGTGTCACGGCGCCCGTGCGGGCCAAACTCCCGGCGACACCGGTGGCGGCCAAGAGCGTCGAGGTCAAGGAGCAGGCTCCTCCGAAAAAACCGGAGGTGTCCAAGACGGACGCGAGCGTCCAGCCCAAGCCGCAGCCGGTCCCGGTGAAAAAAGCTCCCGCGCCGACAACGCCTCCGCCGACGGCCAAACCGGCGCCGCCGCCCGTTCCACCAGCCACGAAGAGGCCCGCCGAGCCTCCTCCGCCGGCCGCGAAGAAACCCACGGAACCGCCGCCCGCGGCGAAGAAACCCGCCGAGCCTTCCCCTGCCCCGGCGAAGAAGCCGACGGAGCCGCCGCCGCAGGCGAAAAGGGAATCGCCGGAAAAATCAAAGGACAAGGACAGAGACGACGCCGACGACGAGTCCAAAGACAAATCGAAGGACAAGCCGAAAAAGAAGAAGAAGGACGACGACAGGTAGGGCGCCCTTCGTTCACATGTACATCCCGCCGTTGACGTTGATGATCGTGCCGGTGATGAATGACGCCCGCGGATCGGCCAGGAACCGCACGGCGATGGCCACCTCCTCCGGCCTGCCGAGCCGTCCCATCGGCGTGAGCTGCCGGACGGTGTCGAGAACGTTTTCCGGCACGACGGACGTCATGTCGGTCTCGATGTAGCCGGGCGACACCGCATTGACGGTGATGCCTTTCGTGGCGACCTCCTTCGCCAAAGTCTTGGTAAACGCCATCATCCCGCCTTTCGCGACCGCGTAGTTGGATTGTCCGAAGCTGCCGATTTGCCCGACGATCGAGGTGATGTTGATGATCCGACCCCATTTGGATTCGACCATGTTCGGGAGCAGTCGGCTGATGAGGTTGAACGGCCCGTTGAGGTTGACCAGCAGCACCTCGTGCCACTGCTCGGGGCTGAGCTTCAGGAACGAGCGGTCGCGGGTGATCCCCGCGTTGTTCACCAGAACCTGGATGAGGCCGAAGTCCTTCTGGGCTTGTTCGACCATCCCCAGGGTCTCTTCCGTCTTGGACACGTCCGCCTGGTACGCGATCGCCCGGCGGCCGAGTTTTTGGATCTTGTCGACCACCTCTTCCGCCGCGTCGCGATTGGAGACGTAGTTGACGATGACATCACTGCCGGCCTCCGCCAACATGATCGCTATCGCACGCCCGATTCCGCGCGAGGATCCCGACACGAGACTGGTCTTTCCTTTGAGTTCCATGACCTTCCCCATAATCTGCGTCAACTCGGACGTGGACGGGCGGCCCCTTCACGAACCGCCCCAGTCTTGCAGGATGACACACGTCACGGCGGATGTCAACAAGAGCCAACCGAAGGCGGGACCGACCGACCGTCCGCCCGCCCTGCGGCCGGCGGCCTTCCCTGCGATCGACATATCGTCCTCACGGAGACGACATCGGAATCTCCGCGACCGACCATGAGTTGAGCCGACCGTGAGCTGAGACGATTCCCCAACATAGGGTCATCTTGTCGCCATGACGAGGGCAATCGCATCTTATTTCCAAACGACGTTTTTCATGCTGGTATCGAGGTCGCGGCGATCGGAGCAAAGCACTCTGAGCCGGCCCAACCCACGTTCCAGCCGCGCCAAATGGGTTCCGCAGATTTAGATGCGATTGCCCTGTCGCCATGACTTCACGACGACCAAGGGCCTGGAAAACGAACGAGGATTGACTACACTCGGTGGCCATCGAGGCTGCCTCCCGGCTCAGCACAAGCTGTTGTGGGCCAACCTCTTATGCCACAGGATGCAGCCTCTGCCCGTTGATGAGAAATCCGGGCGGGCTTGCACAATACCCGACGCCCAATGGGAAGCAGCCCGACGAATCCGGTGTCTATGGCAGAGTCTACGATGACTCCTTCGACTCCCCAGTTCGGCGGTGTGGTCAAGCGGAACGCGGAATCCCTGGCCGGACGACGGGCGTTGGTCGTGGGCCTGGGTCGCTTCGGCGGAGGCGTCGGCGTGACCCGGTGGCTGGCCGAGCATCACGCCGCCGTCACGGTCACGGATCAGGCGACGCATGACGCTCTGGCCGAGTCCGTGGCGGCCGTCGCGGACCTGCCGGTCACGCTTCATCTCGGCGGCCACGACGAACGCGATCTCGATACGGCCGATCTGGTTGTCATCAACCCCGCCGTCCACAAAGCCACGTCGGCCTTTTTTCAGACCATCGCCCGCCGCGGCATCCCGTGGACGACGGAGATGAACCTTTTTTGCGAGCGTTGCCCTTCCGGGGTAATCGGCGTCACCGGGTCCTACGGAAAGAGCACCACGTGCGCGATGCTGGCGGAGGTGTTGGAGGCCGCTCGGCGGGCCGGCGACGTGACCTACACCGGCGTGCATCTGGGCGGCAACATCGGACGGTCCCTCCTCAATGATCTGCCCGACATGCGAGAGAGCGATTGGGTGGTTCTGGAGATGTCCAACGCGCAGTTGGAGGATTTACCCCGAATCGACTGGGCACCCGATGTGGCCGTCATCACCAATCTATTCCCGCACCATCTGGATCGCTATTCCTCCTTCGCTGACTACGCACAGGCCAAGCTCAACATCACTCGCCATCCTGAGGGGACGAGCAAGATCGTCGTCGGGGAGCTTCACCCGGATGCCGAGGAGCTTCTCTTTACCGCCGTCGCCGGCCGCCGCGAGCGTTTGGTCCACATTCCTTCGGTAGATTCCCCGATCGAGATGAGAGGGTCAAACAGGACCCCAAGCGCAAGCGCGGGGCCAAGCGCCGAGAGCCGAAGAACCCCAAACCGGTCGCTCGCGCTCCCGGTTCTGTTAGAGGCTCTTAGAGTACCCGGACGCCATAATCAGCGAAATGCGGCCTGCGTGCTGACGGTCTGTCGTCTGCTCGGCCTGAACGAAGCCGTCGTGCGCGCGGCCCTGCGCGACTTCAAGGGCCTACCGCATCGACTGGAGTTCATCCGCACCCTGGATGGCGTGGACTACTACAACGACTCAAAATCCACGGCCCCGGCAGCGACCGTTATCGCCCTGGAGGCGTTGCAGCGTCCGACGGTGGCGATTGTCGGCGGACAGCGCAAGGATGTTCCCCTGGCCGACTGTGCCAAGATCCTGGCACGATGGTGCCGCGTGGTGATCTGCATGGGCGAGTCGGGTCCGGCCTTCGCCGAAGCCGTGAACACCGCGCGACGTGCGGTCTCTTGCGGGCCGCCGCATTCATGCGGCGGGTTTTTCGACGACATGATCGTGCACGTTGTCGAGGCGCTTCCCGACGCCGTTCGCCTCGCCCACGCTGAAGCCAAACCCGGCGAGGTCGTCTTGTTCTCCCCCGGCGCGCCGAGCTTCGATCAATACGCCAACTTCACCGCCCGTGGGCGCCATTTTGTCGGACTGGTCAACGCCCTCCGACCGCTTCCTTGACCGCAGGCCGCGGGCGGCGAGGCCGGTACGCAGTCGCTTCTGTTTGTCAAGCGTGGGTTTCAAATGGCTTCGTTTTGGAAGTACTGTTTTTTTGCTGGTGCCATCTGGTGGCACTTGTTGAAAGCCGCAGGGGACGGAGTCACAGAGCCGCAACGGGACGAATGGAACGGGGGCATGAACCGAGGCCGGGGTGAAGGACCTCACGATTGCCGATTGTCCCATTGCGATCTCCGACTTTCGCACGCGGGATCCCCTACTCCGGGTCGCCGGGTCGCCGGGCGACCAGCGCCCACGTAAAGAACGCGCGGGGTGATCGGTGGAATGGGCTTCGTAGAGCGATCGGGGGGAACGAATTACGAGTTACGAATTACGAGTTACGAGACGCGGGGAGAAGTCAGAGCCCCGGGGCGGCGGAACCTTCGCTGCACTTCGGCGTCGAAATGTCAAAACGTCGAAATCGGAAGTCGGGTCGGCGTGGTCGAGGGATGTTGGGTCGATGAGCCGACCTACCATGGCTTGGCTTGCTGGGCCAACCGCGCGCGGTCAAAAGGCATCCCACATTCCGGGCAGCGCGGGTCAACAAGACCACGAAGATCGTACGCGCAATACACGCACAATCCACGTCTCCTTCTGCGGATCTTGCGATTCAACAGCGCCAGTTGCCACATCGGATACGCGCCGAAGACCGCCGCGAGAAACCACAATGGAAAGCGAACGTTGGACCAGGTAACGGTGTACGCGGTGCTATCCAGTCGGTTATGCCATTGCCCATTGGCGTCCACGTCCACATGGGTGATCTTGACTTGAGGTTGATCGCACCAGTAGCCGTACGCTCGCCAGTCCGCCGAGAAACACTTGATCGGGGGTCCGTAGGCAGCGCGCGTTGCGAATGTCAGATGCAAAACGCCATCCCAAAGGAGCACTTTTGCAAGTTCGCCATTTGGGCTTGCAACCGAAACAAGGAGTCGATCCCGATAGATATGGATTTCGGTGCGCGAACCCAGCAGAAATCTTACATTCCACCCAACACCGTAGCTTGCGATCCAAAGTAGCAGAATGATGCCAGTCCCCGCGCCCAATCCGATGTTGAGCAGCTTGTGTCGGAAGTGTGTGAGCCTCGTAGGGCGCATGTTGATGCACCACAAATCACGGAAGGTGCATTGACGTGCACCGTACGTTTGTTCGTGCCAAGGGTCCGACCGGGGCCGGCACGTTAACCGGACAGAGTATGGAACGGCGCGCCATCACGCTTCCTCAGCGGCTTCGGACGGGGCGAGGCCAGGGGCATTGTCAGCGGGGCAGTGGGCGGGGTCAAACGGGAGAGTTGGAGAGTTGAAGGGTTTGAGGTTTGGAGGGTTCAATGGTTGAAGGGTTGGAGTGTTCAAGATTTGAAGGGTCGGAGGGTTCAAGAGTTGAAGGGTTGGAGGGGTGTGAAGGGTTGGAAGCGAGGGGCAGGCTCGATTCCGCGTGGTTGGACCCCCCTGTGTCCCCCCCTTGGCAAGCCTTGCTGTTACCCACATTTCTTGGTGGTGTTTGGGTAGCTGTTGAGGAGCTAAACTGCGTTATCAGCGTCGCGGGCATGGATGTCTCGCGATTTCAGAGCGGCAGGGAGGTTTGAGTGTGTCATGGAGGACGGCG
>JAZDHF010000252.1:0-2272 GCA_043806315.1 Planctomycetota bacterium | reverse complement strand
TACGGCCGAGGTGGAGCGGTCGCTGCGCGTGCTGGACGGCATGGTCGCGGTGTTCGACGCCAAGGAAGGCGTTGAAGCCCAGTCCGAAACCGTCTGGCGACAGGCGGATAAGTACAAGGTCCCGCGTATCTGTTTCGTCAACAAGATGGACCGCATCGGCGCCGATTTTGAGCGCTGCGTCGCTTCGATCCAGGAACGACTCACCATCCGCCCGTTGCCGATTCAGTGGCCGATCGTGACCGGCGGCGAGTTCCGCGGCCTCATCGATCTCATCACCATGGAAGCGGTGTTCTACAAACAGGAGGAACTGGGCTCAACCTATGAGGTGCGGGCGATTCCCGAGGAGCTGGCCGACGTGGCGCGCGCAGGGCGGCACGAAATGCTGGAGATCATCTCCGAGTTTTCCGAAACCGTGATGCACAAGTATCTTCATGACGAGCCCGTCGGTGAAGCGGAGATTCGACAAGCGATCCGGGCGGGGACGCTTCAGCGGGCGTTGTGTCCCGTTCTCTGCGGGAGTGCTCTGCGCTTCGTCGGCGTACAGCGCCTTCTCGACGCCGTCTGCGATTACCTCCCCAGTCCGCTGGACATGCCGCCAGTGACGGCCGTGGATGCGAAGCACCCGGAGGTCGAGACGAAGGTCCGATGCGATCCCGGCGGTCCGCTGGTCGCCTTAGTCTTCAAGATCGTTGCCGAAAAGCCGGTCGATCTTTACTACCTGCGGCTCTATTCCGGCACGCTTAAACCCAATCTCCGCATGTTCAACCCCGTGACGGGGGCGAAGGAAAACATCAGCCGCATCTATCGGATGTTCGCCAAGCGACGCGATCAACTCGACGAGGCCTGCGCCGGCGACATCGTGGCCGTCATCGGCCCGAAAAACGCACTCACGGGGCATACACTCTGTGATGCAAAACATCCCGTGATCCTCGAATCCATCAAGTTCCCGGAGACGGTCATCAGCACATCCATCGAGCCGCGCTCTTCCAGAGATCGCGACAAGTTGCTCGAATCACTGGCCGCTCTTACTCGACAGGATCCCACCTTCACGGTGACCGTTAACCCCGAGACCGGTCAGACGCTGCTCTCCGGCATGGGCGAACTTCACCTGGAGATCGCCGTGCAACGGCTGCGGAGTGACATGAACGTCGACGTCGTCGTCGGCAAGCCGCGCGTGTCATACCGAGAGACGGTCACCGACGTTGGCGAAGGTGAAGGGCACTTCATCCGTCAGATCGGCGGGCGCCCACACTACGCGATCGTCCGCGTTCGCATCGAGCCGCGCGCGCACGTCGCCGGGCGGGCGAACTTCGAGATCGTCAACGCCATCAAGGAGGAAGGCCTCGCGCCCGAGCTCGCGCGTTCCGCCGAGACCGGCCTCCACGACGCCGCCCAAAGCGGCGTCCTCGGCGGATACCCCGTGATCGACTGGAAGGTCACCATGCTCAGCGCCGGCTGGCACGAGTCGGAGAGCTCGGAAATCGCTTTCGAGAACGCCGCCCGCGCCGCGTTCTACGAGGCGATGAAGGCCGGTGAGCCTGTGCTGCTCGAACCGATCATGGACGTCGAGGTCGTGACCTCGGACGACTATTTCGGTTCGATCATAGCCGACTTGAACGCCCGCAAGGCGGTTGTGCGGAACACGACGCTGCGCGGTTGCGACCGGCTGATTTCCGCGGACGTGCCCCTCTCGCAGATGTTCGGTTACGTAACCAAACTCCGCAGCCTGTCGCAGGGTCGGGCCACGGCCACGATGGCCCCGTCCCATTACGCGCCGGTCTCGGCGGCAAATATGAAAAGCCTGGTTGGGTAGGCAGCGGTAGTCGCGCCGTTTCACTGCATAATTCGTTGTCACGCATCAAATCAATGCTCCACCTTCCGTTGGGTGTGGCGTTGTTCCGGAGTCGATCAGTGCCTGCGTTGTCTGCGGCGTGAGGCGTGGGGTGACAAGCGCGGGGTATGGGCTCCGCCCCGAAGGCGACAAAAGACAATTGGGTCTGGCCATTTCTGATGGTGCGGCGGAATGATTCGCGCCTTACTTTAATTGCGCGGTGATGTGGTGGGTGGCAGAATCCTGGGGTGTTTGTATCTTTTGGACACCTTTCAGGAGAGCGCGATGGACAGGGATGTTTTGATGCATCAGATGCATGTCCTGAGCCGCGAAGGAACGGAGCGTTTCCAAGACGCAACTTCCCGCAGGTGAAGCGACGTAAGTTCGTTGGGGTGGCGGAGTTGCGCGCGGTTTGACGCTTCCAGGGCGTGGCTACGGGGC
>JAZDHF010000251.1:0-20584 GCA_043806315.1 Planctomycetota bacterium | reverse complement strand
CCCCCCCCCCGCGCCGCCGAAATCACCCCTCACCCAGCCTCTCCCCTCAAGGGGAGAGGAGTTTTTCGGACAGACCCTACGGGGTCGCGGCGGCCAACCGTAGCCGCGAGAGCATGGTCTGAGCTTTTCCGCGGGTCTCGTCGCTCGCTCGCTTATGAACGATGCACTCTTCGAGGAGCGCCATCGCTTGATCCGTGCGCCCCAGACGCTCGACCGCCGAGGCGGCCCCGAGCAACCCGTCCGCCGCACGCGGATCGTCAGGCATGTGCACCATGACCCGCAGGAACGGCCAACTGGCGCGAATGATATCTTCCCGTGACGCGGCCATCCGCAGAAGTGTCTCTCCCTTGAGGAGCAGGAAACCCGGCAGCGAGGCGTCGGGACAGTCGCGGATGGCGCGGTCCAGGTCCGCGAGGCGAGCCGGAGTGCCCCCCGCCTTGAGCGACTCCTGCAAGGCCGCCAATACGCCCGCGTATACCCGCTCCGATCGCACGGTTTCGGGAATGTTCAACGCCGCGACAATGGGGGCCAACCGCGAAGTCCGCTCGTCGCCGACTCGGCGAAAAATCTCGAAACGCAGGACCTTGAAGAGCACACCGGGCGTCTCGCCGGGGTCGGCGGCGAGAGCGTCGTCCAATTGCTCGATCGCGCGGCTGAACTTGGCGTCGCGCTTGGCCGGTACGGTCTGTGGAACGAGCCGTGTCGCCGTCGTCGGACCGGCGAAACGACCTCGAACCACGCGGATGAAGTTCGTCGTCGCCTTGTCGAGCTGCCCGGTCCGGTCGTACGCCGTCACCAACCGCGCCGCCGCGAGGTCCGGCCAGAAGTCGTCGCACAGCCGCAAGGCCCGCTCATACCGAACCGCGGCCTTGTCAAACTCGCCCGCCTGGAGGAACCGCTCGGCCAGGTTGAAGTCGTCGAAAACGCCGCCCCGATCGACCACCATCAGGTCGATGTCATTCACCCACTGCGTCAGAACTCGCCCGTCGGCGGCGCGGAACTGGAGCCGTCCCTTGTCGAACCCGAGGACCTTGGCCCCGGCGTAGCTCGTCCCCTTAGCGACGACCTGGTCCGCGAGGACCGTCGCCGGGAACGGCAACCAGACAACGGCGATAACCAGTGGATTACGGAAGGTCGTCTTCGGATACAAACTTAAACTCCCCGCCGTGTTCCCGGGCGATGGCCTCCAGCATTTGACGCCCGCCCTGGTCGAGGTAGGCGATGGTGTAGATCTTGGTTCGCTGCTCCCGGTTCCACTCGTCGAGCCTCCGCGGAAGGTCCGGGTCGAACCCGATCCCGTCCGACAGAAGGTAAAGCAGATCGGGTTCCAAGGCGAGAGCGCGACGAAGGGCCCTCTCCGGCTTCGTTCCCCCTCCGGGGTTTATGCCGGCCAGAAAGGTGAAGAACTGCTGCTTGTTCGCCTCGATCGCGTTGAGCAGCCGCCCCGGCGGGCTCTCCAACGGCTCGGTGGAGTTGAAGAAGATGACGTGGAACTTCTGGCTGCGGCGGAGCGCGGAGATCGAGCGCTTCAGCTCGGCGCGGACGGCGTTGAAGGTATCGACCATCGACCCGCTGCGGTCGACGACGTAGACGATCGAGCGGACTCCGGGCGCCGCTCCGCCCAGCCCGAAAAACCCCGGCCCGGTCCCGCCTCCCACGGTCAACCCATAGCGGGTCGCATCGCCGCCGCCTTCCCCTCCGCCCGGACCGATGCCGATGACCCCGAGTCCGGGCGTCTTGGCCCCTCCATCCCCGCGCAGCGACGCCAACGGATCCGTCGAGCCCCAGGGCGAACCCGCCTGTCCGAGGGAAATCGCCGCGGCGTTCGGTGTGAAGTGGGCCATGTCGCTCGGTGCGCTGGACGGCGCCGGCGGCGAAACATCAATAGATGAGGAAGGGTTGACGCCCTTGGCGTCGATCTCCCCGACCACCTGCACGTGCGCGGGCGGTAGGTCGCGTGCTTGGTCGCTCCCGGTGAAGGGAAAGACGATCAGCAGCATCGCCCCCAACCCCACCCCGTGCAGGGCGAGGGACAGCGTCCATGCCGCCAGGACCTTGCCTCCAGTCAGGCTCGGCGATGCGGACCCTTTGTGGCCGGGCAACACGGCGTGGTCAACGGCGGATTCGGTCTCGGTGATCGTGGGGGAATCTTGCATGTGCGACGCTGGAAGGATTCCGTCAACCGTCAGGGCGGAAGGCGGGGCGGACGGCAGCCGGGCCCCGTGCCGACCTTCTCGGCAACCTTACGAGTACCGGCGGATAACTCTAGGCTGCTGGACGATTCACGTCAACGTCGGTCGTCATCCACTTGGCGCCGAATCCCACTACGGCGAATACTTCGGCACCCGAAGCCGCTTGGTCGCGGAGCGCGTTGTGTTGCCGTCCGGGTCGATGTACTGCGTAATCATTTCAACCTCGTGCCCGGCGATGTCCTTTTTCGCCCAGCGCAGTTGGATGTGGTAGCCCTTGCCGAGAATCCTGGAAAGAATGGTCCCGAACTCGCTGGTCGGATAATTCCAATCGCTCGCCAGGGTACGCTCCGCCTCACCCGAGAGAGTACGAGTGATTTGATACAACTCAATGTGAAACGAGCCGTCACGCAGGACGCATTTGCCATCGCCGGGGTCGAGAAAGACGCGATAGCGAATGCCCTCCGGATCGGGATCTCCGGCCGCGTCCGCGTTGACCCACGGCTTCTGATCGAAGAGGCAGCGTACACCGTGAATTTGCGGGCTGGATCGGCTCCGACGCAGCGACGACGTCTGAGACCCCGCACCCGCCCTGTCGGCGCTGCGGCAGCCGCCCGCGACCAAGGCGAGCAAGACCACGCCGACCGCGATCCCCCGAGCCCCTCGCAACGTCCTCGCCGCAACAATAGTCATGGACGTTCGAGCGATTCCGCGTTTCGCGCGATGGTGGGTCCGTACACGGGCCGCTCGGTCGTGCTGGCCGAGGTCGGACGAGTGATGGGCGGTCCGTAGGTCTTCGGTCGCGGACCGTACTGCTCACGGTCCTCGCGTTGCGGCGGGACGGCCGGCGGTGCGGAGGCCGGCGTCTTCGCGGCCCCCTGGTCCTCCTTCGGGCCAAGGGTCTGCTCTTGCGGCTTGATCCGCAGACCGTTCATCAATGGGCTTTGACGGATGTTGTCGGGCAGCATGTACTTGTCGCGCTGCTCCGCGGACATCCGGCGTACGTCCTCGTCGGTCCGAAGAATGTCCACGGTCAGCACGACCAACAATTCGGTCTTGCTCGAGGTGGTCTGCGTTTTTCGGAACAGGGTTCCGAGGTAGGGGAGATCGCCGAGGATCGGCACCTTGCTCTCGGAGTTGCCCTCCCGCGATTGGATCAGCCCGCCGACAACCACGGTCTCGCCGTCACGAACGGTTACATTTGTGGTCACCTCTCGCTTGGTGATGATCGGCTGGCTGACCGACTGGGAGAGCTGAATGTTGGCCCCGAGGTTCGATACTTCTTGATTGAGTTTGATGGTCACATATCCATCGGGGCTGATACTGGGCGTGGCGGTGAGAATGATGCCCGCGTCCTCGCGCCCCGGTGTCACGTTTACCGAGCCGGTGTCACTGACCTGCGACGAGGTGACCACGGGAATACTGTCGGCCACCGTGATTTTGCCCTCCTCGCCGTTGCGGACAAGCAGGACCGGCCTGGACAGCACCTCCAGCCGGTTATCAGACTGCAGGGCGTGTAACAGGAAGCTGAAGTCCTCGCCGGTTATCGTGAAACTGAAACCCAAGGGTCCGCCCGCGCCGAGCGCCGTGCCTCCTACGAAATCGAAGTCGCTCCCTTCCACGATCCCGTTGGGGCCGACCACGGCGTTCTTGGAGAAGGTCAGGTCTTGCCCCGCGAGCTCGATGCCCAGGTCCACGCTGCCGGTGAGCGCGACCTCGGCGATCAGGACGGAGATCATCACCTGCGGTTCGGGTCGGTCCAGCGATTGGATCATCTCCATTGTTCGCTGATAGGCGCGCCGACTCGTGCCCACCAGCAGGCTGCTGCTTCCCTTGTCCGCCGCCCCCACGCTCTCGACCGAGACCTGCCGTTCTTGCTTGCGGGTCTTGGATTCCTCGTCGGAGGCCTCGCCTAGCACGTCGATCTCTTGTTTAATGAACCCCTGCACCGCGGTGGCCAGGTCCGAGGCGGGGCGGAACTTGGCCTGGTACACCTCGTTGACGCGGTCCTCGGCCGCTTGCGAATCCAGATAACGCACCAGGTCCTCCACCATAGCCAGATAAACCGGAGCGCCGGCCACAATCAACGTGTTGGTCCGCGGGTCGGCGGTGAAGCGAAGCTCCTGCCCCACGCTGGCGAAGTCCAATCCCTCCATCGCCGATCCGAACACCAACTGGCTTTCCGTCTTGCCCTCGGCGCCGCCCTCTTTGGGCTTAAAGAGTTCGGTAAGCTGCGTCACCATCGTCTTGGCGTCGCTGTTGATGAGCGGGAACAGGCGGATTTCGGAGGTCACGGGTCGGATGCGGTCGAAGTCGTGGATCATCGCCTCCAGCATGGCCATGCTGTCCGCGGGGGCCATCACCATCACCGAGTTCGTCCGCGGATCGGGCTTGATGCGGATGTCCTGGCGGAGCAGCTTGCGTAGGATTTCCTTGCCGTTGGGGTCCTTTTGCAGGAACGACACGATGACCGCCCGCTCTTCATCGCTGCCGGCCTTGTCGCCGATCAGCGTGTCCTCCAACAGTTTGGCGAAGTCCTGGGCGAGGGCCTGCTTGAGCTGGATCACGCGGACCATCATTTCCACCGCCGGGGTGGAGGTGTCGAGCTTGGAAATGACCTCGTCGATGTTGGCCATCTGCGAGGGCGCGGCCCAGACGATGATGGAATTGGTCCGCTCGTCAGCCTGGGTGGCGATCGCGTCCGCCCGACCCGTGGTCCCCTCGCCCTGGGCCTTGAAGAGGCTTTCGAGCTTGTCCGCCACCGTTTTGGCCTTAGCCATCTTCAGCGGGAAGATCTCGAACTGCCGGGCGAGGCTCGACGGCTTATCCAACAGATCAATCAGTCCCGTGATTACATCGTGATCGTCGCGCGAAGCGCTGCACACCAAACTATTTGACGACTCCTCCGACAGGATCACCACCGGCGTGCGATTGGTCTTGTCGCCTTCCTTTCGAGAGTCGAACAACTTCTGCATCCGCTGGGCCAGTTGATTGGCCGAGCCGTTTTTCAGCGGATAAACCTTGAATACCGCGGTGAGCGGCCCCGCCTCGACGTCCAGCCGTTTGACCACGTCGGCCACCCGCTCCGTCGCGTCGCGGGCGCCCGCCACGACCAACGCGTTGCTTCGCGAGTCGGGAATGATCGTCGGCGCCTTGAAGGATTCCGATTGACCGGCGAGACCTTTGAACAGTTCGTCCAGCATCCCCGTGAGGACGGCCGCGTCGGCGAACTCCAATTTGAACAGCCGGATATCTTCGATCACCGGCTGGGATTCAAGCTGGGTTACGAGTCGCCGGATTTCGTCGAAGTCCTCGCGGTTCGAGGCTACCACGAGCGAGTTGCTGCGTTCATCTGAGGCGATGATCGGCAGGTCCTCGAGCAGCTTGCCCTCCTTGCGCAACGCCGATTTGCGTTTCCACAAATCCTCGATCTTGGTCTTCATGTCCTTGGCGTTGAGCCGGGCGAGCGGCACGATGCGGATCTGGTCGAAGAGCTTGGCGGGCTTGGTGTCAAGCTGCTTGGCAATGGCGACAATCTCGTTGTAGTTCTCCTCCGAGGCCGAGATAATCAAGGAATTGGTGCGGATGTCCACGCTAAGGAAAATGCGTTCGCGTTCCGCGGCGGACTTGCCCGCGTTGGTGGCCTCGACTGCCTTCATCCGCTGGTCGAACAGTTCCGTGACCATTTTTCCGAAACCGGTCGCGTCGTTGTACTCCAAGGGAATCAGCCGGAGGGGGAACTTCAGGGCCGTCGCCGGGCGATCGAGCTCTCCGACGATGGTCTCGACCAGTCCCAACTGCTCGGGGCGACCGGTGACGATCAGCGTGTTCGTGCGCTGATCCGACGCCAGGCCGATGTTGTATACCAGGGCGTGACCCTCCGGACCCGTGGGCACGCCGCCCTTGCCGCCGCCGTTGGGGTCCTCCGGCAGCTTCTTGCCGGAATCGAACATCTCCTTGAGGGCCTTGCTCACCGTCTCCGAATCCGCGAAACGTAGGGGAAAGAGCTTAACGTTAAACTCCGCCGCGAGCGGTACGCCGTCGAGCAGGCGGATCAACTCACCCATCGGCTCGATGTTCTCCTCAATGGTGGCGACAATGAGGCTGTTCGTCCCTGGGTCGGGGATGATTCGCAATTGGCGCTGAAGGTCGATCGGTGCAAGGTCCGTGAGCTTGCCGGTCGCGTCCGCCTTGCTGATGCGCAGCCGCTGGATCATTTCCTGCACGGCGTCTTTGTCCCCCTTGGCCTCGGATTTGATCAGGTCCTGGATGACCTTCTGAAGATCGCTCGCTTTGGAATGCAGCAACGGGAAGATGGTCAGGCGGATTTCGCCCCACCCCTTTTTCGGCTCCACATCGAGCTCGTCGATGAGGGCCTGGATTTTCTCGCGCTCGGTTTCGCGGGCGGTGACGGTGATGGTGTTGTTGGAGTTGTTGGGGATGATTTGCAGTTTGCCCTGGTCCTTCTTTTGCCCCGCCGCGACGCGGAGTTGAGTGATGATCTTCTCCAGCTCCTTGGATACGTCACTCGCCTTGCGATGCATCACGTCGAAGCGCATCAACTCCACCTTGCCCAGCGGATCGGGAATGGCATCCACCCTGCTGATGACATCGAGCACGAAGTCCATGTGTTCCGGCAACGCGGACACCAGAAGAATGTTCGACGCCAGCGGGGTCAGCTTGACCTGCTCGTCAGCAGTCTGATTGGGCTGCTTCAGGGCGTCGCGCAGGGATTGCTCCACGGATCGGGCGATTTCATTGGCGTCGCGTTCGCTGACGACGACGACCTCGACGGCCTTCTGCTTCCGCTCCATGTCCTGATCGAGGCCGCGGATGAGCAGCTCGATCAACTTCACCGCTTCCTCGGGCCCTTGCAGGATGACCTGATCGCCGACCACTTCCACGATGACGTCAGCGCCCGCGAGTTGCCGGACGGTCTCAGGTGGGAGCTTGCGGATCATCTCGCTGATTTCGTCGGGCTGCCGTTGTTGCGCTTGACCGGGCTGTCCGGGTTGTGCAGGCCGCTGACCTTGGGCCGCGGGGCGTTGTGTTGCCGGACGAGAGGGTTGCGTCGCCGGGACCCGTCGCTGGGCAGGTTGCCCCTCCGGCGGTTGCTTCGTCGCGGGCGTGGGAGCAGGCTCCGTCTGACCGATGGCTGCGCCGGCCTCCGGCAACAGGCACAACGCGCAGACGCACAGTGTAACGATCTGCCCCCGTCCGCGGACGAATCGCGCCGTCTTAAGTCCGTTCATCCTCATGATGACCCTCGTCTCATCGAGCACCCGCCGGATGAATCCGGCGGCTCTGATTCCTAACCGGGAACCATCCTTGGTCCGGTCCTTCCACTCTATCCGCCTCGCAGAGCCGCGGGCGCCAACCCGCGGACACGCAGGTGCCGCCGGGTGCTCCGAAGACAAACGCCGAATCCGTCCACTCACGGTCCGGAGCGCGATCGGCTCGTCGGCCGGGGGCGGCTTCCCCGCTGGGCGCCCGTCCCGGTGGGCTGCTGCGTCAATTGGTCGATCATCTTCTGAATCTGATCGACCTTGATGTTGCCCACGCGAACGATCCTGGTGGACATTTCCCCCGCCGGGCCCAACTCTTCGAGCTTGCGGACCAACGCCTCGGCCTGATCGAACATGGCCGCGTAACCCGACACCAACAGACTATTCGTCCGCACGTTCGCGGTCACCGCGACGCTCCGAACTTGCGCCCCGCGCCCCGAACCGGCCTGGGACCGCGCGGTTTCGTTCAACGTCATCTCCACCTGTTCCGCCAAGTCGATCACGTTGATCCCCGGGGCGACCTTGACAATTCGAAACGGCGTCTTGTCCTTTTTGTCCTCGGTATCGAGCTGGGCGACGATGCCCTGGATCGCGGCCAGGTCCGTGGGGCTCGCCCGGACGATCAAGGCGTTGCTCCCCTCGTCAGCCACGATCACCGGCGGAGGCTGATTGCGCCGACCGCCGCCGCCCCGCGCCTCGGTGAAGATTTCCTGCACGCTGGGCAGGATCATGCCCACGCCGGCGTACTTTAACGGAATGATCTGCGGAACGCTCCCCTTCTCGCCGGCGACGTCCATTCCGTGGGCGATCTCGACCAGCCTCTCGACCTCCTCCTTGGCCGCACTGATCATCACGCTGTTGCTCTGCGGCATGGCGCTGATCCGGGCGTCGCCCATCAGCCGAGGCCCGCGACCGCCGGTCGCCCCGGAGTTGGTCAGATACTTCTCCAGCGCTTGCGAAATCTCGTTGGCGTCTCCGTAGAGGAGCGTCACGACGCGCACTTCCCCGCCCGTACCCACGTCTTCGGTGTCCAACTCCTTGATGGTGTCCTCGATGCGGGCGAAGTCGTCGGCTTTGCACTTGATGAGGATCGCCCGCGAGCCGCCCACGGCCGCGATGGAGATCGGCGGCGCCTGGTTGCCCAACTGCTTGGCGGCGCTGCGGATGAAAATCTCAGTGAGGGTTTGTGCCACGGACGAGGCATCGGCGTGTTTGATCTCCACTACGTGCACGTCCTGCTGGCTCGTCTCGGCGTTGTCGATCTGGGCGATCAGATCCTCGATGCGTTTGAAGTTCTCCGGGGAGGCCGCCACGACCACCGAATTGGAGGTGAAATCCGCCGACGCCTGCACTTGATCGCGGGGGTTCTTGCCGTCGGAACGAAAGAGCTTGTTAATCACGTCCGCGGCCCCTGCGGGATCGGCGAACTTCAACTTGATCGGCTTGACCTGCACCTGTCGGGCGAGCTTGTCTTGCGCCTCCAGCGGATCGATGATGTCCCTCTTGATCTCGTCGATCTGCGACTGCGTACCCCGGACGATCAGCGTGTTCGTCGCGGGGTTGGCCTCGACTTGCGGCGCGGTCATCCCCAGGGGTTGCTCCTTGGCGGCGTACAAGGTCTTGATGTTCTGCGCCATTTCCGCGGCGTTGGTGTTGATTAAGGGAACGATCAGCGACGCCGACCTGCCCGGCGCCATCGCCACGGTATCCACCGTGCGCAGGTTTTCCTCGATGAACCCAAAGACGGTCGGTCCGCCGAGCACGATGAGGGAATTGGACATCTCGTCGGGTTCAACGCTGAAGGCCTCGATCTGGTTGGCCGCCTGGCCCAACCGCTGCATGTAGTCCTTGAGCAGCTTGGTCATCGTCGCGTGCACGGGTTTGGCGCTGGCGTACTTGAGCGGATAAATCCGAAACTCCACGCCGATCGTGCCCGGCTTGTCGTCCAGCAGCCGGGCCAGCGACTCGACCTCCGCGAAGGTCTTGTCGTCGGCGGTGACGAACAGCCGCTTGGTCGGATCGTGCGCCGTCACCGTGAATCGCGGCGCCGCCGCTCCGCCGCCCGGCTTACCGCCCCCCGCCCGTTTCATGTCGTAGGCCTTTTCGATGGCGTCGGCGATGGCGCTGGCGGTGGCGTTTTTCAACTCGATGATCCGCGGGGTGCGATTGGTCTTATTCTGTTCCTCGAGCTTCGAAATCGTGGAGAGAATCTGCTCCCGCAGGCTCGGCGGGGCGCTGTAGAGCACGATCCCGCCCCCCGGCTCACCGATGAACTTGGGCACCGCCGCCCCCTTGGTCTTTGGCGACCCCGCGGCCGCGGCGCTCTTCTCGCCGAACATCTGCGTAAGGGTGTCGGCGACCAACTTCGCGTCGGCGTACGCGAGCACCACGTCCTCCCATTTGTCGGTGCCCCCGCTCACGTCGATCCGCTCGAGGATCTTGTCGATCTCCTCGAACTGGACGGTCGTCGCCTGGACGGTGAGTAGACTTAACCGTGGATAAGCGACAAAGCTCGGGGCATTGAGCGTCTTCGCACCGGGACCGGCCCCCTCGGCGCCCTTTCGCGGCTTCCGCGGCCCGGAGACTTCCTCGAAGTGGCTGGCCAGATAGTCCGCCGCTTCCGCCACGTCCGCGTGTTTCAACTCGTAGTACTTGGTGATCCGCTGGGGGATGTCCTCGGTTTCCAGCTTGGCGATGAGTTCGCCGATGAAGTCCAGCGCCGCCTTCGGGGCCATGGCCATCACCGTGTTAGAAACCTCGCTGCTGAATAGTTTGATGTCGTCGGGATCAACGCCCAGTTGCGAGGCGCCGGTGACGGTCTCCTGCAGGATCGTCTGCGGCAGTTGGGCGCTCGGGCCGCCCGCCGGTCCCGCCGCCCCCGGAGCACCTGGCGTCCTGGCAGCCGCAGGCTTCGGGCGAGCGCCCTCCTTTCCCACGCCCAGCATTTCTCGAAGGATTTCCTCCACTTCCGTGGCGTTGAGGTTCTTGAGCGGATAAATCCGCATGAAGCTGTCGATCGGCTTGGGCTGGTCGATCGTCGCCAGCAACTCCTCGATCTGCGGGTATTGACTGGTCTCCGCCCGCAGGATCAAGCTGCGGTCGCGGGGGTTGGGATAGATACGGACGCCGGCTTGGGGGAGTTGCGGCATTGCCATTTGCGCGGCGATCGCGGGCTGTTGTCCGCCGCGGCCCGGCGCGGTGCCGGGAGCGCCGGGAGCGGGCTGCTCCCCCGGTTGACCGCGAACCCCCGGCTGCTGTTGCCCTGCTCGCTGTTGCTGCTGTTGCTGCAACTGCTGCTGGCGCAGCATCTGCTGCTGTTGCTGTTGGAAGGCCGCCTGTTGTTGCTTCGTCGCGTTGAACATCTCCTCCAGGATGTCCTGGGCGGAGTACACGTCGATGTAGCGCACGCGATAGATGCGGATGTCCGGCTTCACGGGGAAGTCCTCGATTCCCTTCTTGAGGTCCTCGATCCAATCGTCAACCTCTTCGACGTCGCCCGCCTGCCCCTTGACCACGAACACGCCGGCCGTGTCATCGTAGTCGATATCGATCGTCTCTCCCGTGAGCCCCTTTCTGTCGTCGGGTTCCTCGCTTTGTATATCACTCGGTTTTTCACGCGACCTGCTGTCCTGGTTGGGGTCGGCCCCAGCGGTCTTCTTGGTACCTTTGCGGGGAAGAACCGGCGTTATGGCTTGACGGATCATGTCATCGCCGCTCGGGATCGGCACCACGGCCTCTGCTTCCGGCTCCTCCTGGACTGCCTCCTCTTCAGGTGCCGGTTGGGCCTCGGGCTGGCTTCCTCCACCGTTCTGCGGTTGCGACTGACCGACGATGCTCCCCAGTAAGGTGTCTGCCGTCCGGCGGAACGCCATCGGCAACACGCACGGGTTGACCTTCGAGGGTCTGCGAGCCCGCACCCGTTCGATCTCGTACGACTCGTCGCGGCCCGGTGTCTTGTCCTTCAAGTTCACCGAAATCTCAGGATGGTTTATCTTAATCCAGATCGCTGCCTCCTGCGCGCTGAGGCCCGCCGGGGCCGGGAAAGACTTGGCGATGATCTTGGTCTTCTCCGGGTCGGGCTTGTCCGCGTGCTTACGGATGAACTCACGGATGTCTTCGAAACGATCCTCGTGCGGATAGCGAACGATCAACATGCTCCCGAAACCGTCCACCTGGGGAAGCTCACCGTGCGGTTCCCATAGCGTCTCGAAAGCGTCCTGGAGCGCCCATTTCGCGTCGGTGGCCTTGGCGTGCTTCAGGTCGTACATCAACTTAGGCAGCGGGGCGTCTGTCCCCATCACCGTCCCGATCGGCTCGTCCGTGTCCTTGTCGACCCGAGCGACGATGTCGTCTATCTCCACAACCTTGGAGGGCGTCGTCGCCACCATCATCGTCCGCCCGATCAGATCGGCCTGGATGTACAGGTCCGTACCGGCGAAGGTCTTGGTAGTGGTGAATGGCTCCTCCTCCTTGTCCTTGTCCTTCGACTCCCCGCCTTTGCCGGAGGGCGCCCGCGGGGGGCGTGGCCCCCCCTTTCCATTCGCCGCCGGCGTCGATGCCCCCACGACATTGACCACCAGATCGAACAGCTTGGTCATGTCCGCGTTCTTGATCTTGTAGACCTTGATGGTCCGCCCGCGGGAGGACATGCCGTCGAGCGTCTTGATCCAATCCTCTGCCTGGTTCACTTCCGCGGTCGTCCCGTGGAGGATAATCGCTCCGCCCCCCGGCGTTTCGACGATCGACAGCCCCTCCCCGCCGCCAAGGTCCACCGCGGGCGCAGCCCCCGGCTTGCCCTTGCCGCCCGCGACGACCCTCCGCTGCACCGGCCTGCCCAACATCTCCTTGACGGCGCGAATCATCTCATCCGGCGCGGCGTTCCGCAGTTCCACGGTCTTGAAGATCGGCTTTTCGCCCGGCACGTCGAACTGGGCGATTAAAGCCTTCGCCTGATCCACCACCACCTGTGGAGCCGCGATCACGATCCGGTTGTTCCGCGCGTCGGCCGCAAGGTGGTAACGATCGCTGGTGACCTGAGCCTGAGCCGGACGCCGCTTGGGCGTCTTGACGGCACCGGCGCTATCGTCGACCGACTCATCCAGCTCGCCGGACTCCACCAGCCCGCGAATCTTTATGTCCAGCAGCGGCTTGATGCTCTCGACCAAATCCGCGGGGTCGGCGTGCTTGACCTCCACGAACGCCACGATCGTCGGCCTCGCCTCCACCTCACGCCGCAGCACGTTCAGGAGCCGTTCGATTTCCGGGAACACCGACGGATCGGCGATGACCACGAGTTTGCCGGACGCGGGCTGGGGGATGAACTTCGGTCCCTCCGTCATCGCAACGGCTTCTTTGCCGCCCCGCTTGGGGCCCCGGCCCGGACCCGAAAACACCGACGACACCGTGTCGCTGATGGCCTCGATGTTCGTCCCCGGCGGGAAGTCGGAGTACACCTTCAGCTCCGTCTTCGCGTCCTCGACGTCGAACTCCTTGATCAGCGACGCCACCTGCTCCATCCGCGTCGGCGAGGTTTGGACAATGAGCCGCTGACCGAGCTGCACGATGGTCAACTCGTCCGTCGCGGTAACCTCCGGCGCCCCACCTCCCTTGACGTCTCCCTTCCCCCGCCGCCGCGGTTGCGCCTTCACCGGCATGTCGGCGATCAGACTCTCGATCGCCGATTTGATATCCGCGGGATTGGCATGACGAATCTCGAACGTCCGCTGCTCCACGTGCGACGGCTTATCCACCTCCGCGAGGAACACCTTGATACGCTCAATCTGCGCAGGATTCGCCCCGATCGCCAGAATACTGCGGTCGCTGGGGATGAATCGGATGCTCTCCTCCCCGCTCGTGCCTCCCCCCAACATGTTGTTGAGCCGCTCGATGGCCGTACTCGGATCGGCGTGCTGCAACGGCAGACGCACAAACGCCTCCCCCTCGTCGGCCGGTCGGTCGAGCTGGGCCATCAGCCCCTGGTATCTCGCCCATTCGTCCTCGTTGCAGAGGATGAACAATCGCTTCGTGGGATCGTCGGGGGTAAACTTGGAAACCGGCGCGGACTTGGCCCGTTTAGTCTTGGCTTTTTGCTTGGCCGGGGCGGGCGTCGGCGACGACGCCGTGCTCCCGTCGAACTCCCGCAACATGGTCGCCACGAACGTCGGCTGTTGATATTTCAACGTCACGATGTGAAGCGAAACCGGCTCCTCCGCGACGTCGATCGCGGCGATCAAATCCCGCACCTGGGCGAGGTCCTTCTCGCCGCCCATGAAATACACCGCGTCGCCCACCGGATCGACCACCACCGAGAACCGATCCAGCGCCGCCTTTCCCTTCGGATTGGGCGCGCCCAGAACGGCGGTGATGGTGTTCAGCACCTCGTTGGCGTCGGCATGGGCCAGCGGAATCCGAACCGGCTTCGGCTTCGTCGATACGTCGAACAAGGCCACGAGGTCACGAACCCGATTCACGCCGTCCTCTTCCGCGATGACGATGATCGCGTTGTCGGAGGGATGCGGCAGAAGCGTGATCATCTCCGGCCCCGCCCCGCCCGTGGAGGGACCGGCAGGCGCAGCGGGCGCCGCCCCGCCCGCCGCCGGACCGCCCTTCTTCCCCGTAGCCTTCCTCGGCCTCGGCGGGGTCGGCGCTCCCGACGGCGTCGCCGATGAGAAAAGGATTTGCTGCAACGTGGCGATCATCTCGCTTGAGTCCACGTACTGCAGCTTCACGATAACCGGCGACGGCGTCGGCCCCGAGGCGTCCACGTCGATGTAGGGCAGCAACACTCTCATCTCGTCGATCTTGTCGTGCATCGCCCGCACCAGCAGGATCCCCTGCGCGTCGTCCGCGATCACCGTCACCGGCGGATCCGGCATATTGTCCAGCGCGCTGGGCTCGCGCTGAGCCCGTTTGGGGCCGACCGCGGCGGGCCTACCCGGCGCCGGATTGTCGATGTCCATCAACTGACGAAGCCGGTTCAAGGCCTCGCTCGCCAGAAGGTGACGGACCTCGATCTTCTCCAGCGTACGCGGGTCCGTGCGCGTCCCCGCGATCCACTCGATCAACTCGAGATACTTCTCGATGTGGCTGACCAGCGCGAAAATGGTGACGCTGTTCTGGTCCTCCAGCGGCGTCACCCGCACGTAGTCCGGCAGCCAGTCCCGGACCTGCTTCAGGTCCGCCACCGACCCCGTCTTCGGCGTGTAGACCACCAACGCCAACTCGTCATTCGATAGGTCCGCCGCCCGAAACTCCTCCACGCTGCGGAACATCCGATTCGGCGGCAGCACCCGATAGAAATCGTTGACCTTGATGACCTGAAGGTTCGTGTCGTTGCGCAGAATCCAGTAGGGTTCATGCGCCTTGTAGTTGAACAGCAGCATCCGAATGCGGGCGAGCGCCTGATCGAACGTCATCTTTTCCGTGGTGACGAAGCTCACCTTGCCATCCTTGGGTACATCGCCGATCACGCCCAGCCCCGTCTGCCGCGCAAACCCCCCAATGAGTTGCTCGTACGTTCCGTCCTTGATGCTGAAGCCGTACATCCTGGCTTCCGGCGGGATGTCGCTCTCCTCCGGAGCGATATTGATCGGAGTGGACGGCCCCCCCTCCGCGCCGGCATCGCCTACCGCATCGGGGGAGGGTGGGATCATGGGCATCGGCGCCGGTCCCGGAGTCGATCCGACGGGCGTCGCTTTCGCCCCCGCATCGCTGCCCGGAGTGGAACGGCTCCGCCGGGCGGCCGCACGTTCCGCAGCTGCCTTCTGTGCCTCTTCCACGCGTTTGGTCGGATCCATCTCCGCCTCTTTCGGCTTCTTCGGCGTCTCCGCCGCGGGCGGCGGCCGCAGCTGCGTCGGCGGCTGCGTTGGGGGCTGCGTCGGCGGCTGCACGCCGGGTTCGCGCGGCGCCTCGACGCCGCCCGTACCCTCCGGCGTCACCGGCCTCACGACCGGTTCGTTCGACTCCCCTTCCTTGCTCGGCGCCGGTCGCGTAGGTCGCGGCGCAGCCGGTTGCGGCGGCGGTTGCGGTTGCGCGGCGATTCCCTCGGGCGGTGTTTCCGCGGCGCCCTCCGGCACGCTCTTGGCCTCGTCCGTCTTTGGCGGCTGGCCGGCCGGCTGACCGCTGCGCACCCGAGTACGCGTCTTCGCGGCCGGCGGCGTCGGCTGCGTCGGTGTTTGCGCGGACAGCGGCGGCGTGGACATGCCGACCGTCCATACGGCCACACCCAAAGCCGCTACCCAGAAGCAGTGTCGCGTTCGTCGGATCGATGTAGGTTCCATTCGGGATTCCTCCTGCCTAGCGCCGTCGCTCCCTGACTACGGGGTCCTCCGCGCGGGCGGCCCGCTCGGGCGAGGCCTGGGTTTCGTAGGTTTGGGTGCCGGCGGTTTTTCGTCAACGGTCGCCGGCTCGCCCTGCTTGGCCTCCGCGCCCTCCGCGGGCTTCGTGTCGGGCGCCGGCACGACCTTCACATCCTCATCTGCCGGTAAGCCTTCGCTCGGCGGGTCCGGCAACTCCGCCGGTTCGGCCTCCGTCGCCTTGTCCGCCGGCGCCTCAGGGGCGACCGGCGGCGCGGCTTGCCGCTTCTGCCGGGCTTCGCGAAGCTTCTCCGCCGCGGATTTCAACTCCGGATACTCGTCGGCGACCCCGGCCTCCACTTGTTGATCGAGGGTCGCTCCGATCGGATACACGAAGTAGTCCTCACTTCTACGCACCACCCCCCCGCGCTGATGCACAAAAACCAGTTCACCGCCGTCGAAGTCGTCCCCGGTCTTGTAGTATTTGGTCTCCTTGGACTGCCGGTTATAGAGCATGAACTCGTCGAGCCGCTCCGCGCCCAACGTCCGCAGCAGAGCCATGCAGATGGCCCAGTTCCGCCCGTCGGGCCAAGGCTTCGGACCCGGAGGAGGCGGAGGGGGCAACGGCGCCTGCGCCTGCACCACCGGCTCCGGCGGTCGCGGCTCACGCACGGTCACGACCGTGGCGACCGAATCCGAGCCTCCGCTGCCGTCGGTGACGGTGAGCGTATAGGGCTTGGCGCCCGCCGTCGACGTGTCCACGGTCGGACGCAGCGACGTCGGATCGCTCAAGCCCTCCGGCGGCGACCAACTGACCGTGTACTCTCCGTCGCCGCCCTTCACCACCACCTCCAGCGTCGCCGGAGTTCCCTTTTCCACGTTCACGGGCCTCGTCACCGTCGCCTTCAACGGGATCGGCGGCACGTACTCCGAGAACGGCTTGCGACTCCAGATTTCCGCGTAATTGCGGCCCGCGTGCCGCACGAAGGAATCGGGATGCGTCAACTCCGCCGCGACGATCGGCCCCACGACCTGGTTTCGCGGCAGGATCAACAAATCCACCGGCGCCCGCAGGCTCATGACGTCTTGGGTCTGGCCTCTCCGCGCCGACCCCGCCGGTGAGATCGCCGGATTCCCCACGCGGACAAGCTGCGGAAGCTCCGCGATGTCTTTCAAGAAGGCGATGGTGGATTCCAGAGTGCCGTTTGCTGACACCGAAATCGACGTCGACCACAAACCCGTCTTTCGCTCCTCCACGGCGCGGCTCGGCGAGACCGACGCGTCCTGCAGGTGGTGCTTCTCGATGAGGCGATTGAGCCGGTCGCGGACCTCGGTCTCGACCTTGCCCACCTCGAACGACCCCACCCGGGCGACGAGCGCCTTGTATTCATACCGCGCTTGCTGCACGGCGGCGTCCTCCGCCTCCAGCTTATCCAGCTCCTTTCGGCGCTCCGCGATCCGCTCGTCGATCGTCAGGAGCGGATGGATCCACCTCGGGTAGACGACGCCGCGGACCAACCCGGCGCCCACCAGAAGGGCGAAGGCACTCATCAAGATTCTGGTTCGTCGATCCATCGTTTTGTGCCGCTGCCGTCCCGTGTGCCACTGCTGTGTCAGCAGTGGGCTGCGGAAGACCGTCTCTCAATCACTGGACTTCCGCTTCGTCGATCCCGTCTTCACCGCGTCATCCCGCAAAATCGCGATCCGCAGGTCCTGCACGTACGCGTACCTCTCTCCCTTTTTTTCCGTCTGTGGACCGATGCTCGCCTTGAAGCGTGGACGGTCCTTTTCTTCCCGCCGGAACTCTTCGAGCCTTCGCACGGCGGTCGTCGCGGTGTCGCGGGTCTTGGCCTTGGTCTTGAGCACCAGCCGACTCTCCGACTGGTTCAGCTCCAAGTGCGTGATGACCAACTCCTCGTTGGTCGGCAGCACGTTGATGAGGTCATACAGGACGTCGACCCAAATCTGCTGGTCCGCGTCGAATTCGCGGATCTTGTCCATTACCTCCAAGAACTTCTTGTTGTTGCCCTGCTTCGCCTCCAGCTCGGCGATGGAACTCTCGATCCTCGCCAGCGTCTTGCGGTCCGCTGCGGTGAACTTGGCGAAGGCGATGCCTCCCGCGGCCAGGAACAGAACCGCCACCGCCGCAACCAGCGGGGCTTTCTTCAGCCGCTCCTGCGCCTGCGAGACCATCCGCTTGGGATTCAGGAAATCAAAGTGCAGGGTCCGATCGTACGAGTGCCCCACGACCAGTCCCAGCGTCGAGGCGAACGCCGACGCCCCGGCCCCTTCATCCGGCTCCCAGCCGAACGAGGCCGCGGGGTTGTACAACTCGGTGGTCATGCCCAGCCGTTTCTGGATCGCGTCGGCCAGCGCTTCCTCGATTCCCAGATCGCCCGCGATCACCACGTGGTCGATCGTCGCCGCCGCGTCCCCCACCCGATACGCCTCGATTGAGCGCGTCACCTCCACCACTAGCGAGTGGATCACGCCCTCCGCACCGCCGACGGGATGCGGCTCGCCGCCGGGAAGACCCAGGCCCTCCGCCGCCTCGGACGCCGCCGCTTCGCGCACCAGCGAAAGCCGCGGACCCTCGACGCGCCCCCGCGCATCGTTGGGAACCATCACCGAGGCGGCGCGCGAAAAGGCCAACGTTCCATTGCGCACTACGTCGATTTCCGTCAGCGTCGGGCGCACGTCGATGAACAGTACGCGCTCCGGCAGGGCGTGTTTCAGCAGCTCGCAAACCGCGACCGTGTTCGCGTGGGGGCGAAGTCCGATCCGATCCAGCTTCAGACCCGCGGTCGCGAAGGTCGCTTCGTATTGCTGCACCACCTCGTGCCGCACGGCCGCCACCAGCACCTCCGACGTCGTCGACGACGCCGGCGGCACCGCAAAGTCGATCACCGCCTCGCTCGCCGGAAAGGGAAGCTCCTTGGCGATCTGGATGGCCACCATCCCCGCCAAATGGTCCGGCGACAGTACGGGAAGGGCCAGCATCTTGAGGATGGTTTGGTCGCGGGGGATGTCCACCGTCGCGTGCCTGGTGTGAATCCCCTCCTGGTCCAAGACGCGGCGGATGTGACGCCCCAACTGCTCGGGGTTGGCGAGGTCCACATCCGGCGGGATCGCCGCCGACAGCAGCCGGTCGATCTTCACCCCGCGTTTACCGAGCAGGGCATGGACGATCCGTAGGGTGCGCGTGTCCCAGTCGACGGCGACGATTTTCTTCGGCGACGGTCTACCGGCCACGGACCTGCTCCTTATCTTCCTCGCGGATCGGATAGCTGCCGCCCAGGTAACTGACGTCGCGGTAGTAAATCGTCTGCGCGATCGGACCCACCATATCCACCATCACCTGCAGCCGCGTGACCATACCAAGATGGTCCCCGTAGCCAAGCGATTCAATCGTAAATTGTTGACTCCGCGTGGTAAGGTTCGCGGCGATCTTGTCGAACGTCTCCACGTCCACCACTCCTTCGGTCACCAGCCACGCCGGCGTATACAGCGTCTCTGCGTCCAGCGTGTCCCGCACGCCGAGAATGCTCTGGACCTGCTCCCCAGTCAGTCCTTCGAGACACTCCAGCACCTGCCGAGGGGCCGTATTAATGTTGATAAGGCCTGTGATCCGCCGCTCCGTCGCCCGCCGCGTCGTCAATCGATCCATCAGCAACGGCAACTGCTCCAAGTTCAACGGGCTGGGCTCTTCCTGCGTCGTGCCGATCTTCCGAGGGCGCAGCAACGACGCCGGGGAACGAATCGGCGTCGCGGCGACTCCACCATCACCGCTTCCCAGTTGGCCGCCTGGTTTTTCCGCGCCCGCGCCGCTTTCATCCCCCGCCGGCTCCGCTTCGTCGCCGCTCGGCGGAGTGGTGGCGCCGCTGGGTAGCCCGCCGACCCCGCCCCCAGGCTTGCCCCCACCGGCTGGTACCGCACCGGGCGAACCCGGTTGCTGCGGCTTGACGCCCTTTCCCCCGCCCGGCGGAGCAACGGGTCCCGGACGACGGTTACCAGGACTGGGATTGACGCTGGGACTCTTTTCTTTCTCGTTCACCGCCTTCTTCGGGGTGGGCTTGGGACTCGGCGTGGTTCGTGGACCCCCGGGTGATCCCGGCCCCGCCGGCGGCTTCTTCCCACCCTTTCCGCCGCTCGGCGCGCCCGGAGGCGGCTGCACGGGCGGGGTTGTACCTGCTCCCCCGGGGCCGGTCGTAGCGCCCGGCGCGCCCGCGGGCGGCTTGCCGCCGCTTGATCCGGGCGGCTTACCGCCGGCCCCGGATGGTTTTCCTCCCGCGCCTGGAACGCCCGGTCCGCTTCGCGTCACGGCCACGATGAAATGAATGACGTCGGGCTGGTCGGGAAAGACATCCTCAAGTTCTTTGCCCAACGTCGCCTCGTCGCTGAACAGATAAATCCGTGGGCGGTTGTCGTTGCTCGTATTGGCCTCGTACGAGGAGACCGTCAGGTAGGGATACAGTCCGCGGTTGAGCACTCCATCCTGGTTGTCCGGCGGGAAGGACTTGTCCTCGTCATCCTCATTGGGCGTGAGCAGTCCGTTGCGATCGAAGTCCTCGCCGAAGAGCACTTGTCCGGTGACGCCCTTGACCAGCAGCAATTCTTCGACGGTGGAGAACGGTCCGTTCTTCACACGGTAGGGCTTGTCGAGCAAGCGGTAATAGGCATCCTCGGTATCGCCGGCCTCACCCGTCGGTTTGGAGTCCGCGTCGCGCCAGTCGATGATCGCGTCCACGATCGCTCGCGGGTCGATGTCGCTCTCACTTTCTTTTTGCCCGGCGACGACCGTTTCGACCAGCTTGAG
>JAZDHF010000250.1:0-14710 GCA_043806315.1 Planctomycetota bacterium | reverse complement strand
GTCACGTTCGAGCAGGTGAACATTTGGAGCTGCACGCCGGACGGAGTGATCGACGCCCTCGACATTACACTAGATGTGGACGCGTTCAAGGGGTTTGCATTCCCCTGCGGCCTTACGTGCCCGTGACGGGCGCCGCCGTCGCGCCCCATCCGGGCCGGGCGAATCGGTGAACAGAGTTTAGGCGACCATGTCCCGCCGCCGGGGGGCGGCTCGCCACCTTCGCGCGACGCCGCTACCATCTCGGCCATGTCGCTCACCGTGCAGAAGTTCGGCGGCACCAGCCTCGCTGACCCCCCGAAGATCCATCGCGCCGCGCGACGGGCGATCCGGGCCAAACTCGAGGGCAACCGGGTTGTGCTCGTGGTCTCGGCGATGGGGCGCACCACCGACGAGTTGCTCAACCTCGCCCGCGCGGTCTGCTCCGATCCGCCGAAGCGGGAGCTGGACATGCTGCTCACCACCGGGGAGCAAGTGTCCATCGCGCTCATGGCCATGGCGATCGACGCCACGGGCCACGAGGCCATCAGTCTCACCGCCGCCCAGCTCGGATTGTTCACCGACAGCGCCCACACCCGCGCCCGCATTCAGCGGATCAGCCGTGAACGGATCGATCAGGAACTGGCTGCGGGCAAGATCGTCATCGTCGCCGGGTTTCAGGGCATCGACGCCAGCGGCGAGATCACCACGCTCGGGCGCGGGGCCTCCGATACCACCGCCGCCGCTCTTGCGGCCGTGCTCGGCGCCGAGGTGTGCGAAATCTACACCGACGTAGACGGCGTCTACACCGCCGATCCGCGCCTCGCCCCCAACGCCCGCAAGATCGAGGAGATCAGTTATGACACGATGCTCGAGATGGCGGCGGCGGGTGCGGGCGTCATGCACTCCCGGGCGATTGAGTTCGGCAAGAAGTTCAACGTCCCCATCCACGTGCGCAGTTCACAAACCGAAACCCGAGGAACCATCGTCATGACCGAAACCGGCAGCATGGAGGCGATTGCGGTCCAAGGGGTGACCCTGAAGGAAGATCTGGCCTTCATCTCCCTCAACGCCGTTCCCAACACGCCGGGCGTCGCCGCCCGCATCTTCGCCGAGGTCGCGCGGAACCACCTCCTCGTCGACGACATCGTCCAGAACATCTACGACGGCGGAAAGTTCGCCAGCTTGGGCTTCTCCACCAACGCCGGGGACGCCGCCGAGGCGCGGACGGTTTGCGAACAACTGGCCGCATCGTTGGGCATCGGCAGCGTCGAGGTGGATGAAGGCGTCTCCAAGGTCAGCGCCGTCGGCGTGGGCATGCGGACGCATACCGGAATCGCCTCGACGATGTTCGAGGCCCTCGCCAACGCGGAGATCAACATCGAGAACATCTCCACCAGCGAAATCGTGATCAGTTGTATCATCCGCCGCGAGGACGGTCCCAAGGCCGTCCGCTTTATCCACGACGCCTTCCGCCTCGGCGAGACCGACAACCGTATCGGAAACCCGTGATGCGCCCGCGACGCGCCAGGCTCCCCGTCCCGGCGTCGATCCTCCTTCCTCCCCGATGGCGTCGGCACGCGACAGCGCTGCTGACGATTCTGGCCGCGGCGGCGCTGATCGTCTGCGAACGAACGGCGCGCGCCCCGGTTCTGGGCGGCGACCGTACGCGATACCATGACCGGGCCTTCCGCGTGATCCACGTCGTCGACGGAGACACGATCGACATTGACGCTCCCGACGCCGACAAACCCAAGACCCGCATCCGCCTCTGGGGCGTGGACACGCCCGAAATCGCCCACGGCGATCAGCCGAAAATGTACTTCGGCCGGGAGGCCAAGGAGTTCGCTGAGCGAACATTGTCTGAGAAGGAGGTAAACATCGTCCTCGCCCCGCAGCGGACGCGGGACAAATACGGCCGCTTGCTCGCGTACGTCTTCTGCGAGCGCGGCGGCCCGATGTTCAATGAAATGCTGCTGGAGGAAGGCTACGCCTACGCCGACCTGCGCTTTGACCACTCCTACAAGAAACAGTTCGAGGCCACTGAGAAACGCGCCCGCAAAGCCGGCGTCGGCCTCTGGACCGGCGTCACCCTCGACCAAATGCCCGCTTGGAAGCAACGTTTCGAGCGGAAAGCCGCCGAGGCGTCGGACCGCCGCTGAAGCGCCGCGAATGCGATGCGCCCCGGCACCCGAGTTCCCCTCTGCGCGAGGTCTGAGCGCGCCGCCGGGCGGGTAGACGGGTCACACTCGGGGGATTCTCGGCACCTGGTCAAAGTGGCGATCGCGCGAAAAAAGGACGAGATCGTGTTGGAGCACCAAGGCCGCGATCCAAAGATCATTCGTGGGAATCGGCGTGCCGACGCGCCGAAGCTCGGCGAAGAGGATGGCGTAGAAATGGGTCGTCGCTTCATCCGCGTAGACGACTTCGACGCGCGGGGATTGCAGGAAGTCGGTCAACAGGCGCTCGTTGCGTTTCGAACGTGCCCCGCGGCGAAACCCCGCGCGCAGCTCGGCCAAGACAATGAAGGGAAGAACGACGCGGTCCGCAGTTCGGATGACCCGGACGGATAGCTCATCGCCGTGGCAGAAGTCGGAATAACGGTTGGCGTCGACGGCGATTCCTAGCGCCATAGCTCCTCGTCGACGACGTCCTGGTCGGCGATGGCGCGCTCGAACTGTGGGTCGTCCTCCCACTTGCCAATCAGGTGGTCCAGGTCCGTGTAGACCTTGGGTTGTGTTTCCACGCCGGCGCCGCGGCGCAGCGCATCGAGGGCGGCCTCGTTCAGGCTCTTCCCCGTTTTCCGCGCCCTTTCGCGCAAGACACGGTCCAATGCCTCCGGCACGCCGCGGATGGTGTATTGCTTTGGTCCTCGCGCCTTCATGCCTACAGTATACGCCTACATTGCAGGCATGTCAAGAATGTGTCCCGGCGAACACGTCGCCTTCCGGCGGTCCCATAAGTGCGCCGGCCTCGCCGAGTGCGTGCTTCGGCCGCCGACGGCAAAGGCCGGCGGCGCCCGGGCGTTCATTCAGCCTCCGAGAATCGTGAACGCTTTAGCGGGGCAAGGCGTGGCGCGCTGGTATTCGACCTCCATACGCTTCACCAAGTTGCTCCCGTCGATCAAGTAGGTTGTGGCCATGCGGGTTTGCGGGTCCCTGAACTTTTCGACGACTCGGTAACGCACGGTGGAGCCTTCCCGTCCGGACGATTCCACGTAAAAGAGCATCGTGTGCGTCTCATCGTCCCAAGTGCCCATGGTCGTGGTCGGCCCGGCGGTGGAGACGTTGTCGAACCAGACGCCGTGGTATTTCTTTTCCGCGTCGTTCCACGTGAGCGTCCCGTTGGCCTTGTACACCGCCGTGTCCGTCGCCGTGCTGTACACGCGACGGATGGCTCGGTGGTCGAGAATCCAGGTGATGTCCTCGGTTCCCTTGACGGTGGCGATCAGCTCGCCGCGGGGATTGAAATGGCTCTCCGTGACGCTCCAGGGACCGATGAAGACGTCCAGCCGGGCAAGCTCCGGACTAGCGAACTCGACGGGTTTTTCCGCTCGGCCCGGCGAGTTCTTGCTCGGCGCCGTATCGGGCTCGTTCTGGCCGAGTGCGGGAAGGGCCATGGCGACGACCGTCAGAACGTACCTAAGGGTTCGCATGAAAACGCCTCCCGGTTACCGTGCCGCGAGTGCAGTTGCCCGCTCCATGATCTGCCTCAGCCCGACCCCCACATAGTCAAAAACCTCCTCGGCGGTCTTCGCCGACTTGGGTATCCGCGACGCCGTCAGCCCCACCACTCGCACGCCGCCGGCGGTCGCCGCGGCCTCGGCCAGTTCCGCCTGGACCCCGCCGAGGTAGTCATCCTCGATGGTCAGGATCGACCCGCCCGCCGATCGCGCAGCGGCGAGGATCGGCGTCGCGTCCAGCGGGAGGGTGTACGCATCGAACACGTTGCAGCGCACCCCCTGGTCGGCCAATTGCTGGGCGGCCTCAAGAACGCTATGGAGCATGAAGCCGCAACTGACGAGCGTCAGATGCTCCCCGCGACGCAATTGCCTGCATCCGCCGACCTCAAACCGTTCCGTCAGAGGATATACGAAGCCGGCCTCGGGTCGGTGCGTCCGCATGTAGCACAGGCCCTTGAGGTTGGCCATCAACTCCGTGCAACGATAGGCGCTGATCGCGTCGCAGGGGTGGAAAACGCGGCAGGCGATCTGTCCGTGTCCTGCGTCCGCTCGGGTCAGGCTTCGGAAGTAGGCGACATCGGAGAGGGCCATCTGTGACGGTCCGTCCGCTCCCAGCGAGACCCCGGCGTGCGAGCCGACGATCTTGATATTCGCTCGTGAGATCGCGGCCATGTCGATCTGATCGACCGCGCGGGCGATGAACTTGGCAAAGCTGCCGGCGAAGGGAATCTTGCCCCCGGCCGCAAGGCCGGCGGCGGCGCTGATCATGTTCTGCTCGGCGATCTTGCACTCGAAGAACCGGTCGGGATGCTTTTGTGCGAAACGATCGGCGTATGTGGAGTTGCTCACGTCGCCGTCGAGGGCGACGATCCGCGGGTCGGCGTCGCCGAGGGCGACCAGGGCGACTCCATAGGCCGCCCGCGTGGCCAGCTTCTTCGCTTTCAACCCCGCTCCCATTCCAGCGCGTTCGCACGCCTCCTCGAAGGAGGCGATCGCAATTCGACCGCCCGTTTGTCGCACCGCGACGCGCGCCGGAGGTGGAGGAGTCCCGACGCCGTTGCAAGCGGCGCCCAACCGCCGGCCGGTCGCGTCCAGTTCCGCACACGCTTTTTCGAGGTCCGCGGCCGGCATCGGCTTGCCGTGGAAGTTGCTCGTTCGCATGGAGTCCACGCCCCATCCCTTGACCGTCCTGGCGACGATGGCGATGGGGCGGGTCGCGCTCGGCAGACGTCCAAAGGCCGCCGACAACCGGGCGGGATCATGACCGTCCACCCGAATCACGTCCCAGTTAAAGGCCGCAGCCTTCGCCGCGATCGCGTCCGCGGACTGTTGGCCCGACACCTTGCCCGCCTGGCCCTCACCGTTGCAACTGAAGATCGCGCAGACGTTGATGAGCCGGTGATCGACGATGAAGTCCATCGCCTCCCACACTTGACCCTCGCGCGACTCGCCGTCGCCGATGATCACGAAGATGCGCTTGGCGATGCCGTCGAGCCTCGCGGCCAGAGCGAGACCCGCCCCGACCGACAGCCCTTGACCCAACGACCCGGTGGCCGCGTCGAAGAAGGGGAACCCCTCGGCCGGGTTGGGATGACCGTCCAAAACGCTGTGGAGTTCTCGAAGCCCGGACAGATCGTCCACACGCAGGAGCCGACGTTGTCCGTTGGCCCCGCCGACCGCGCCGCCGAGATCGGCGTAGGCCGCGTACACGATGGGCACGGCGTGCCCGATCGAGAGCACCAGACGATCGCTGCCCGGATTCCACGGGTCGGCGGGGTCGTAGTGCATCTGCCGATACATCAGCTCGACGATGATGTGGCTCAGGGCGAGGGCGCTGGATGGATGCCCAGAACCCGCCGCCGTCGTCATGCGGACGATGAGCTTACCGATCTCAACCGCCTTGGCATGCGCGGCCGCAATTTCAGAGAGTGCGACTGGTTTCATCATCGGAGCACACCAACCATCCTCGGTTCCGGTTTCGACTTCTTGGAGGGTCCAAAAGCACGTTAGCGGAAGAACGGCGACCGGACAAGCACGCCATCGTGCTCTTTACTCCGCGGGGTGTGTGTCAGACAAGTAGGTAACCATGCTTTGGAAGACCGGAACGGCGTCCTTTGCCCGAGGCTCCCGACCCAGTGACACAGCAGAGAACCGCAGCGAAAAAGCTGACTGATGTGCCTTGTTCGGCACCCGTTTACCTACGAGCATGACACGCGCCCTTCGGCCCCAACGGGGCCACGCCCTCCAGCCCAGGGTTGCGCCAAAGGCGCTACCCTGGGTCGGCAGGCGATAGACCCCATCAACCCCAACGGGGTTGTGGCTCAATCCCACACGTATCGCTCATCAAACTCGATATTGTGCTTGCGAAGCAGCGCCCGGAGTTCATCCTGAAATGTCTGCTTGCGATGATGCTCATCCTGTCTTGCAATGTATTCTGTGACCTGGTCCAGATTGGACTGACTCACCGAGAGACCCGCGTACCCTCCCTGCCACTGAAAACCGGCCCACTCCCGCCCCTGGTCCTTGAGCCAGAGGTTGGAAACGCGCTTGAGTTCCTTCACCCATTCGGCTTGCGTGATCGTGCGTCCGAAGCGCGCGAGTACATGTACATGGTCCTCTACGCCGCCGATCCGGATCGGAGGGCATTCGAGTTGTCTGGTGATGCCGCCCAGGTAGGCGTGGAGCGCGTCGCGCACGCTTTTGTCGCGAAGGAACGCACGACGCTCTTTCGTGGAGAAAACGAGATGGATGTACACGGCGGAAAGCGATTGCGGCATAGAACCCCCCTGGGCACAACCCCGTTGGGGTTGTCGTACTTGGTCAGCCATTTTCCCAGGGTAGCCGCGTTGCGGCAACCCTGGGCTGGAGGGCGAAACGCCTTTGGCGTTGAGCGCTCGTCGCGCCCGCGTTGCGGCAACCCTGGCCTGGTGGGCAAAACGCATTCGGTGTGTGTCAGAATAGTAGGCAACCAGCCTTTGGAAGACCGGAACAGCGTTTTTCGTCGGAGGGTCTTGATCCGACGACACAGCAGAAAATCGCGGAGAAAGGGCTGCCTGGTGTGCCTTGTTCGCCACCTGTTTACCTACAAACATGACACGCACCTTCCCAAGTGTCATGCCGTTATGGAGTTCGCGGAGTTGACACTCTCATTCTTCGGGCCGGGATTCCGCGAGCAGCGTCATAACGTCCATCACCAGGTCAAGTCGTTCGGTTTCGCCGACGGCAGGCGGCGTGAAAGGTCGGTAGGCGCCGTGCGTCCATTGCAGCCAATAGTGAGAGGGGTCTTCCAGCGGAACCTCGAATCGGAACGTGGCCTCGGCGGGTCGCCCATCGTCGGTCAACGCCGTGATCTCCACGGTCACCTCCGTGAGTTGGACTCGCTCATGCAGCGCGAGGGGATGCTGAACGCCCCGGTAAAGTTGATCAAATGGCCGAAACAGATAGCCCCCGTCCGGTCGCAGCACGAGCGTTCGCTCGTCCGTCCGAGCCAGGGAAACGGCTGCACCACTGGGAGCGAGAACGCGCACGTGGCGCGGTGAAGGCTCGCCGGAAAGCACGCGAGTGACCTGCGTGAACGCCACACTGAACGCGCTGGGCGAGTTCACGATGATCAGCGACTTCTCAGCGATGGACGGATCGAATTTGTTCGTAATGTCGAGCATGGACGCATGACGAATGGTGCCTTGAATGCGTAGCACGAGCGAAATGGGCGAGATGGCCAGGTGGATCAAACACCACAAAGCGCACAAAACGACGGCGGGGCGGCACCAGGCCCGTCGCGTCGCCGGCGGGTGAGGCTTTTCCACAACGAACTGTACGAATTGGGCGAGCAGGCCGAAAGCGCCCACCCCGACGAACATCAGCAGGCGGTCCATCGGGAAGGTTGCACAGATCGGAACAAGCGATAACAACATGCCGGCGGTCCAAAACCGTGCCACGGCGTTGCGTCGGACCACGGGAACGAGAAAGGCGGACGTGACGAGCAAGAAGCCGACGGCGACGGTCCATAACGTGTAATCCTTACCCGCTCCCGACAGGAACGACATGAAGTCGGGCGGGGCGATTGCCCACTGCCGGAGCAAAAGGATCGGACCACGTTCCAGGACCTCCGCTGCGAACTGCAACGGTTCGTTGCGCGGGTCGGTATAAAAGGCTGAACCCCACGCTCCACAGCGCAGTGCGTCGTGAACAACTTGCCACGTCACGAGGACGGCTGCGTAAGGGACGAACGCGAGAACGCGCCGTCGCCACGGTTGCATATCCAAAAAGACCAGATGAGCCAGCAAGTAGGCCGCGGTTGCGGCCCCCGCCTCCCCCGAACTCAGGCTGGCCGCGAGGAGCAACGGTCCGACCACGGCGCCGGCGCGCCAACCTTCGCGTCGCCACCGATCGTGTGCGATCAGCGCCAACATGCCGAAGACAAAGGCCGGAAGGATGTTGCGGTTGGCGATCCAACTGGCCGGCATGGCGTGGGCGTCGTCGAGCGCGAAAAAGATCGCGGCCAACCCCGCCGGCCAGGCGTATTCCAGGAACCGGCGATAGACCCACGCCGTCACGATCACGCCCATCACGAACCAGAGCAGGCTGTGGGCGTGCATCAGTTCGGGCGTATCAGGCCACAGCAGGTAATCGAGCCCGTGGGTAAGGCCCGTGATCGGGCGGAAGAAACTCAGCCGCAGATCCGGCGTCGTCCACCACGGCAATGTGCCCAAGTCCATGAGGGCGCGGCTCCGCTCGACGTCGCCGGTCAAGAAGAAAAAGAGCGAAAACGGCGAGCGGTGAAGAACAAGCAGATGGTAGCGATGCCACAGATCGTCGGCCCGAAGTCCACCCCAAAGCGACGGGGCCGTCAGCAACGCCGCACACGCGGCTGCGACGAGCCACAGGCGAGGCCGCGCCAACAAGGTTGTCAGCGCGCTGCGGGTTCCGAACCGGTTGTACTCGATCCGTTGAGGATCCAACACCGGTCATTCGCCTCGGAATTGTGCCGGACGCTTTTCGAGGAAGGCCGTCACTCCCTCGCGGTGATCGTGCGTCTGCCCCGCGGTGGTCTGCAGCATGGCCTCATAATCAAGCTGTGTTTCCAGGTCGGCGCGCCACGCGGCGTTGATCGCCCGTTTCGCAAGACCGATTGCACGGGTGGGCAAGCCCGCGAGCTTGTCGGCGAGCTTCTTCGTCGCCGCGGCCAATTGATCGTCGGGGACGACTTGGTTCACCAGCCCGATCTGCAGAGCCTCCGCCGCGGTTACTTTGCGTCCGGTGAACGCCATCTCCATTGCCCGTGCGACGCCGATGAGCCGGGGAAGGAGGAACGTGCTGCCTGCATCGGGCACCAGCCCGATGTTGACGAAGGCCTCAATGAAGCTCGCGGATTCGGCTGCGATGCGGATATCGCAAGCCAACGCCAGGCTGCATCCCGCCCCGGCGGCGACCCCGTTGACCGAGGCGATGATCGGCTTTTCCATCGTCCGTAGGCGCGTGATGATCGGGTTATAACGCTCGCGGAGGTGCGCGCCGAGTTCGATCGGTTCGCTCGATTTGTACCGGGCGTCCACGTCCGCGAGGTCCTGGCCGCTGCAAAACCCCCGCCCCGCGCCGGTCACGACAACGCAGCGGACGGTCTTGTCCCTGTCTGCATCGGCGACGGCCCGGGCCAACGCCTTGAGCGAATCATCGTCCAGGGCGTTGAGCGAGTCCGGCCGGTTCAATCGCAGGGTCCGGACCGCGCCGTCGTTTTCGATCAAGAGTTTCGCCGGCTTCTCGGGCATTTTCGGCCTCGTCAGTCGGGAATCGTCGTTCTCGTCGCCGCCGATTGTGCAAGTCTGCTCCGGTCCCGTCAACCGTCGGTCTGGGAAGAAGGGCGGAGACGGTCGGGGCGCTCGTCGCACGGCCCGCGGCTACAACCCGCGCGCCGCTAATCAGGGGGCGCGGGCGGTGCGTCGGGCCGACGCTCGAACACGATGATGCTGTCGTCCTCCTCAAAGAGACGGTACTGCGGGTCGGATTGGAATTGCGTCCAACGAGCGGGAAGCCCCGAGGTATCCCATTGGTCGCTGCGGTCGATGACGACGAAATCGGCGGGGCGGATCCGGCGTCCCGTGTAGAGACGGCGGTAATCCGTGAAATGAGCGCCCAGTCGCTCTGTTGCGAGGACTGTCCGGTTCAAGGGTATCTCGGCGCGCAGTCGCTGAACCACCGGCAGCCGGGCGTCCGGCGATTGGAGGAAGGGGTCGTTGGCGTGGGCTGTGTAAAAACGGCTGACGGGCGAAAAGCCATACAGGTAGTGTCCGAGACAAGCGCAAACGACGGCGGCGACCGCGAATCCGCGAAGCAACGCCGCGTCCGTCGCGGTCGGATCGCCGCATAGGCGGCGCACCAGGCCGTTGAACCATTGCCCCGGGTTTCGAGTGTCGGCCGCACCCACAAGCCCCGCGACGAAGAGCACAGGCAGGATGGTCGCCTGATGCCAGAACTTAATGCTCACCCACTCTGTGTTTTGCAGCAGGAGAATGAGGACAAGCGTCGGAACCACGGCCAAGGTGATACGCCAGCCACGGAGGGGGAGAAGGGCCATGGGAATGACAAGGGTGAGGATGTAATACAAGCCCTGGGGGCGGAAAAGGCGCGCGAAAAACGCATCACGCTTCGTGAACGCCGCGGCCAGAACCTCGATCATCGACTTTCCCAGACCGCCGAATAGCTCCGTGCGTTCGTATCTCCCAGCCGCGGAGAAATGGGGAATGAACAACTCCACGCACAATAGGAAATAGGCGAGCGACCCTACGGCGATCAGGAATCCCGTCTTGCGATGAGTTGTGAAGATCGCCAGACAGAGGCCCAATCCGAACGTAACCGCTGTCGTGGTTTCCTCACACATCCATACCAACAGCAACAACATACAGGCCATGCGTCGACGTCCCGTCAAAAACGCCGCCAACATGAAGGCCAGTAAGGGGACGGACATATATATCCATGCGAAGCCGTAGGTGTTGGCGTAGACCATTCTGCTCAGAGAGGGGTGCACAAGCCATGCAACGGCGAACAGCCATGCAACGCGAACGGAGCCGGACCGCCGCCGGGCAAGGAAATAAATGGGAATGGCGGGCAAATGCAATAGGAGAGGTCCACAAACCATAAGGTAAACGGGAGAGCGGCAAAGAGCATATCCCGGGGCGAGCACGTAAAGAAGGGGCGTGAAATGCCAACCCAGTCGAGTGTTCTCGAAACTGTCGGAGCGCAGGCCGCGCCCGGCAAGGCAGTTTTTTAGTTCTTCCGTGAAATGCCCAATGTCCGAATGGCCGAGCATGAAATGCTCAAAGAAGTTGATCTGTATGCGCGTATGAAGAAGAGTCGCCGCGCCGATTAGGAGGATTAAAGAGAGCAAAACCCGGGTGTGGGCGGATGCGGGAACTGGGGCGGGCCGTAAACGGACACCCGCCCGCAATGCGACCCATCCGGCGCCCAGAATGAACGTCCAGGTGAGCGCGAACGGGGGAAGCCGATCACAAAACGCGTAACACCCTAACGGGATCGTGACAACAAATGGGCAGAGAAGGGACGCGGCGAGCGACCAGGAATGCCGACCGGTTTGCGATCGCGCGGACCAAACACACAGGGCGATGAGGGATGCGAAAACCGAGCCGACGAAGACGACCGGAGGCCAATAGCGGTCCTCAAGCACACGGACGGTAGTATAATTGGCGACGTTGAACTGGACTGACTGAATCGTGAGGATGGAGAGGGCAAAGGCGAGCGCGCCAATGACCCCCAACCCAACTGTGAAACGGTGCGGAGGTCCGAGGAGGGGCGACGGCGACGCGGGAATGACGGACATGCGTATCTCGCGCTGGGGGAGTGGACCGGGCTAGGTTCGTAGATCAACACTCGCCGCGTCGGGGAGCCGGTGTCGTTCCCACTCGCCCTGCACTTGTAAGACGTCGCCGCGGGCAACGACGGCGTTCGAGGAGAGGACCCGGCGGACGATCTCCATGACCAAGTGGCGGCCGTCAAAATAAGAGAACTGCGCGGGCGGGATCAGTTCTTGCAGGGAGATCGGTTCCGCCGCGTCTCGCGGCAGCGGACGGGGCGCGATGCGGACGTTGATCCCGATTCCTGTCAGCAGCGCGCGGATGAAATCGCCCTCCATGACAACCTCGGTGAGAATCCCGCCGAGTTTGCGGCGCCCGACGTAGAGGTCGTTGATCGGTTTGATGGACACCTCGACGCCGGCGCATTGCCGCAGGGCTTCGACACACGCGTGCGCGGCGCCCAGGGTGAAGTCCTGTGGGGCCGGGGCGGCCGTCGAATCCGGGAAGTCCACGACGGTCAAATAGATTCCGGCATCGCGCGGGGAAAGCCAGAGACGTCCGCGTTGTCCTCGGCCTGCGGTCTGCTCCCGCGCGACGACA
Source organism: Planctomycetota bacterium (assembly GCA_043806315.1). Classification (GTDB taxonomy): domain Bacteria; phylum Planctomycetota; class Phycisphaerae; order UBA1845; family UBA1845; genus SBAX01. The sequence goes on along the minus strand of JAZDHF010000250.1, from coordinate 2,644 downwards.
TAGGCGGGCGAGTGAATCCTGCGATCATGGATCAGTCGTTTGGCCGCCTCGTTCGTCGAGTCCACGGAGTCGAGATAAAACGCCTGCGCGGGTGTCATGGCCAAGGAATACTACCCCGCCGGAAGACCGATGGCGACCAGCGGCCCTCCCCGGTGACGATGCCCTTCTCAAATCCTGACATCTCCAATCGAGAACCCCCCCCCCTCGCTGTCCCATAGACGTATCGTCTGGTCAGCCGATCCGGATGCCAGAAGAGATCCATCAGGTGACCACGCTATCCTGAAAATTCTCTTCGCATGGCCTCGAAGTGTCCTCCGAAGCTTCAAACCTTGGGGGATTCCACTCATTTCTTTCATCGTCGCCTTTATCTCTGCGTCACCTTCAGCCCGCCCTGCCGGATCAGCTCAGCCAGCAACCGCATCACCACCTCTCCCTTCGCGCTGTGGCTCAAGAAAACGTCGTATAGAAGATCATCCGGCATGAGCGTGTACTTCAGGTTACAATGTCCGGAAACCATCGGGCGAGTTGCATGCGCACTTGGTTGTTCCTCTCGATCTCGATCAAGACTCGTTCTGCGCCATCTGCAAACTCTTCCTGTCTGCTCGTGTATGCCTTCAGAAGGTTTGAAAGAGAGTCCACTTCGTAGTCAGGGATTGATACAATACGCTGACCGTCCGCAGCTTCGTCACTGACCCGAAGAGAAATGCCGGGATGTCTCGGAAGTTCAACGACGAACAACGTCGATCTCTCACGGTTCTCCGGCGCATTCCAAACGAATTGATGCTCATCACCGACAAGATGGATCCAATGGTCTGGGATGCGCAACCTGTTCCCGTGAGCATAGAGTTGCAGTTCTTCGTTGGCTTCGCGGCGGGCCGTATCTGCAGGCGATGAATCCACGTCAGCAGTGTGTCCCCCAAAGAAATCAAGCTTGTTGGGGAAAGTCTGTAGCCGATGGCGGCGATAGAACACAACCTGTCCATCGACATGCACGAGTAGAATCACAGTGTGGTGGAGTAGTCTGCCGGTATGCACCTCTTTCTTCGGCTTGCTGTACAAATATCGGTTTTGCTCGTCGAAGACCTTGACAAGTGTAGGCTCTGCTGTACCTTTGTATTCTCTCCTGAGATCTTCGCCAAGTCGCCAGTTGAAGTCGGATCGGACCGTCAGCGCGGCGACCATTTCAACGCCGCAAAATCTACAATTCTGTAGTGTTCCAATGGCTTCATCGAACTTCGCCTGCGCATCCCAAAAATCCCCATTGAGCTCGAAGCGGTTTGCATCAAGTAGCATGGACTGAACTTCCGGCGGATATTGGTGAGGATCGACGCCAAAGCTCCGTATGGCCCCTGGCAGCGACCGAACATGTTTCTCTGTTGGACGGCAGGCTTCGAGGAGCTTCGCATACTCGTGCTCGCGGTCCGCCGGGAGCCAGTTGATGTAAAAGAACTGCGCCAGGGAGCCTTTGATGGGGGCGTCGTCGAGCCGCAGGGGAATGAAGCGGCGCTCCTGGTTCAGCGGGTCACGAAACCGGAACGTGCCGGCCTCCAACTGCGTCCAGTCGGACCCGAAGGCACTGGCGGACATGCAGAGCACGAGCACGCGCGAGTGCTCCAGCCCTTCCTCGAGCTTCGCCGGGATGCTGTCGCCAGCTTTGATTTCCCATTCATCGAACCACACGCGCAGGCCGTCCGCCCGCAGCCGCTCGGCGACAGCACGGACAACCGCCTTGTCCTTCGAGCTGTGGCTCAGGAACACGTCGTAGGCGAACTCAGGCATATCCTTGCGACTCCGGCAGGCACTGACCTTAAGTGCCGTCCCCCCGGGTCCCAACGGCTCGAGGGGCTTGCCACTTATTGTACCCCATCCGGTCTCCTACAACCAACCGGTTAACGGCCTGCCTATGTAGTGGGTAAAGGCCCGGATGCACGGGCCCCCAATCGACAATCGTCAATCGCCAATCGACAATCGCACCTTGTCCCGCGGGGCGATACAACTATGACGTGACGGCGCCCCATGCGGAAAAGTGAACGATCGTGAGCAGCGAAGCGGTCATCGCTCGAGAAGTGAATGTCCCCCTTACCGGCCTACCCTCCGGGCTGGACGGCCTGCGCATGGCCCACGTCTCCGACTTCCACTTTCGGCGTTGGGACCGAGCGAGTGAGGCGGCCCAAACCCTGCTGGCCGACCTCGACTACGACCTGCTCCTCGTCACCGGTGACTTCTGCAGTTTCCGCTGGAAATGGCGACGGGCCGCCGAGCTGACGCGGCGCTTCTTTGAGCCCATCGCCCAGCGCCGCCCGGCCTACGCCGTCTTAGGCAACCACGACGACCCGCGCCTCGCCGATGCCGACTTGCCCTTGCGATTCTTGCGCAACGAATCGGTAAGCCTCGACTCTCTGGGGGCGGGCCTGACCCTGGCCGGCGTGGACCAATCCGGCCGCAGGACGGAAGACCTCGACGCAGCCCTGCGAAGGGAGCCCGCCTTGGGGCCGACCATCCTCTTAGCCCGCATTTCTCACCGAGGGGATAGAAACAGGCTGCCCTCTGTGCGATAACACCTGTAGTTTCAAGGGCTTACCGTTTATGGAGGAGCAGCCTGTATGGAAACAGAGTGTACCCAAGAATCGTTCGCCTTCCAAGC
>JAZDHF010000249.1:0-30439 GCA_043806315.1 Planctomycetota bacterium | reverse complement strand
TCACGAAGCCAGGCGTCCCGGACCTCCGTCCAGGACGCGTCCGCGATGTGCTCGCCGATTCTGACCGAGGCTTCCCAGGCCTCGACTTTCCGTAAGTGGACCTTCGCGGCCGCTTTGCTGCAGCGGCCGATAAGGAGGCTTGCGCATCGATTTGCACAACAGGCGCCGTCGGGCGATCTGCGACAAATGTCCATGGATCTGGAAAACAAAGCCCACAACGACAAGCCCTTCTTTGCGGCGGTGTTGCGCGTCGCGGTCATCGGAGCCGGAGCACGTTCCCGAGAGCTTCTCCGGTCCTTCGATGCTTTGTCCGGTCTCCTGCAGTACGGGGGACGCCCATTAAGCCGGCTGAACGCCGAGAAGTTCCGTACGCGACTGTCCACGGAATCCATCCGTCGCATGTTCGTGGACGGACTCAGCCACCGGCGGGGTTTCCTGGTCAATTCTGAGGAGCTTTCCGGCATCGTCCATGTACCGCCGCCGGAGACGATGGCCGAGATCGCGGGGAGCGCACGATCTACCTGGACCCAGGCGATCCCGACTGGATTCCGCTGTGGAACCCGTTCGGCGTCGTGGCGACGCACAGCCGGCGGCGCAACGAGTTGGCATTGCGTCCCAGAATGATCGCCAGCTGCCCAAGCGTCACCGTGTTGTGCTCTGCGATGGCCGCGAGTAGGGCCGCATCCGCGTCGGAAAGTCGAAGCGACATAGCATGATCCGTCTGACGTCTTCTCTCGGTTTCTGTTCTCCGCACCCTCCCATGCAATGGCGGGCGAATCGGGAGCGCGATTTCAGCAACCACGCCCGAAACCAAACTTAATCATCGTGAAATCCGTCCGTTGTGAACGCCGCAGTCACTCATGGTGGAGGACTCCCATGCAGTATCTGCTGGCCGACGCAGCCGTGCGGAAGCACTGCCCGAGACTCATTGAACCGGCCGTCTCGCCCCCAAGGGTCCCGAACCCCGAATGGATGGACGAGGGCAAGGTTCAAACAGCGCTGCGTGACAGCCACCGGCGGTTCTCGATTCGAAGGTGGTGGAAAGGGCGATGAGGATCACCGAAAACAAGGCTTCGCGGGCTTCCAGCGGGCGTCCTCCGCCGCCATCCAAGGGGTCCTCGTGCCCGCTGTACTTGAAAACTTCATGGCATGGCGTCCGGATCATCGAACAACCGATTGCAGGTCGAGCCTGGCACAACGGTTTTGCGATCCGGCGCCGAGTTTTCTAGCGAACCGGCAAGGCAAACGGCAATAGAAGGCAGGCAGGATGTCGCGAGAGTCGTCGCAAAACTCATTCAATCGGACCCACATATTTGGCAGGCGATCTGGGATTGCGCGTGCTGTAGCCTGAATCTCGTGGTGGCGTGTTGACGAAGAATCAAGCTCCGAGGGAGTGAAGCTCCTGGTGGTCGGCCTCAAGTAAAGCGATCGATAGCGAAGATTTCCGATCCTGCTTTCCGCTGGGAATCGGCCACCGGCGAGATCAGGCGGGGGGAGGCGGGATACCCTACCGGCATGAGGGCGACCACCTTGGCCTGCCTCGGAACGCAGAGCAGCTTCTTGACTTCTGACTCGTCGAACGCGCCGATCCAACACGTCCCCAGGCCATCAGCCACGGCGGCCAAGGTGAGATGATCCAAGGCGATTGCAACGTCGATGTCCACACTGTTGCCGGAGCCGCCCATGGTCTGGTATGCCTGCTCCGGCAGCCCGCACCCCACCATGATCAGCGGCGCGTCGGCGATGAAAAGCTGCTCCTGCGCAGCTTGAGCGAGCCTTTGTCGAATCTGCGGATCGAAAACGAAGATGAACCTCCAAGGCTGAAGGTTGCAGGCCGACGGGGCAAACCGCAACGCTTGGCGCAAACGATCCAGGACGTCCGGCGGGATCGGCTTTGTCGCATACGCTCGGACGCTTCGCCGCATGCGAATAGCTTCGAGTACGTTCATGAGGTTCCTCTGCGAGAAGGCGACAACCGACAGAGTATACCCGATTCGGTTCGGGTGTAGTGAACAGCAACCACCGAGCCGAACGAGGTTCGTAAAGCGAGCGCTGGGCTGGAACACCGTGGCAGCCAATCCGTACAATGTCCCGCGGAAAGGCGGCTGAAGTGCACGTACCCGTCGTCTATCACCCGGATTACTATGCGAACATCGGCTCCCACGTTTTTCCCACCAGGAAGTTCTCACTCGTTTTCGACGCCATTCAGAGGATCGTGGGCAACATCGAGAGCAGTGTGCATCGGCCCTCTCCTGCGACACGTGAGCAGCTTCTCCGCGTACATGCGCCCGAGTACTTGGCGGATCTGGATGCCTGTCGTTGGACGCCGCGAACCGCCTATTCGGAATTGCCGCTGACCAAGGAGATCGTCGACGCCTATTACTTGATGGCTGGTGGAACGTGCCTGGCGGCAAACCTGGCCTGTGAATATGGCGGCACGATGAACCTGGGCGGTGGATTCCACCACGCCTTCGCGGACCGGGCGGAAGGGTTCTGTTACGTTAACGACATCGCTGTCGCGGTGCGCGAGATTCAGGCGCAGCGGCTCGTGGAGCGTGTGGCCGTCATCGATACCGACCTGCACCAGGGCAACGGCACGGCCCGGATCTTTCGGGATGACCCGCAAGTTTTCACTTTTTCGATTCACCAGGAGGATCTTTACCCCGTCAAGGAGCAGAGCAGCCTGGACATCGGACTGGAAGATGGAACCGAGGACCATGAGTACTTCACGAAGCTACGCCAAGGGCTGGATGTTGTCTTTGGGCAGTTCAACCCACAATTCGTGATGTACGTCGGCGGCGTGGATCCCTACAAGGAGGATCGGCTCGGGTCATTACAACTGACCAAGGTGGGAATTAAGCAGCGCGACACGATGGTCTTCCGGAGATGTCGGGATCACGGTGTTCCCGTTGCGGCTGTACTCGCGGGCGGCTATGCCGCCGATGTCGGGGACACGGTCGAGATGCATGCCAACACCTACCTGGCGCTGCGAGACGCCTTGAGCTGAGGCCAAAGTGATTGGGTGCTTCTCGGTCTTCGTTCTTGAGATCGGTCCGGGCCTTCGTCTTCCAGATCCTCGTGGCCGCGAGCGGTGGATGCTTCGACACGGGGAAAAGTGCACGCTGGGGCCCACCATTCCGTCTCTCGCAGCCGGAATAAGTTAATCAATCTTGTTTGCGGGCGCTGGGACTGACTCCGCATCGCGGATGTTCAACGTGTCCAGGATGAAGGCGTAGTCAAAGGCCGTGTCTTTCCATCGGTCGTAGCGGCCCGAAGCGCCGCCATGCCCCGCTTCCATGCGCGTCTTTAGCAGCAGGCGATTGTTGTCGGTCTTGGCCGCACGGAGTCGAGCCACCCACTTGGCTGGTTCCCAGTAGGCGACGCGAGGGTCATTGAGCCCGGTTTTGACGAGGATGTTTGGATAGGCCTTGGCCGCCACGTTGTCGTACGGCGAATAAGAGAACATGTACTCGTAATAGGTTTTGTCGTTGGGGTTGCCCCATTCGTCATATTCAAGGGTGGTCAACGGAATTGAGGGATCAAGCATCGTGTTGATCACATCCACGAAGGGCACATGGGCGATCACTACCTTGAAGAGGTCTGGGCGCATGTTGGTGACGGCGCCCATGAGCAGTCCGCCGGCGCTGCCGCCCTGGATCGCCAAGCGATCGGGCGCGGTGTATTTCTCCGCAATCAGGTGCTCGGCACAGGCGATGAAATCCGTAAAAGTGTTCTTTTTCTTGAGGAGCTTGCCGTCTTCGTACCAAGGCCGGCCCAGCTCTCCGCCGCCGCGAATATTGGCCAAGGCAAAGACAAAGCCGCGGTCCAGCAAACTGATTCGATCGGCGGAAAAAAAGGTGTCCATGCTCGCGCCGTAGGAGCCGTACGCATTCAGCAGCATGGGGTTCTTGCCGTCGCGGGTCAGTCCTTTGCGGTAGGCGAGGTTGATGGGCACACGGGTGCCGTCGGCGGCCGTCGCGAAGACGCGTTCGGAAACGTAATGGTTGGGTTCATAACCGCCAAGCACTTCGTCGCGCTTCAGCAACTCAGACTTCCTGGTATTCATATTGTAGTCGTAGACGGACCGCGGGGTGATGAGCGACTGGTACATGAAGCGGAGGGTGTCGGTCTTGAACTCTTCGTTGCCCGTCGGGAAAACGGCATAGGCGGGCTCGTCGAATTCAACCATGTGGTCGGAGTCATCCGCCAGCTTCCGAATGCGGAGGCGCGGCAGGCCCTCATCGCGCTCCCGGATCAGCAGGTGATCGGCAAACGCGTCCACATCATCGAGCTTCACTTTTTCGCGGTGTGGGATGACCTCTTTCCAGTGGCTGCGGCCAGGGACCGCAGTTGGCGTTTCCATCAGGCGGAAATTGCGGGCGTCGTCGTTGGTGACGATGAAAAAGCGTTCGCCGTGATGCTCGATGTGGTATTCGTGGCCACGCTTGCGAGGCTCGACAACCGCGAAGGCGCCGCTCGCGGCGTCAGCGCTGAGCACGCGGACTTCGGTGGTCAGCGTGCTGTCGAGATTCAGAATGAGGAACTTGCGGCTGCGGCTCTTGGAAAGGCCGATCCTGAAGGTTTCGTCAGTTTCGTGGTAAAGCAGTGCGTCGCGCTCCACGGGATCGCCCAGCACGTGGCGGTGAAGCTTGTGCGGGCGGCGGGCAGCATCAAGGGTGGCGTAGTAGACCGTGCGATTGTCGTTGGCCCACTCGACGGAATAATCGATATTGGCGATGGTGTCGGGGAGCATCGCGCCGGTGTTTAGATCCTTGAACCGAAGGGTATAGGTTTCGTCGCCTTCGGTATCGTCGGAATAGGCCAGCAAGCGATGATCGGGACTCACCCGGAACACCGCTACGCGGTAGTATTTCTTGCCCTCGGCGCAGGCGTTCACGTCGAGCAGGATCTCTTCCGCCGCGTCGAGGCTGCCTTTCTTGCGGCAGTGGACCGGATAGTTCTTGCCTTCGAAGGTGCGGGTGTAGTAGTAGAAGTTGTCGATGCGGGTAGGCACGCTGAGGTCGGTCTGCTTGATGCGCGATGTGATTTCCTCGTACAGCCGGGCCTGCAAAGGTCCCGTGCTCTTCATCACGGCCTCCGTGTAGGCGTTTTCAGCTTCGAGGTATTGCAACACTTCGGCGTTATCGCGCTCGCGAAGCCATTGATAGTTGTCGATTCGCTCATGACCGTGGATGGTAAGGGTCTTGGGAACGATCTTGGCCACCGGTGGCTGAGGGAGGTCTCCCGCGCGAGCGAAAACCAACATGATTTGGGAGATCGTGATACTTGATACAAGAAGCCGACAGGCATTCGAGGTCATAAGTTTCTCTCCGTGCAGCGTTGCAGCGCGACCAAACTCTGATGGCCGAGGGCAGATTGTAGCGAATGCACGCCGGAGTGGGAGACCGGGGTATCGCCTTTGGTCCTCCGTGAATCGGGCGCAGGTACACCTGGCCGAGATGTGCTCGGGTTTCCCGATTCTTCGATAGCGCGAGAAGCAGGCTGGATGAAGGGCAGACGGCATGGGTGCAATGTACGTCGGCTTCGGACAATCGGCGAGTATGGCCTTAAATCGAAGCGAGCGCCCAAGCGATAGCGAGAATCGTCAAGGCAGCGCTGCCGAAGATGATCTGTGCTCGCGGTTCGGACCATGCCCTGTCGGTCATTTTTCCGCAGAGGGCGCCCAATAATGCGCCGCATAGGAAGCCAAACACGTGGGCCGCGATGTCAGTACGCTCTCCGCTTGTACCAAGGTAACTGAGCAGAAGGACACCTCCGACCAGCGGCACCCACCTTTCCATTCTCGAGGTCAGGCTTCTCCTTCGTCGCCAGGCATGCCCCGCAAGAAGCCCCAGGGCGGCGAAGACGGCGGTGGAGGCGCCGACGGACGTGTGGCCCGGCTGGCGGAGCCAGGCATTGAGAAGATTGCCCAAGGCGCCTCCGATGAGGATGCAGAACCAGGCACGACCCGAACCAAGCAATCGGCCGGCGAACAATCCCACGAGACCGCCGATGACGACGTTGGCAAGCAAGTGCTCAATGTTATTATGCAAGGTCAGGGCGGTTACCGTCCGCCACCACTCGCCCTGTCGGATAAGGCCTGCGTGCGTCTTGCCGGCTTCCAACCAATCCAGGCCAAAGGAATGCTGCTGCTGCCACACGGCCACGATCGATAGCACCGTGGCATAGCACAACACGCCGGCCCACCCGTTGGCCAGCCTTGGAACCGTAAGACGAGCCGTCGGCCAATCACGACTCTCGTTGGCGTAGGCATCCAGTTCCGCACGGCTCCGATCCGCATCCGAAGCAGCAACCCTGATGGTAAGCTCGCTATCCTCGTAACGAACCTCATGCGCGATCCCCGCCGTCCGGAGCACCAGGGCATGCTCGCGGCAATCCGTTTCACTCGGCGAACGGTAGACGATCTCCCAATCCATGCGCGGGTCGGCCATACCCAGCGATTCTACCGATCATGCGGAAGGCTACGTAGGGGCTGCGTGGAATCGCGCGGAATTGGGCCCCATGGCGGTTCGCGTTCTTTCAAGCGAATCGCCATCTGAGCGGTCGTTGGAGGAGTCGAAGATGACGCAACAAGAAATCGAGGAGTTCGCGAAGATCGTCGCGAAGCTGATTCAAATCAACGCCGAGGTGCGACAGGCGATCTGGGACTGCGCGTGCCAATGCCCGAACCTCGTCGCGGAGTACTGAGGGACGCAATAATCCGGGACCAAGGGAGGCGGCCTGGCTTTCGCGTGGGCCGCGATAGGCAGCTTGAACTAGCCGAGTGGGAGGAGGTTGCGCCAAAACGCTGGGAGCGGAGGGTGAGGGAGTGGACGGATTGAGGGGAACGAACGATCGGAACTCGATGCGACGAAGGGCGGAAGGCGGCCAAATGAGCACCTTCAGCAGGCAAGTTGGGATTGGTGGGAAAGGCCTTTTCTAAACTGATTCCCAACGCCGCGCCAGGTTTCTGCTGATCACAAGGAAAACGATCGCCATCCCAACCAGGACTGCGATCTGAGGAAGGAACCCCGCAAGTGATTTCAGAACCGAGTCGCCGACGTTCTCGTACCAGAAGACCTTGAGGTAACCGTCGAGCGCCCATCCGTTGAACGTGAAGAGCGCTGTCGTTTCCATGAACGAGGGCATCACGAAGCGCGGCACCATGCTCTCGCCGAGTGCGGACATGATGAGGATGACAATCGTAGAAACGCCGCCAAGCTGTGCCCGACTTTTGCATAGGGTGGCAAGGACAATCCCGAAGGCCGCTGCGGCGCCGGAGACAGTCTGCTCAAAGCAAAGACAGCCGGCGTCGGCACTGTGAAGATTCCGTGTTTGAGCTGGCCACCATTCGGCTCCGACACTCGGTGCGATTTAGAATATCGTAGCCACCGGCGAGGCGTGATTCGTCCGGACGTTCGAGATGATTGCCGAAGGGTGCCCCAGCACTCCCTGGGTGGCGCTTGGTGCGAAGGCGGTTCAGTTCGAGGACCCCATGAAGCGAGGTCATCCATCGACGGCGTGGGTTCAAGTCGGCATTGGCTTCGCGTTGGCCGTGGCCGCAACCACGGGGTGTTCCCCATTTGTGGAGGCGTTTCGCGACATCCAAGAAGAACACGACGACCGGCTGTCCTGCGAAGCGGCGGGCGGAAACTGGATCACCACCCGCGACGGATCGGCGTGCCAAGTGCCGATCACCGACGTCGGCAAGCCTTGCCGCGACAGCTCGGAGTGCCAAGTCGTCTGCAAGAGCGAGGACTGCACCGAATTCGGTGAGTGCTCCGCAGAGATTTACGGCTGCTATTGTATGGTTTCCTACGAGGGCACCGACATGATATGTGTGGACCCGCCTTTTTGACCATTTCACCTTCGCTCTGCCCACCAAGGGGCTCTGATGAAGGCAGGCGCGTGGGATTCTCCGCCGAACCATTCGCTTGAACGACAGTTCCGAGGGATTCCCCCATGTTCGAAATCTACGACCTGTCGGCTGCGAGCCGCAACTGTTGGCGGCGCACCGGTCTTGCTCACAAAGTTACTCGGGGCAGGAGTTGGTGTGCCATCGGGGCGATCCGCTCGACGTCGGCTGGAGCCACCACAAAGGTGAACTTGCCGGGCAGCCAGTGGACTTTGTGCACCATGCCGGCCGCCTTGTGAACGAGGATACGCTCCCGACAGCGCGTCACGCCCGCTGCACAGCAGATAATCACCCGATCGATGCCATTGTGGTCCACGCGGACAATTCTAGCGACGAATCGGGGCGGCAAGTTATCGATTCAACGAGGGATCGGTCCGAGTTCGGCAGCATGGCGGTTCGCGGTTTTCAAGCGAACCGCCATTTAAGGTGGTTTGCCGGAGGAAGGACATGACGCAACAAGAAATCGAAGAGTTCGCGAAGCTCATCGCGAAGCTGGTCCGCGAGAACGCCGAGGTGCGACAGGCGATCTGGGACTGCGCGTGCCAATGCCCGAACCTCACGGTGGAGTTTTGAGGTGAGAAAATGGACGAACAAACCGCGAGGGAGATCGCCTGGAAGATTCTTGGCGAGGTCGAAGAAATGATGAGTGAGGATGGCGTTGCCGTCTTCTCGGGCGAAGGCCATGACGGCGTCAAGATGCGGGCCTTCTTTGAGGACCGGGAATACGGCGCGCTGGAGAACACGATTGTCGGGATTCTGCTGGAGGCAAACCGGGTCCACGCGGTCGTGCACGCAGAGTCGTTGGATGGACACGACTGGTAGGGATGAGAGGACGGGCGAGGAAACAACGCGGGAAATTGCGATCGAATGAACGGATCGGGCCAGCTCGCGTCGATCGCCTTGCGATGTGGAGGCGATCGTACATGACGAAAACAGAAGAGGATTCAGAACCGGTTACACGGTGTGAGAACTACGGGGGTACGGTCTTCTTGGTTGATGAAACCTGCACGCATGTCGAAATCGACGGCGAGATTGTAAAGACCTATCTCGGCGATCTGTGCAATCGGAACTGCATGCGCTGCGTCTATCCCGAGGTGTATCGGGACCATTTTGGGGATCCGGAAGCGTGGCCCGACTGATGTCGTGGGGTGCACATACCCCACGGACGCCCTTGGCGAGATCATCAGTCGTCGCGGCCAAACGATGGAAAGTGCAGTTCAGGCGGTTCGCTTTTTTTTCGGGCGAACCGCCAAGAATGCCGGTTTGCCGGAGGATGAGAACATGAACAAGGAAAGAGCGTTGGAGATCGCGATCCGAATTCGCGACGAATTCGAGGACTTGCTCGATGAGAAGAACATTACGATTACGTCGGCGGATCGGGAAGGCGTGCCGGGCGAGGCCCGCTTGTACGGGGAGGAGAACTCACGGTTGGTGGAGAAGAGCGTGGAGTTGTTGATCAAGTACGCGGATGGGATCACGTTGCACGGCGACACTGCGGATGCATGTCACCCCCTGCGAGAACTTGCCATTCTGGTCTGTGACCAATTTGAGGATCTGCTGGACGAGAAGAACATCATGGTCGACTCCGCGGATCGTGAAGGGCGCGAGGAAGAAGCCTGTCTGTACGGGTCGGAGTATTACGCGATTGAGGATGGCGTCGTTGACATCCTGATGGAGGAACTCGGCGCTGTTGCAAGTGACGAGCGGACCGAATTTACCGACGAGGATGCACGAAGAGCGGTGACGATGATGCAGAAGGCAATGGCGGCAACGCCAGAGGACGCTGCGAAAGTCGGCCCCTATCAAGACGGCATACAGGAAGTTCCCACCGAACCGAAAGCGAGTTGTGGCCTTGCGGCATCGTCGAGGTGATCGAAATGGCTGAACGAGAATACCCCATCACCTTGACCCTCTGCGAAGGCGATTTCGAAATGTCGATGGGGCGCTTGCCGCGCGATGACGAGGAGTTCGATGAGTGGGCCCACTTGTGCGAGAAGGGACTGCTCAACGGGCACATTGATTGGGATATTCTGTACGAATGCGTGAAGGAGGCGATGCCAGTGGATGCGAACCCATCGGTTCTTGATTCCTCAGCCGACCGACGAAAGAGGCTAAAACCCAAGCCTTTGGAGGATGCACCATGAAGAAGAACCAGACCCAGAAGGTCATCGACGAAGCGATCGAGCAGCTCGCCGCGGCGCTCGCGAACGGGCAGAGTGATGCGATGAAAAAGTACCTCTTGGCGATGGCGAAGTTTTCGGCCTACAGCATCGGGAACATCCTGTTGATTTTGGCACAACGACCCCAAGCCACGAGAATCGCGGGCTACCGCACCTGGCAAGAACTCGGCCGCAATGTCAAGAAAGGCGAGAAAGGAATCCTCATCACCGCGCCGGTTGTTCTCCGCAAGAAACGCGGCGACAGGCGTAGCCGTGCGCCGCCAGCGGATAAGGAAGAAGATATGATTCTCCATTTCAAGGCGGTGCATGTCTTCGACATTTCGCAAACCGACGGTAAGCCCCTTCCAGAGCCCGCCCGGGTCGGCGGCAATCCCAACGGCCAGACGGAAAAACTCAAAGCGTTTGTCGCCTCGAAGGGGATCGCACTCGATTACTCGTCAAGCCTCGGGACAGCCGACGGCCAGTCGCAGGGTCGAAAAATCACCATCCGTGAGGGACTCCAGCCAGCCGAGGAATTTTCCGTTCTTGTCCATGAGGTCGCTCACAGTCTCCTTCACTTTGGCGACCTCGCAACGTCCAAAACCGTTCGCGAGACCGAAGCCGAGGCAGTGGCGTTTGTCGTGTGTCAGGCGATCGGCCTCGAATCAGGAACTTCGTCATCGGATTACATTCAGCTGTATCGTGGCGACAAAGAAACGCTCGCGCAGTCGCTGGAACGGATTCAGAGGACTGCTTCAGCAATTCTTGACGCCATCACGACGAAAACGTAGCCACCGTCGTGCGGCTCGACAGCATACCCGATTCGGTTCAGGCGTAGAGAACCGCAACCAGTGAGTCGAACGAGGTTCGCAAGCCTACGTAGGGCCGCGTAGAATCGGGCGAGGTTAGGCACTATGGCGGTTCGCATTTTTTCAAGCGAACCGCCAACAGTGCGGTCGCTGGAGGGACGAAAATGACATCTGAGGAAGAAGAGGAATTCATGGAAGTGATGATGGAGGTCGCAGTCGATCTTGCGTCAGAATACCGGGAGCGAGCAGCCGCTGCACGGGCTGCGAAGAGGCACACCGCTGATGCAGAGTGCGAGCACGGACGAGAAAAGGACACGCGGAATCACGATCTGCAATCACACATGAGACAGGAAGGTTGAGAGACGCAACGATCCAAGAACAAGGGCAGCGGCGCGGCTTTCCCGTCGGCCGCGAGAGGCAGCTGGAGCTGGCCGAGTGGGAAGAGGTTATGCCAAAGCGCTGGAGGCGGAGGGTGAGGGAGTGGAGGTGAGGAACGCGGGGCGCTGGCGGCGGACACACGAATCATCGCGTCGGTTGACGAAGCTGACAATGTCTTGTGACGAGGAGGGGGCAGACAGCTCGACCTGTCTTTGCGCGGCGCGGCAGAGCGGCGTGCGAGACCCTCAATTGGGTTTCGACGTCCCTCAGCGTCATATCGATCGCGCGCAACAGAGTCAGAACGTCTCTCGCTTGCCTGGATTTGAACGCCTTATCCAGCAGTTCCTTAAAGTCGATAGCCAGAAGTCCAGATTGCTCGGGCCTGTGCATCTACTCCACAGGGGGCTGGTCCCCGCGTTGTCGGCGTAGATGCAAACCAACACAAGCGGGGTCCGACGGCGGGAGCGATCCGCGTGCCCGACAATTAAATTACGCTCAGCGTTGTCGATGACGACCCGGATCTCCGAGATGAAGCCTGGGAGGTGCTTAGATTCCGAATAACGCAGCCGCGCCGCCGATAGCGATTAGTGCGCCGATTGCGCTGCGCAACGAGATGCGTTCGCGGTGCATGATCGCAGTGGCCGGGAGGATGAAGGCGGGCGAGAGCGTCAACAGAGTCTGCGCGACGCCAAGCGGAGCCCGGTCACATGCGATAAGGGAAAGCCAAACGCCGAAGTACGGTCCCGTCACCGCGCCGCAGAGCGAAAGGAGCATTCCCACTCGCCAGGCGGATGCGTTCGCCATGTGTCCGGCGCCCTCATCGGACCGCGAAAAGGCGTGAGCAGGCGAGGCGATCGCGGCCGTCGAGCGTCGGCGGACCCAAATTTGGGCGGCGAGCGCGGGCACGATGGTCATGGCGGCGAAGATCATCCGAATGAGCGTCGCGGCCTGTGCATCGACGTGATGACCTCCCTCTCCGTGTCCCATACCCATCTTGCTCAGCAGGTAGCCTCCGGACTGGCAAAGCGCCGCCAATAAGGCAAGAAGCACTCCCCGGACAAGCTTTGAGCGCGGGATCGCGGCGGATCCGTAACGGCGCTCCCCAATGACGCAGAGGATGCCGCCGATGGTCATCGCCAATCCGAGCCATGCGGCGCCGGGCAGGTGCTCACCGAGAAAAACACGTCCAAAGAAGGCGGCCCAAAGCGGCGAGGTCGTGGTCACGAGCAGAGCAAGCCGTGGTCCGATTTCCACGAAGGCGGCGATGATCGCCTGATCGCCGATGGTGAGGCCTACAATCCCGGACACACCGAGAAACGCCGCCTGAGTCCAAGGAACCTCCGGTATCCAGACTCCCTGCAGGCACCGATGAGTGACCGCGAGCAGGATGCAGGCGAAAGAGATGCGCGTCGCATTCACGGCGGTCGCGCCGAGGTGCCTGCCGGCAGCGGTGAAGAAGAGCGTGGTGACCGTCCAAAGAAGCGACGCTCCCACGCCGGCGAGTTGACCGACGTACGCATGAAGCCAACCGAGTTCCATCAGGAAATTGTAAGCCGGGGCAGCGAAACGCAAAGCTTGTCGCCGCGCAGACGGCCCAGGAGAAACTAAACCTCGCCACATTCGGCGTCTCTCGGACGACAGTCCGGATCATCCGGAGTGGGCTGCAGACATTCGTTCCAATTTTCACCGTTGGGCGATCTATTTTGGCGACAAAGATGACTTCAACGCGAGGTCCCGCGAACCCATCAGATGCCCGGTGTCGGCCTCGGGTTCATCCCCGAGGTCCTGAAGCGGGCTATTCTCGACGGAGTGATTGCTGCCACCGAGGAGAAGGCTTTTGGATGCACGCTGCGTCTGGGGCGTGAGGAAGGGATTCTGGCGGGCGTCTCCTCCGGTACGGCACTCCATGCCGCGTTCGCCTTCGCGTCGCGGAAGGAATCGACGGGGAAGATGATCGCGGTCATCCTGCCCGATACGGCGGAGCGCTGTGTGACCACCGCGCTCTTTGAACCGCCGGCGAAAGGATCGTGACTTCGCGGGAACACGGCGAGGCGGAACGGGTGCGTCGAACGCATGCACGATGCGGGAAATGGGGGCCGTTGTGGGGGTGCTCCCAACCATTTCTTGACCGGTCCGGGCCTTGCCAGACGTCTCGGGTCCCAGCCGACCCATGCGGGCTCGGCGGCATAGCCGATCGGCGGGAGGAGATAGCCATGGCTCGAAATCGGATCGCGGCGACCTCCGCCGCCGCTGCGGTCGCGCTTGTTTCGTCGCTTGCTTGGGCGACGGCTGTGCGGCATGACCGGTCGGACGGAGCCGTCCTCGAACTGGGGGCGAAATTCCCGGCCGTCGGACAGGTTCTTCCGGACGGCGGTTGCACGCTTGTCGCCCCGCATTGGGTCATCACCGCTGCGCACGTGGCCGCCTCGATTCCCAAGGAAGGAGGTCGCGTTCGGTTCGAAGGTCGTGAGTACCCCGTCGCCCGAATCATCCTACATCCCGAGGCTAAGGTCGAACCCGGTCGACCGCCGGAGGTTGATCTGGCGATGGTGGAACTGGCGTCGCCGGTCGAGGGCGTCAATCCGCTACCGCTGTTTCGCGGGGATGATGAGTTGGGCAGACAAGCCGCAATCGTCGGCTTCGGCGATATCGGCGATGGGAGGAGTGCTCCTAGGCATGCTGACGGCCGACGCCGTGCCGTAACCAACGTGGTGAGCGACGCCGGTCCTCGACGCTTGTTTTTTCATTTCGACGAGCCCCCTGCGGGGACAGACCTCGAAGGCGTCGGCGCTCCGGGCGACAGCGGCGGACCCGTCCTGCTGGAGGTTGATGGAAAAGCCTACGTCGCTGGCGTCAGCTCCGCGTCGGGCGGCGGCAAGCCGGGACGTTACGGAGTCGACGACATCTACACCCGCGTGAGCCGCTATCTCGGATGGATTGACCAGGCGGTCGGCGTGCCCGCAGCGCCCCCGCGGCCCGCAGCGACTGACCACAATCCAATCGACTTTAGCCTTGCTCGGCGGTATTTCGACGAAGCCAAGGCGATCAGCGATCGTGACAACGGGAAGCTCTGGGGCAAACCGCTTTTCGGTCCGATGATGTTCGCCGACTCAGCCACCCGCACCATCGTCGCCGACCGGGCCGACAACGAGGGCAAGCTGCGTCCCGCGGGCGACGTGTTCGTCGGGACGCTTCCGACGGAATACAACATGGCCAATACCGCGTTCACCTGGGCCGGTGTGAAATGGACGATGGTTCTGTGGCCGCCGCCAGCGGATCCGCTCGACCGCGGCATGCTGCTGATTCACGAGCTCTGGCACCGCATTCAGGACGACCTAGGGTTCGCGAGCACAGGCCCCGCCAACGCCCACCTCGACTCCCGCGAGGGGCGCACTTGGCTGCGCCTGGAATGGGCGGCGCTGCGGAAAGCGCTTCAGTCCAAGGGCCCAGACCGCAAGTCAGCCATCCACGACGCCCTGAAGTTCCGCGTCGCCCGCCGTTCTCTTTTTCCCGACGCGGCGAAGGAGGAACAGAGACTTGAGATGCACGAAGGACTCGCCAACTACACCGGTGCCGCGCTGGCCGGGGCCGACGAATCGCAAAGAGTGACAAGCGCCCTCGGGGCGATCGACGCGGGCGAGAAGAAACCAACCTTCGTCCGTTCCTTCGCCTACGCCAGCGGACCCGCATACGGCGTGCTTCTCGACCTCACTGCCCCCGGCTGGCGCAAGGGACTGACGCCGAAGAACGATCTGGGTGACTTGCTCTCCCAAGCGGTCGGCTTCACTGCGTCGGGGGACTCGGTATCGGCCGCCCGGCAGCGATCCGCGAGCTACGGCGACTCTATCATCACTGAGGAAACGGAGCGCGATCGTAAGCGCCAGGAGCGATCCGCCGCGGCCAAGGCCAAGCTTGTTGACGGACCGGTCCTCCGACTTCCCTTCCAGAAGATGAGCATCGAGCTTAATCCCGACGAAGTGGTCCCGCTCGACGAGTTCGGAACCGTCTACCCGACGGCGCGAATCGTCGACGCCTGGGGCGTCCTCGCCGTCACTGACGGGGCCCTGATCGACAAGAACTGGTCCGGAGTGACCGTCGCCGCCCCGAAGGACGCCACTGGCGCACCGCACTCCGGCCCGGGTTGGACCCTGGAACTTTCCGGTGGATGGAGTGTCATCGCCGCCACCCGCCCCGGAGACTTCGAACTCCAACGCAAACCATAGTGGCGTCGCGGCGCAGGGTCCGCTGTGCGGCTGAGTGAAGAACCTATGAATGGCACGCTTGGGAACCGCAAGGCGGAAACCCACCGAACACAGTTCCCGAACCGCTCCGAAGTACCCAGAAGTGCAAGACGGTCCGTGCCGAGCCACGACCTAAACAACCACCGATACCGCTCCTCCTCGCTCTCCGCCGACTCTTGCGGCACGGCGGCCTGAGGCGGCGACTCCGTCGCGTCGGGCATCGCCTGACAACGCAGCCCCGCCGTCAGCGTTACCCGCTTGATCTCCGACTCATCGAACGCGCCGATCCAACACGTCCCCAAGCCTTCAGACACGGCGGTCAAGGCGAAATGATCGAGGGCGATCGCCACGTCGATGTCGACGCTATTGCCGGAGCCGCCCAATCAATCGACGTTAGGCATGGC
This sequence comes from Planctomycetota bacterium, assembly GCA_043806315.1. Classification (GTDB taxonomy): domain Bacteria; phylum Planctomycetota; class Phycisphaerae; order UBA1845; family UBA1845; genus SBAX01. The sequence goes on along the minus strand of JAZDHF010000249.1, from coordinate 14,533 downwards.
TTTTTTCGCGACGCGGTACATGATCGCGTCCGCGGCGCGATGCGAAATCCGGCGGATCATCGTGATCGTCTTCCCCTCGGCTGAGAGCGTCGTCTCGACACGGCATCGGCGCGACGAACGGACCACGGCCCGTGCGACGCGCTCCGGCGTGTACCGTGTTTCGGCGATCCGCGTAGCCTTGGCGTCTACCGTGGCAGCCGACTCAAAGAACGCCGTCTTGGTCGAGCTGGGTGCGACCGACAGCACCTTGACGCCCCTTCCGCGAAGCTCCATGCGCAGCCCGGTCGAGAGGGCGTTGAGCGCCGCCTTCGTTGCGCTGTAGACCGTCATTCGCGGGATCGCCTGCGTTCCGACGACCGACGAAATGTTGATGATCTGCCCGCTGCGGCGTTGGATCATCTCCGGGAGAACCGCCTGAATCATCGCGACGGGCGCGACGAAGTTGAGCGACAGCATGTGTTCGAGATGCTCAAAGGGCATCTTCAACACCGACCCGAAGCTCGCCCATCCGGCGTTGTTCACCAACACGTCGATTCGCCCGAACCGCGAACGGGCCTCAGCGATGGCCTTGATCCGCTCCGCGGCGTCGGTCACGTCCAGTCGAACCGCTGCGACACGATCGCCGCCAAGCTCCTCCGCCAGTGTCTCCAGTTTGTCCAGCGACCTGGCCGTTGCGACCACGAGGCTGCCCGCCCGGTGAAACTCCACCGCGCACGCTCGACCGATCCCGTCGGACGCGCCCGTAATGAAAACAACCTTGTCGCGCAAATCGTAGCTCATCGGCCGCTCGTTCAGTCTCGTACAAGGTATCAGTGCGAGTGCGGAACCGCTATTTTGGCGTCGTCGGTTCGCAATATAGTTCACGCAGGACGGTCAACGTGCTCACCCTTACCTATCTCAGCGTCGGTTCCACCTTTGCGAAACGCGACTTTCAGTCCAATGGGCTCATTGAAGCACGGTCCGCTGCCCCGGACAAGCTGTCGCAACCTGACGACACGCTACAGATCGGCTCTCGCGCCACGGGTCCGCTTGCATTGCACCGGCTCAAGGATGAGCCCGGATTCGCTCCGGCAATGCCATGAACTGTTCCCGCAGCCTCAACTGCCGGGATTGAAGAAGAAATGAACAATGCGGCGGATGCCGCGTCTTGCCGCATCCGCGCCGCCCGGCTACCCACTATTCAAGACGAACCAGTAGTTCCGCCAGCTTCTGTCCGACCAACTCCGCCCCCCGATCGCAGTTGGACATCACCGCCACCGTGACACCCTTGTCCAGATACATGTCCAGCCGAGAGTTGATTCCCGGAAAACCGCCGGTGTGCCCGACCATTCGGTTTCCCGGTTCACCGCTGACGCCGAATCCGAATCCATACCCCGGCCCATCCGCCTGAGATTGCGGCGTTGGCGTCCACATCAAGTCGGCTGTCTCTTTCTTCACAAGCTTGTTCGCCCGCATCGCCTGATCGAACTTCAGCAGGTCCTCAACGGTCGAGTAGCCGCCGCCCGCCGGTCCGCCCTTGATGACGTGCTCAAACAGATTGTTCTTCCAGTGCGTCCCCGTCTCATCCGCAACCTTGGAGTACCCGACGGCCAGGTTCGGATTCACACGATCCAATTCGTAGCTGTCCGTGCCGGTCATGCCCGCCGGCTTGAAAACGTTGTCACGCACGTAATCGAAGTAGCTCTCGCCGGTCACCCTTTCGACGACCGCTCCGAGCAACAGAAACCCCGTATTGCTGTAAGCCCATCTTGTTCCCGGTTCGAACGCGGGCTTTTCGTCCGCGACCAACGGCTTGTAGTCGTCCACCATTCGGTACAGCGCCCGCGAGGAGTTCATGAACTTGCCGTTGAAATAACTTCCAAGTCCCGAAGTGTGCGTCAGCAGATGGCGGATCGTCACCTTGTCCGCGACCTCGCCCGGCAGCCAGTCCGTGCTCAGGCACTTGCTGATCGGATCGTCATAGGACAGCTTCCCGCGTTCGGCGAGCTGGGCGATTGCCACGGCCGTAAACATCTTGTTCATGGACCCGAGGTTGAACTTCGTGTCAACTCGGTTGGGCGCGTCGAAGTCCCTGTTGGCTTGACCATAGGCGCCCCTGAAGAGCACGTCGCCGTTCTTCGCGAGGAGCACGGTGCCCGAGAACAGATCGCCCTTCACTACCTTATCGAGGTATTGTTTCAGTTCCTCGACCAACTCCGCTTGCGTGAGCTTCTTCCCGGCGTCCGGCAGATCGCTCGGTGGTCGCGCCGGGGCAAAATTCAGCGTCGCGATTCGATGGGGCGGGTCCGGCTCGACGCCCACGATGATCCCACGCCAAGAGTCTCCGATCTTCGTCCGAACGATGCCGACCAGCTCGCCCTCGCCTCGCGGCTTGTCGTACTGCCGGACCGAATAGAACTCCACCCCGCCCGTTGTGCTGAACACCTCGTTGAAAACCGTGAGGTGCTCAGCCAAGGGAAACGCGTCGCGAAACGCGGGCGTCATGCTCTCCGCAACGAACTTCTTCGTCTTCGCCTGGTCTTCCGCATTGATGACGTCGATGACTTCCCGAAGTCGCTTGCCCGCAGGCGTGTTGGGAAGCTCCCGAAGGTCCTTGTAGGCCCCCATCGTTTGCTGCCCCACCGCCGGCACCGTCAACGCTTGCAGGCCGATGATCGGAACAACTACGAAACGAATCACTCGTTTACCCATTACTTTCACCACTGTTCTCCTGTTTCAAAGGCTCCAGCGCGTCCGGCAAGCAAGATGAAAACGCGCCCTAGACTCACTTACAGACGCACGGAAGAACGGCTTCCCTGTCACAATTCGCACCTACGAGGGCCGTTTTTCGCGGGTACCGGCTCCCAGCCCGACTGTATCCGGGTCAGAAACACCGCGAGGTGGTCCAAGCCATCGGAGATGTTGGCAACAAAGTTGGCGTACGAAATCTGGTACATGGGAACATCCAGATAAACATAGACTGATCGCCTCCTGTGGGTCAAGGGACGAGTTCAACGGCTCGCCGCAGGGTCTCGCCGATCGGGAGGTGGAGCAGGACGTCGGCGAGGCAGTCGAGGGGCGTCTCCGTGGCGTTGAGAATGACCAGCGTCGCACCGTGATTCTTGGCAACGCGGGGTATGGAGGTGGCGGGCTCGACGACCAGGGAGGATCCGATAGCCAGGAGGAGTTCGGTCTGCCTTGCGAGCCGGTCGGATTCGGCCAAGGGACCCGGAGGCATGGCCTGTCCGAAGGAAACGGTCTTTGATTTGAGCGGCGCTCCGCATTCGTCGCAGTCCGGGGCTTCGTCCCCGCCCTCGATTCGACGGTGAACTTCCTCCGGCGACCACTCCTTTCCGCATTGGATACAGGCCACCCTCCGCGCGGTGCCGTGAAGCTCGATGACGCGCCGGCTGCCGGCCAATTGATGGAGACCGTCAATGTTCTGCGTGATGACCGCATCCAGCCGCCCTCGCTGCTCAAGGTCGGCCAGTGCCCGGTGACCGTCATTGGGTCGGGCAGCGGCAAAATCGCGGTACATTTCCATCCGCGCCTTCCAGAAGCTGACTCGCGCCGATCGAGAGGAAACGAACTCGTCGTATTCAATCGGCCTGTGCCGCGACCTGACGCCGCCGGGACTCCGAAAGTCCGGGATTCCGCTTTCCGTGCTGATGCCGGCGCCGGTGAACGCCACTGCGGATCGTGCGCCTGCGAGCAGGTCGGCGAGCTGTCGGATGGGGTCCATGCGATGCCGATCATCTTCAATGCGGCGCCGAACGACCTTAGGTCGGGCCGCTGAATTCAAGAGTCTGACCACGCCGAGCCGAGACCGCCAATCCGGATCGCACGGATTGGACAACACGATCTGCACGCGCTTTACGCGGTCCGCCCTCCCATCCATCAGGAGGCGGAGTCCATCGAGGAGACTTCGCATCCCCGGATCGGTCACTACGGGGGGCGCGCCCGCGGCATGTTGCACGTGATCCAGATAGGAGGCAAGGACCAGCAGGCGGCAGCGTATGTTGGGGAACTGCCGGTCGAGCAACTGGGGCGCGGTCAAACCCCCGGCATGTCGAATCTCTTGGCCTGTTCATCCTGACGGTGCTGCTTTTGAGCTCCAGCAAGGTGGCGTTTGGTCGCCCGGCTCACAGAACGTCCGCGGCGACGTAAAAAAGGCCGAGGCCGCCGTCCTTCCGCAGGTCGGGGTCACGCCGCGTATAATCCCCTCATGCCCTTGACAGGGTCCACCGCCGAAGCCCTGACCGGCAGCATCGAACGGGTGACCTTCCACAACCCCGATGGCGGCTTCGCCGTCCTACGCCTCAAGGCCAAGGGACACACCGAACTCGTTAGCGTTGTCGGCCATCTTCCTTCCGCCGCCGAAGGGGAATCGGAACTCGATACGGAGCGCGTCAGCTGCAGCAGATCACCGCAGCGCTAGCGGCTTCGTCATCGGTGATCAACATGATGACGTACCATCCCAGCGTCACGAGTAGACCGAACTCCGGCATCTTGCCGATCTCACCGTGGGTCTCGACCGCGCCGGTCCGGCGAAGGAGACCGAACGTCGGTTCAAAGCCGATGAGTTCAGTGCCTTTTTCATCTGTAAAGGCGAATCGGCGTGCCCAGAAGCCGAGACGCTCCCAGCGAAATCGAGCCCCGTCACGCATCTTCAGCAGGCCGCTTCCGCCCCAGGACAGCTCAAGGACCGCAAAATCCGCCTCTGACGATCCTTCGCGCACGGTCACGTGAGGTCGCAGGAAGCCTCCGCGTTTGAAGGTCCAGCGGCTGCCACGGTATTCGGCGTCCGCGAGCGAGCCGAAGAGCTTAGGCCAGCGGATGCGACCGACGATTTCGTCGTCAGCGTGAAGGTCGTACGAACGCTTCAGCTTCTTGGCAGGAACCCAACGAAATGACGGTGTGCTTGGTTGACTCTTCTTTTTTCCCGCCATGTCATGCCTCCCCGACCAGGAGCATAGCAGGGCGCAAGCGCAACGCACAAGTCGCTGATGAATCCGCCATGGCGCAGAAGTGGGCAAACAAGGTCTGATACGCCGTTCCGTCCCACCGACTCAATGCGATTCACGTAACTGCCCGCCCCTTCGGCAGGTTGCGAAGAGGCGGTCACAAAGATGACAGCTCTCGCGGAGAAGAAAAATGGCAAACAACAAACCCAGCGCAAAGTTCAAAGCAGGTGCCGTATCGGTGGCACTCTGGCCGACGGAGATTACGGTCAACGGACGAACGATGACCGTGCTCAAGGCTTCGCTGGACAAGAGGTACAAAGACAACGCAACCGGCGAATGGAAGAGCTCATCGAGTCTTTCTCGCAACGAAGTTGGCCAGGCGGTTCTTTGCCTGGTCCGCGCCTATGCCGCGATGATGTCGAAATCGACCGAGGACGAGGAGGTGGTGACGTCCGAGTAGGCCGCAAAGCCGCGGCGGCTCTTTTTTGAGCCGCTTTTCTTCGCGGTGTGAGGTGAGACGAATGGGCACTTGGTTGGAGGAGTATCGGGAGAAGCGTCGGCGTGCTCTTTGCCGGCGGGAGATTGAAGCTGCGATCAGCGAAGTTAAAGGGCACCGTCCTGATGACCCGGCGTGGCGCGAATGGTACCGGGCGCTGGTGTTGCGCCGTCGGTCGGAAAGTGCTGCCGAACAGGAGGGGCGATACCGGCGGTTCGCGGGTGATCGGGAGAACCGCCGCTGAGCAGGTTGGCTTGGAGGACATGGAGATGATAAACGAGATCAGGGCACAAATCATAGCCGCGAGGGTGATCGAGGAATTCGGGCGACTCTTTAGCAAAGCGGAGATCAAAATCCCGTGCTCGGAGCGGCGAACCCATGGAGACCATCGTTGTTTGATCGGAAAGCAATATCAGGAGTTGCACGAAACGTTGACGACAATCGTGCTACAGGGCATGAGGTCTTCGTGCGGACGGAGTCGTCGATGGATTCAGAAACATGGGGGACGCCGATGGGAGAATAGCGCAGCATAAAAAACACTACGGAAATGATCCGATTGAAGTAACAGGAGGAATCCTCACCACGCAGTCTCGCCAATTTAAGGCTTTCGGTCGCGGTCGGATTTGAGACCCCGGTGCTGCGACCGAAACCCATAAAAGGCGGTCCCGACTGCGAGGCAGGATTCGCAATTCCTCGCCGTCGTCGGGAACCTGGCTGGCCGCGAAGCCTGGATTGCCCGGGTCTTTTTTGTTTGTCTTCTTGCCAACCAGAACCCCGACCCCCTTGCCAAAAGACGAATCTTTACTTTCTCCGTCTGTCACCTGGATCTGTCGACAGACGGAGGTGCGTCAAAATGAGTCGAACACAGATACCGATGTGGGCCATCATGGCCTCGGAGAGAAAGAACAAATCTGGGTCGATTCCGGACCTGCCGGACGAAGAGCTTGCCGATCCTGAAGAGCTGGAGTGGCAGTTATTCGTGCAGGAATGGGGACCGATTTTGGCCTTGCCGGTAAGGGGCGGACGAACGTTTAGTCCGGACATTGATGAGGACGGCGGCATCAACTGGGGTGCGTTCGGTACGGTAGATTTCGAGCGAACCGTGGGGCAGTTCGACAAGGTGCGATACAAGATCGACAAGCTTCGGGAGGAGCGTCGCGACGCGAAGATCATGATCGACACGGTCAGATACCGCGTTCGGGATCCCAACAAGTACGTCGTTCTCCGGTACGCATTGCGGAGCGTCATCGACATCGAGGACGTGCTGGACGAGGAGTTGAAGGGCCTTGTCAGGCTGTACCTGAAGGTGAGGCGGCTCACGAAGGAGATCGAGCAGTTGCAGGAGGCAAGGCGGAGAAGGAAGCAGCGTGAGCTGGCGGCGATGCTGGCGCGGTGGGAGTAATCTCCCCCGCTTTCCTTTTTTTTGTGCTTCGCATGGTGGACGCTCGGCTGCGCCGAGGTCCCCCGCCCGCCGACCGTTCCGGTCGGCGGCGTGGGCAGGGGCACGTCGTGCGACTCTCCTGCCGATATCCGATTGGTGCGTTGGTAGTCTGCGGAGGTGGGCGACACGGAGTGCCGTCCGCGCCACGAGCGGTTCTACTCGGGAGAAGAGCCCATGCATTTGAGCGCCTGGCTCAACGCGTACAAGCCTGCTGCATCGGCCAGAAGTCATGCGTTTCTGGCTGCGTCCATGTGGACCGTTGTGGGGACTGTGTTGACACTCGTCGGCGTGCGTTGGGTAATCGGTAGCAGCCTTCCCCATGCGTGGCTATTCGTGCTTGTCGCGGCCGCGGCAGGGGCACTCAAGTCGCGGTTCGTCCTCGAGCGATCGGCAAATCGAGCCGTGGAGCGCATTCGGGGGCGTGGGGACGGGTGCTGTGTCGGTGGGTTCTTCTCGTTCAGGACATGGCTATTCGTGGTGGCGATGGCGTGCGTGGGGACGATCCTGCGCGGGGGCCTGCTTCCTCGATACGTCGTCGGCCTGCTTTACATCGCGGTCGGAATCGCGCTGGTGCTTGCCTGCCGCAAGCTGTGGGCGGGCTGGTACCGACTGGGCGCTGACGCATAGAGTTGAATCGCTGGTGAGCGTTGCACCGAGGTGTGGGGATGCGACGCGGCAATGATGAACGCTTCGCGTTGGAGGACGCTCGGCTTCGCCTCGGTCCGCCGTCCGGCTCGCTCCGCTCGCCGGGCGGCTTTCAGGACGGGGCGAGTGGTATGAGGCACGGAAATGCGGGCGGAAGCGTTTGCGCCGAGGGTGCCGGCTGACCAACGTCATTGTCCTCGAGGAAGCCCACAACCTACTCCTCGCCAAGCAGACGGGGACGAAGGAATCGGGCCTTGAGACCTCCATTCGAATGATCCGTCAGTACGGGCTCGGCTACGTCTTCGTCGATCAATCGGCGTCCCTGTTGAGCCGGGTGGCTTTCGCCAACTCCTACGTGACCTTCGCGCTCAGCCAGAAGCTCCGGGCGGACATCAAGACCATGTCCGGGGCCATGAATTTGTCTGAAGAACAGGAGGAGGCGTTGAGCACTCTCCCGATAGGATCGGCAGTCGTGCGCCTGGCCGACGAGCATCCCGAGCCGTTCCTCATCCGCATCCCGCGCTGCTCGATCCGAGAAGGAAGTGTCTCCGATTCGGCAATTCGACGTCACATGGCGGCTTATTCCGCTGAGTCCACGGCGAATAATCCGCCGCCCTTTGAACTACCGGCGGTTCCACCTGTTCCCGCCCCAGATAAAAACAATGAAATCAATCCAACGACAATTATTCCCCACCCACCATCCCCCGAAAGATCACGCGAACGCTCGGATTCATCCGACTCGACCATCCGTGATGCGATTCCCGATCCACCCCATCTGAAACTCTCTCGAGAGACTATTCGATTCCTGTCCGATATAGCCGCTCGGCCGCTATCGACCACCGTCTCTCGTTATCAACGAATGCATCTGTCCCGTCGAAAGGGCAACGCCATCCGTCATGATCTACTTACCGCCGGCATCATCGAATCCGTCCCCCTCGCCACCCGTACCGGACAGGTCATGCTGTTTGAGCTGACCGATCCCGGTCGTCAAATCTGCAACGATATTGGTGTAGATCCCGGTCCCCCGCCCCGCGCCAGTTTGGAGCATACGTTTTGGGCGCACCGGGTTGCCCAACAATACGAGAACGCGGGCTACGATGTTGCGCTCGAGCATGCCGTGGCTGGCAACGGCATCGTCGACGTCGTCGCCGCGCGCGCTAACGAGCGTCTGGCCATCGAGATCGAGACGGGCAAGTCAGACATCAAGATGAACATTGAGAAGACGCGCCAGAGCGGTTTTGATCGGGTCATTCTGGTCGCGACGTCGCCATCGGCGATTAGCGCCTGCCAGCGTGCGCTGGAGTCGGTCCCGCGGGAGGCCCGGCAGGCCGTCGAGTTGATGACGTGGCTGGATGTACTGTAAGCACGCCAACGAGCCACCGGGGGCGACAAGGAACGAACAGGACCGCCCCGGACGGACCTTTGTCGCGGACAGTCTAACTCGAACCCAACGGGGGCACAAAGGTACCTTGAGGGAACGAAAGCAGGTCGTCCGAACGCAGGCGGCCCGGCTAGAATGTCGAATGCAGCTTACGCGTGAATCGCCCTCCGTCGAGCGTAGACCAGCGTTCCGGCGGTCAGGACCAGCAGGGTCATCGCGACGAGGCCCCACTGAGAGACGGCCGGGATGGGATTGGCCATGTCGTAGCGCAGCACTTCCCCGCTGAAGTTGCTGGAATCGTGGAGCATAGGCGCGAAGTACACGTATCGCCCATCGGAGATGGCACCGAAGAAGCCGTCCGGGTCGCTACAGTTTGGGTCTGCAGCGCAGTCGGTACTGTTCCCGTAGTCGTACTTATCCCAAGATGACGGGTCCCTGAAGCCGCCGGCGATGCGATACCGGAGCACTTCACCGTGGTAGCTGCCGTTGCTCCAATTCGGCGCGAAGTAGATGTAGTCCGCTTGAATCACGCCGTACAAGTAGCCGCCGAGCGCGTTAAGCGGGGCTCCTGTCACGTTGAACACGCTCCAGCCCCCGGGATTGTCACAGAAGCTGCCACTGTACTGGGTGTCGAACCGCAACACGGCGCCGTTCTTCACGGGAATGAAATACACGTACCGCGCGTCGAAAACGGCACCGCAGTACTGCGTTGCGCCCGGCGGCACGCACTGCTCCCACGAGCCGGCGGTGTTGAAGTTCCCGCCAGTATCGTAGCGCAGCACCTTAGGGTTGGCGAGCAGAGACGGGACGAAATAGACGTACTTGCCGTCGTAGGCCGCACCGTTGTACGCGCCCGCAGCGTTTTGGGGTGTGAACGACTGCCAAGACGCTGGATCGCTGAACAGCCCCTGTGTGTTATAGCGCAGGACCTCGGCGTTGTACCCGCTTTGGTTTGTGTACGGGGCGAAGTAGATGTATCCGTCTGCGATGACAAGACCCATATATCCAGCAGGATCGACGCAGGGAAATCCAAGCCGCGTCTGCTGCGTCGCGCAACCGTTCAGGTCAGAGCCGTAGTCGTACGTGGTCCATGCGGCCGCGTTGGTGAAGCGATCACCGGCCGAGTCGTCCGTGTCGTAGCGAATAACCGTCCCGTTGCTGGTAAATTGTGGGCCGAAGTAGACGTACCGCTGCCCGTCGAATACGCATTCGCAGTAACCACCCGGTGCTCCCGGTGGGCTGTTGTTTTTCACGTCGAACGTGGACCAGCATGAAGCGGTCGAGAAGTCACACGTGGTATCGTACCTGAGAATCTCTCCCCCGCCGCTGGGGTTGTGGTTGCTCGGGGCGAAGTAGACGTATCGCCCGTCAAAACAGCCACCGTAGTACGCGCGCGGGTCATTGCCCACACCGTTGGCCGACGGATCATACGTTGCCCAAGAGGACGGGTGAGTGAATAGGTCGGCACGCGCCGGTGCCGTCATGATGGCGGAGTATCCGAGAACACCCAGAATCACTAGTTGCCGATGAGACATATTTCCACTCCTTTTGAGATGTTCCACCTAACGCTGCAGCTTACGTGCCGCAGCCGTTGCGATCAGCATGTGAGACGAACGGACCCTTGCTCGGGGGGGGCAGCGTCGGCGACGACTGCTCCCAGAGGTACGCCCAGTGCAATCCCTTGCACGCTTCGCTTGAGCGCCAAATGTTGGGCACCCTTTACGTTTGTCAGGCATGTCATGCTTCCCGATGACGACCTGTAGCCCTCCTCGGAGGGGCTTGAGTTCGACGTAATCCCCGGCTGTCGGACCGACATGAGAGCTCTTGCCGCCCGACTGGCTCGAGACGCGCGCTTCGCGGTTTGGCCTTCGGAATCCGCGCACGACCGGAGCCTCCTGCGATCCTCCACCCCCTCTCCGGCCTGGCCCGTATAGCAAGTCTACTCCCTGATGTCAAGCCTGCTGACGACGAATCACGGGACACTTTGCCTTTGTTCGCAAACCTACCACTACAGCGCCGCTTGGTCCCAACGAGGGCCGGCCGCCAAGGGCAGGGGGTCTCGCCGAAACAGCGGCAAGATCCGCGTTGTTGGTGCTCGTCCCACGAGTTTCGTAGACCTGGATACTATGGGTCAAATCCATCGTCGTAACTTCTTGTTAAATAGGGAGTTGCGATGAACTGCCAAGCCATGTGGCGTTGTAGTGCTACCGTGGTTTCTTAGTTGGATAGCGTAACGGCCGTTCCCACAATGATCTACGTCGTTCCTCACATGTTTCAAAAACGGCGCGCGGCGCCGCATCAGAGCGGTGCTTGATCCTCGAAACGCTTGAGGAGCAGGGCATTGCCGCATTCGATGATCGGGAGGGACGCAAAATCGGTCAACTTGAGTTTGGTGGAGAAACCAACGCGAGCCGCGAACGTCGCTCAGAGGGCCATGCCGCGCAGGCTCGCAGAAGACAGCGCCCCCTGCGGTCTCAATGCTGGTGGGCACGAAGGCCGATGGGCAAGTCAGAGGGCCTTTGCAGAATCTGAAATATCAGATGGGTCACGTACGCGTCGTGGCTGGCGTCGTGCAGCCGCGCTGTGCTCGCCTTGATGCCAAGTTCCGCAATACATGTTGGAATCGAGTACCGGAGACCGGGCGCTCGTATCGAGAAGACCCGGTCGGCGTAGGCACTGGCGGTTTCCTCCGGCTTTTTGGGCATTCCGAGCTTGCGGCCCTTGAAGATGGCTGCTGTATCGATGAAGTGAGTGCAAGTCGGCGCTGACATGCCCAGGCGCCGACACTCGGCGTATAGAAACAGGATGTCGAACTGGTGAATGTTGTGGCCGACGCTTGTCGGAGCGGTGGCCATCGATTCGAAGAGTCGCGCCAGGCTGTCCCGCGGTGCGATCCCCCGTGCGCGAATGTCGGCTGTGGTGATCCCGTGGATCATCCGCGCCGCCGGCGGGACCTCGACCTCCTGATTCACCAGCCAGCCGGATCGTTCGGTCACGACTCCGTCGCACACCTTGCAGAGTCCGACCTGGATGATGCGGTCCGTCCGCGGATTGAGGCCGGTGGTCTCAACATCGAATACCAGGTAGGAGTCTGTAGGAGGCATGAGCAAGATCATAGGCGAGGCTGTGGTCGGTCGACCAGCCCCATGATTCTGAGTTTTCGACGTCAAATCCATCAACGCGCTTTGCAATAAGCTGGGCGTGGATACACGCGACCACTGACCAACGAGTTGCCGATGAAGGCAGCGGGTAGCAGTCCGAAAGGTCGTGGCGTGACTCGGTATGCACTGATTACCATCGCCGGGGTCGGCGCTGGCAGGTACCGTGGAGCGACGCGGATACGAAATGGCCCGCGCGGAACGGGCCACGTCGCGGGGTACGCACGGGGAAGAGGCTGCACTCCGACGGCCGGCGAGTATGAAGGCATGGGAGGTCGCGGCTCATCTGACAGGAGGCAGGCGTCAGGTTCGGGATTCTGCGTGAGGCCCATCCAGACGCCATCTGCCAGTACGCCATAGCGAGTGGCCGCAGCGCCCACGGGAAGAAGCGGCGCAAGGACGATCAGCAGGCCGATCAACCTCGGCCATGCGCCTTTGGACAGCCTAAAGGTCATGGGCATCCAATGTTCTCGCGGCGGTAGCCGTGAATCTGCTGGTGGCGATACTCGGCCTGGGCCCGCTGATATTCGGCATGAACCCGGCGCATCAAGGTCTCGTCCCAGCGTGTGGCATTCAAGTCCTCGTCGCGGGCCACAAGGGCTGCGATCCCGTTGAAACGATAGACGCGCTGGCGCTGCGCGTAATCGACGCCACTGCTCGGATCAGCGTACTCGACGACGAGGCTGTCGTAAGTCGGCAGCGTAAAGGTCGGATGCCAGATGTCGTGGTAGCCCTGGTCATAGATCAAGCGCGGCTGTGCCGTCACGGTTCGTATTCGACGGATTGGTGTTCGATGTCGAGTACTTCCGCCAGAAGATGGAGGAGCATCGCCAAAGGACGGCAGAGCGCTTGGACCGTGTCCGTGAGCTGCTCGCAGCAAGCCGATCCCCGGCAATCGCGGCGGGCCCGTTGGACTTGACCAATCATTCCGGCTTGCTTGGTGCACTGGACGCACTGGTAGTCGGTGCTCCCATCGCCTTCCAAATCGAGCCGCGCTCGAGATTCGATCTCAAGGCCTACCAGGCGCATGTGCGGGCCAATCTCGGGCCATTCGGGCGGGACTTCGATGAGATTCCCGCCCTGCGATCTGATGACCGGCTTGACCGCGTGTGGCGGTTTATCGCGGTCATATTCCTCGCCCACGAGGGTCGCGTGAGGGTCGTTCAGGAAGGCGAGGAGATCATGGTGATGCAACGTGAAACTGACCGAGAAGGACAAGATATTTCTGGAGAACTTGAAGAAGCTGATGGAGTCGAAGGACTTGTGGGTTGAACTCAAGCCCGGCCAACGGGAAGTTTCGGGACGAGCTGCTGGATCGGGAGATCTTCTACACGCTTTTGGAGGCCAAGGTGCTGATCGAGCGTTGGCGGGAGCACTACAACCGGGTTCGACCGCACAGCGCCTTGGGCTACCGCCCGCCGGCGCCCGAGGCCATTGCGTTCGGGGCTCTGGCGGCGGGCTGCGCTACGCTGCGCAGGGCTCCGCTCCGCCCGCCGCTTGGCGTCAACGAAGCCCTCGGACTAACATAACAAGTGGCACCATCGACGGGGGCAGGTCAAGCGATGAATGTGAATCCCAAGATCTTGGGCTCACTCCGAACGTGCACTACTACGCCTGTAAGCGTACTAACTACTCCTGCAAAGCCAGTGACATCTGCGAACAGTTTTCGCGGCGGACTCTGCTGTGACACGTTCGCCTCCTACAGCCAGCGACTTGCCAGAACTCAGGCCGCGCTGAGAGGGACTCCGCGGCGCGTCGGTTGGTCGACAGCATGCTCATCGCTGCCGATCCGGTCCGTGGCTAGCCTAGCCCCCCGGTCTTCGTCAGACGGCTGTCTCAGGAGCCTGCCGTCTTGTGCCTCACCAGGGATTGCCAGTCTACGGCGCGGAATACGATGGGCAAGGCGCCAGAGCAAGAACCTGGAGGGGTGACCAGCAGTGGTTCGAGGGCATCGCGCCCTCGCAACTCAAGCCAAACGCGGAAATCGCCGGAATTCCCGAGGCGATGGCCTATGGTGCCGGACCGATTCCGCGCGAAGTCATCAAGCGTTTTTCGAGCGTAGTCGCAAGCCCGTATGAGAGAAACGGCTTCACGAGAAACGTCTTCATGCCAGAACAGAATGCTCCAAGTTTCGGTGTCCATCGTCGGCGATTGGTGGCGATCCCAAGCATGTCTGTAACGTTGCCAGGCTTCTTCGTAAGCCATCGAAATACCTCGTTCGTAGACGTTTCTGTTCAGCCGACTTCGCTCCGGTTCCGGACGAGTGCGTCATTCTATCGACGCGATGATGTCATGTCACATCGATTGGCGAGTCACTCCCGTGAGGCATCTAGCCCGCATTTCTCACCGAGGGGATAGAAACAGGCTGCCCTCTGTGCGATAACACCTGTAGTTTCAAGGGCTTACCGTTTATGGAGGAGCAGCCTGTATGGAAACAGAGTGTACCCAAGAATCGTTCGCCTTCCAAGC
>JAZDHF010000248.1:0-14958 GCA_043806315.1 Planctomycetota bacterium | reverse complement strand
GCTTGGAAGGCGAACGATTCTTGGGTACACTCTGTTTCCATACAGGCTGCTCCTCCATAAACGGTAAGCCCTTGAAACTACAGGTGTTATCGCACAGAGGGCAGCCTGTTTCTATCCCCTCGGTGAGAAATGCGGGCTAGGGATATCCTATAGAAAATGCGGAACATTTTGATGCTTCACGGAGGCGGGACCCGGTCGGGTGGCTTGGTCCACGATTGCGTCACGGCACGCCGGGATGCGTCTTTCCCTGGGCCATGCGCGCAAGGGCGTGGGCATTGCACCCGGCGCCGTGCGCGGATCGGTCAGGTTCTCTTGAATTGCCGGTTGAGGTCGGCCTTGGTGAGGCGGAGCATGGTGGGGCGGCCGTGGGGGCAACTGCTGGACTTTTCGATGAGGTGGCGTTGGCGCATCAAGGCGTCGATCTCCTCGTCGGTCAGCGGGTCGCCGGCCTTGACCGCCGCCTTGCAGGCCATCATGTCCAAGACCTCATGGATCACCACCTCGGTCGATGAACCCGCGGGCTGCTGGGCCAGGCGATCGAGTAAATCGCGGAGAAACGAGGGCACATCCGTCTCCTTCAACAAGGCTGGGAAGGCATGAACGGCCACGGCGTCGCGGCCAAAGGGCGTGATCTCGATCCCTAAACGCTCAAAAAGGCTCGCGTGGGCTTCGATCAACGCCGCCTGATCGGGCGTCACACGCAAGCTCTCCGGCAGAAGGAGCCGCTGCGATTCCAGAGAGCCGACCGCGATTCGCGCCCGAAGCTGTTCGTACATCACCCGCTCGTGCAAGGCGTGCTGATCGACGATGACGATTCCTTCATCCGTTTCGGCGACCAGATAAAGGTTGTGCATCTGAACGGCCCGGGGTCGGGGGGACGGGTCGCGCGCGTCGCGCGGGCGCACGTTCGTCGGCGGTGGCGATGGGGCGTCCGTCGCAGGTCCGTGTTCGGAAGTCGGCGCGGGCTGACCGTAGAGCGACCGCCACACCCGTTCGTGGTCAACCCAGGCGGCATTCGTCGGCGAACGGTCCCGGCGCTCGCCGCGATCAACCGCTCCCTCACGGTCGCGGCTCTGAAGCGGTCGCGGCGTTTCGGCGACGGCGGGCGAAGACGCGACGCGGGAGGAATCAATGGGCGTCGCCGATTTCAGTACCTCGGCGAGTTCGCGACGGACGCGATCCTGCTCGGCCTCGCTCAGCGGTTGCGAGGTTTGTCCCGTGCGAAGTCGCGGCGTGAGATCACAACGCTGGAACGTCTCGCGCAGGGCGCTCAACACCTGCGAATGGATCAAGTTGGAATCGGCCCAGCGGACCTCGATCTTCGTGGGGTGGACGTTCACATCCACGTCGCGCGGATCGAGGGTCAGGAAGAGGAAGACAACCCCATGGCGATTGGGTTCCATCAGGCCGCGGTACGCCTCTTTGATCGCGTGCTGGATGAACCGATCGCGGATGTACCGGCTATTGACGTAGACGTACTGCCATTGGCTTGTCGCTCGGGACTGCACGGGCGGAGCGGCATAAGCCTCCAAACGCACTCCGCGTTCTTCGCGCCCGATAGGCATCAGGGCCGCCGCCAGTTCCGGGCCGTAGAACTTGCCGATCCGCTCCAACCGCGTCTGGCACTTGGGGAGGTTCTGCGCCACACGGCGATTGACGTTCAACTCAAATCCGATCTGCGGACAAGCGAGAGCGACGCGAGCGAACTGCTCGTTAATGTGGCCGACCTCGGTGGACGGCGTGCGGAGGAACTTACGTCGCGCGGGGACGTTGAAGAAAAGGTCCCGCACCTCAACCGCGGTCCCCTCGGGACAGCCCGCCGCTTGGGCGGCCTCGAAGCGGTCTCCCTCCATTCGGACTTCGTGCCCCTCGATCGCCCCGGCCAGGCGCGACACGATCCGCAGCTTGGACACGGCCGAGATGCTGGCCAGCGCTTCGCCGCGAAAGCCCATCGTGCTGATGGAATAGAGATCCTCGTCCACCGTCACCTTGCTGGTGGCGTGAGGCAGGACCGCGAGGCGAAGCTCCTCCGCGGACATGCCCGATCCGTCATCGGTCACGCGGATGAGCTGCCGACCGCCGTCTTCAATGGCGACGGCGATCCGCGTCGCCCCGGCGTCAATGGCGTTCTCGACGAGTTCCTTGACCACGCTGGCCGGCCGCTCGACCACCTCGCCGGCGGCGATCTTGTTGACCAGCAGGTCGGGCAGAATCCGAATTCGACAGTCGATGCCCATGCGCTCCTGAACGTCGCCGAGGCGTTGCGTCGTGCCCGCGAACACGAGCGAGTATAATCCGCGCCCACAAGGCGGGCAAAATATGAATGTCACGCAGCGACCCTTGCTCCTCGGCGTCGATCGCCCATCGACGCTCATTGCGTTGCGCGAGCACGCCGCGCGGGCGTCGAGCGATGGATTCGACGGCGTCGAATGGATGCACCCGACGGGTCCGCTGCTGCTTCAACCCGGGAGTTCCCCGGTTCCGCACGACGAAACGCTGCACGTTGGCGCCGTCGCAACCCGCTGCGAATCGATCGACGTCCCTACGGCGATGGAGGGCGTGCTTTCACAATTGCACGCCGCCGCCGCGGGGGGCGCGAGGGTCCTAAATCTCCGCATACCGCCGGTCGGGCCGAGCGACGGGGGTGAGAGTTTCGGGTGCTATCAGGACGGGCTGAACTTCGCGTATGAATTGCTGCATCGGGCGCGACACGAGGCCGAGGCGACGGGCGTTGCCGTCGCCCTCGAAACCGCCATTGGCGGTTGTCTACTATCGCCCGTCGAACTGCGGGAGATCATCGACGCCGCCAACTCGTGGGCCGTCGGCGCCTGCGTGGACGCGGCGCGCATCGCTCTCTTCGGTGCGCCGGCGGACTGGGTCGGAACCCTCGGACATCGGGTGCAGGCCGTCCGTCTGTGGCCCTCGCTTGACGAACCCAAGTACGGCGCGGCGGGCGGCGGTGCGTGCGCCGAGGAGTTCGTCCGCTCGCTGGACGACGTCCCCCCGGACCGACCGCTGATCGTCTGCGGCGAGGAGGCCGGGCAATGGGCTTGCCGACACATCCGTCACTCGCTCGCGGTGGACCAAACCCAAGTAACGGATTCGGTTTGCCGACAAAGGGATTGAGGGTTAGACGAACCGTGCGGTTGCACTCCGATCGTCCCATCCGTATAGTCTCGCCTCGGCTCAGTCGCCGGCCCTGGACGGGACTGAGAACGCGTTTCGAGTGGAAGCCATGATGCCACGCAACCTACGGCCTCGACACAGCCGGCTTTTCGGGTGGCATGGCCAAGCGCAGCGCCGCCATGCCGAGGAACGACATGCCGGCGCCCGGCTGGGCCGGGCTTGGGCATGCCACCCAATCCGCAGAATCAAGTGTGTCGCACGACTACGTTGTCTCGCCCCTCTTCTCGTCAGTGCCATGCTCTGTCATGCGTTCGGACAAGAACCGACCCCCTCCGACGTCAAGCCCACGCGAGAGGACGCCCTCCGCGCCGCCGTCGAAGCGCTTGAACAGGCCGAGCAACAACAAGAGGAGGGTGAAGTACGGGCGACGGCCATGGAGGAAATCAATCGCCGCCTCACTGCCCTCCAGGGCGCCGACTCGACCCATCCCCGGCTGCCGTACCTGTACGCCCGGGCGTACGCCTTGGCCGGACGCACCGGCGACGCCATCGACCAACTCCGCAAGTTCGTCGAGACCCGCGAGGGTCGCAACGAATGGCAGGCCCACCTGCGGCTCGGCGATCTGTTCCTTCAGGAATACCCGCGGCTGGCCAAGGCGAGTTATGAGAAAGCGGCGGCGCTCAAGGCCAACGAGCCGACCGTCCTGCTGGGCCTCTCCACGTGTGCGTACAAGGTCGGAGAGGTCGATGAGGCCCTGCGTATCGCCCAGCAGGCCGCCGACGCCGACGGCCGCAAGACCGTTCGCATCGTCAACCAACTGGCACGGATGTTCATCGCCAAACAGCAATGGGCCGATGCCGATCGCGCCGCCGTCCTCGCCCTCGAACTCGCCGAGACCGCGGTCCGCAACCGCCCCGGAATGCGCGGGCCGCTCCGTACGCTCGATGCCCAATACCAACTGTTGACCGATTTGTTGCAGGCCCGCATTTCCGAGAAAGTCGCCGGCCCGGATGATTTTGTCCGCTTCGCGGGATACATCCGCAAGCGAAGCGACGTGGCCGCCCGGCTGTCGTTGCACGACGCCTTGCGCGTACTCGAGTCGGGCGTCAACGCCACGACCCCCAACACTCCGCCCCGCATACAGGAACAATATGCCGTTACCCTTGCTGAGGTCGGGCGGACGGAGGCCGCTGTCGCCGCCTTCGAGAAGCTTCTCACCCTCGACCCCTCCAATGCAACCGCCGCGGACTGGCTCGAACGCCTTCGCTCCGCGTCGAAACCGTGACACGCCGCACGAGTTGGAGGCTCTGCTGCGGCATTCGGCGTACATCCCCAAGAACGACCACCAAAGAACGTCCAGGCAATGCCCGGAACCTGAGAGCCGGTGGCAATCGAATCGCGCCCCCTCCCGTTTTCTGCGCCCGGACCGTACCCGGCGGCGCTTGACCCATCTTCAACACCGCGAAATCGTAAGTCCTGAAGAATAAAGCACTTATGGTTTGCGGTTTTGGCCTTGGCACTACACACCATCCCTTGGCGGTAGACCGCGAGATCATGGGCGGCTTACTCGCAGAAACGCACCGTCGGGCCCAGGGAGGCGCCTGCGGCCACAAACGCCCCACCGTGGGGACGGCATCGCGCTAGCGGAATAACCTCAACGAACGCCATGTCGCGCGACCGAAATGGCCCTGGGCCGAACGCAATCCAGTCCGCGGCTGGCCTGAAACACCCCTCTCCCCTTGAGGGGAGAGGTTGGGTGAGGGGTGCATCCTGCGGCCCTTTCAACTGGACAAGTGCCCCGCAATCCACTCTCTTGCCCGGTCCAGCGCTTTGGGCAACCCCTTGGGATCGTTCCCTCCCCCCTGGGCCATGTCGGGGCGGCCGCCGCCCCTGCCGCCCACCAGCGGACAGATTTCCTTGATGAGATCGCCCGCTTTGACGCCCCGATCGACCACGTCCCTGCTCATTCCGGCGACCAGCGTGACCTTGCCGTTTTCAACCGTCGCCAGCAGCACAGCCGATGAGCCTCTCTTGTTGCGGACATAGTCGATCCCACTGCGAAGCGCGTCCGCATGGCCCGCGGGGACTTCGCCGACGACGATGGTCACGCCGTTTACGTCGATCGCATGGGCCGCCAGAAGATCGCCGACGGCTTCAACCGCGCCTCGCTGAGCCGTCGCGGCCGCCTTCTTCTCATGTTCCTTGGCCGATTCCTGCAAAACGGCGATCTGCTCCGCCAACCGATGCCGCGTGAGCACGGGAATCGTGGCCTCGGAGAGTTCCCGCAACATTCGCGTCAAATCGTAGGGTCCGCTGTGCGGATCAGCGCCTTTTTGAACTTCGAACTTTGAACTTTGAACTTCGGTTCGCAGCTTGTCGGAGACTTCCAAGAAGAACTCTCCGCGCTGCCTCGCCTCCTTCGCCTTCTCCCCCGTCAGTCCGACCAGCCGCCGAACGCCCTTAGCCACGGCCTCCTCGTGGACGAGCACGAACTCCTCGGCCTCCTTGCTGTTCTTCAAGTGCGTCCCGCCGCAGAACTCCACCGAGTATTGCATCCACTTCGGGTTTACCGGATCGCGGAGCAACGCGTCGATGTCGGCCCCGATGGAAACGACCCGCACTTTGTCCGGGTATTTCTCTCCAAAAACCGCCCGCAGGGTGTTGATTTCCCGTGCCTTCTTCTGTTCCACGTCCGGGTTGGTGAGGACGGGCAGAGCATTTGAGATTTGAGATTTCACGTGGTGTTCAATCTTCGCCAGTTCGTCCTCACTCAGGGCCTTGTAATGCGAGAAGTCGAACCGCGTCTTCTCCGGATCAACCAGCGACCCCTTCTGTTGCACATGCGGATTCGCTCGCTCCTCCGGCGGACAGAGCATTTCCCGCAAGGCCCAGTTGAGAATGTGCGTAGCGGTGTGGTTTTGCGTTGTGGGATATCGGTGTTTGGGGTCAACTTCAAGGGCGCAACGCCCCGCCGTGATGTGTCCGCGCGCGATGGCTACTGTATGAAGGATGGTGTGCCCGCACCGTGCGACAGACGTGATCCGACCTTCGCCGCGGTCGGTATTGACCCAACCAACGTCCGAGACCTGCCCGCCTTGCTCTGTGTAGAAGCACGTCTCTTGCGCCGCAAACTGGATCATGGGAGTACCATTGACATTGGTGACACCTGAGCAGACCTCGATTGTGGTGTCGCAGTGCGGAGTTGGTAGATACTTGGCGGAATCATCGCAAGGACCCGCGAGACGCCCGATGTCGTGAAAAACAGGAGCAATTTCTGCGGAACCAGCGCGGGCGCGGTCCTTCGCCTCTTTCATCAGACGTTCGTATTCCCCGAAGTCAACGGTCATTCCTTGCTCTTTGGCCATGAGTTCGGTCAGGTCTATGGGCAACCCATAGGTATCGTGGAGTTTGAAGGCATCGGTGCCGGTAATGCGCGGCGGCGTGCGACACCATTTCTCCACTCTCTCTTTTGTCAAGTTCTCCACAGTGAATTCGTCCAGGACGGGCGAACCCTTTGTGTATGGGTAGATACGAAACTTCGTGTCGGGAGTCATGTCCCAGAGCCCCTCGGTTGGATTCCTGACAGGAACCCACGCAGGACGATTACTCTGTTGTATGCCGACGCTCCGCTCGTTCACGACCTGCGTATAGAACGCTTTGCCCGCGCTGGACAACCAATACTTCATCGCCTGATACAGCGCCTCGACGAAAGCCGTCTCTTCATCACGGATGAGTCCGGTCAAATGTTGCACGTTCTTCCCGCCGTGCGCGCTCCGCAGTTCAGGGAAGATGCCGGCCATGTGCTCGACAACGGTCGGTACGAAGTCGCAAAGGAACGGTTCGTGCATATTGAGATATTGCCGGCCATAGCGGACAGCGCGGCGCAGGATACGGCGGAGAACGTAGCCACGTCCTTCGTTGCTGGGAATAGCGCCGTCGGTCAATGCAAAGACAAGGCAGCGCAGGTGATCGGCGATGACGCGGTAGGAAACGTCGACCATGACTTGGTCAGGGACGGAGGGACGGAGGGACGAAGGGACGGAGGACGCACTGACGCTTTCCCCTTGGTCCCTCCGTCCCATTGTCCCTTCCTCCCTTGTCGCCGTGGGAAGCGTTCCGCGGTACGCCGGCGCTCCCGTCCGCTTGCTGATCGCCTCAAACAGCGGCGTGAAGACGTCGGTGTCATAGTTGCTGGGGAGGGTCGGAGCACCGGGCGCGAGCGCGGTGACGGGGGTCCGCGAGCTTGCGCTCGCGGCTCGGATTGGGCCTTGCTGCGTGCCCCGCAGCACGGCGCACAACCGCTCGAAGCCCATCCCCGTATCCACGTGCTTGGCGGGGAGCGGTGTCAAGTTCCCGTCACTAGCGCGGTTGAACTGGATGAACACCAGGTTCCACAGTTCGATCACCCGGGCGTCGCCTTTGTTGACCAACTCGCGGCCGGACTTGTCCGGGGTCAGGTCGATATGGATTTCGCTGCACGGCCCGCACGGACCGGTCTCGCCCATTTCCCAGAAGTTGTCCTTCATGCTGCCCGGATGGACGTGCGAAGGGTCGATGTCCGTCACCGACAGCCACAGGTCGCGGGCTTCGTAGTCGGGCTCGAGTTCCCACTCACCCCCCCTTAATCCCCCCCTTGGCAAGGGGGGGAGCTGGGGAGGTGTCCCTTCGTCCCTTCGTCCCTCCGTCCCTTCCCCCTCCGTCCTTTCCCCCTCCGTGGCTTCGTCGCTCCGTGGCTTCGTGGCTTGCTGTCCCCCAAAGTACGTCGCGTGAAGCCGCGACTTGTCGATCCCCCAAACCTTGGTGAGCAGCTCCCACGCCCACTCGATCGCTTCCTTCTTGAAGTAGTCGCCGAAGGACCAGTTGCCGAGCATCTCGAAGAAGGTGTGGTGATAGGTGTCCTGGCCGACGTCGTCGAGGTCATTGTGCTTGCCGCCCGCGCGGATGCACTTCTGGCTGTTGGCGACGCGAGGATGGTCGGGTCGGGCCGCGCCCAGGAAAATCGGCTTGAATTGGTTCATCCCCGCGTTGGTGAACATGAGCGTGGGGTCGTCGTGCGGCACCACCGGCGACGAGGGCACAAACGCGTGCCCCTTGGAGGCGAAAAAGTCCAGAAACTGCTGTCGAATCTGTTGCGAAGTCATTTTCCAAACGCCGAAAAACCGAAACGCCGAAACACCGAAAAAGTCACAACGGGCGCCGGCAACGTCATTCTTTCCCCGACGGATACTCTATCGGAGCGGGGTCGGTTTTGCGACCGCAATCAGAGCCGGGAGCGCAAGCGACCGGTTTTCGGCGAGCTTGACAGCCCTTGCCCCGTGGGTTAGCGTCCCACGAAGAAAACGTAACCGCAAACAGACAACCGAGGAGTTGCCATGCGAAAGCAATCCGTCTTTTCGATGCTGGTGTTCGGTCTAGCAGCCGTTGGGATCGGTTGCAGCTCGCCTCCGGAGCAAGGCAGTAAGCCGCGGGTCACGACCGAGTCGCCCAAGCCCGTCCCCGCCGCCAGGCCTAAGCCGGCCACATTCACCGCCGCCAATAACCCCACGGCCCTCGCCGGCCGAGGTGAGCCAAGCCTGGAGGACCGGGAGCGCCCGGCGGCCTGGGTCTACATCGACGGAAAGGCCGGCAAGTTCAGCGAACGCGACGGCCAACGACTCACCCAATGGACCGTCGAAGGGACGGTCGGTTCGACCCCCACGTTCCGCGTTGAGGGCTATGAGCTGCTGCTGGGAACTCCGCAGGACTTCAAATGCGTCCTTCAGGCCATCGAGTCCCCCGACGGTTCCGACGTGGTCTACGGCATCGCCGCGAAGGACGGGACCTTCACGCCCGGCCGAGACTATCCCCTGCTCAATCCCGGCGACAACTTCGTCATCCGCAACAGCCTTAGCGGGGACATCGTTCGAGAGATCGCCCCGCTCGCGCCCGGTACTTACGCTCTGGTTGGCGGTCTTGAGAATAAATCGACCGGCAAGCGGGCCCTCACCGTTACCTACTTCACCGTCGGCGAAGGCAAGTAGGAACTTCCCCAGCCGCCCGCGTGCCACTGCTGTGTCAGCAGTGCATCCCACAATCCGAACCCCAGGCGCCGGCGCGGGGTCGATCAGAGCATGAAGCGGCAGCGACACGACCGTTCCTCCGATGGATCACGTGACCGCACACGTCGCCCACTGAAGCTCGCCCCGTCCCTTGCCCTGAGCCGCGAAGGGAAGGCATCACGAAACCCGACTCCATCCCTCCGCCGACGCCAAACAATTCAGAATGTCCCCCTTCCCCCCTTCCCCTCCCCCATCCAGGAGTTTCGGTGTGCGGGACTTCGTTTCGTTCCTTTTCACGGCACCTACAGTTCGTGTCACGATAGAGCCGAGACCGCCGGTCCGATGCCTTCGATCACGAGTTGACGCAGCGTGTCGCGCCCTCCAAAACGATTCACGGCCTCGAGAATCTCGATCCCCGCGAAAGAAAAGTCCTTGCGTACCTCGAGGCGGTGCCGCTCGGCGGGCTGCCGCGAAATCAGCATGTGCTTACCGTCCAGTTCTCCAGGTCACGTAGCGCCGGTGCTACCTGCCGTAGCACGGCACGAATTTTCGCCAGGCCGTCATTGGTTACGAGGATCAGGTTGTACTGGATGGCCTGAGCCGCGATCCACAGGTCGTTCTCGTCGATGCCCAGCGTGGTCGCCGTCGCGTGATCGGTCAGTTGGCAAGGCCGTTTCTTCTTTGCCCGCAAATCGCCTGGCGCATATTGGTCAAAGATCGCGGCGCGGAGTTGCCCGTACGGCTCCGTCGTGTGCCGATCGATGGGCAGGACGGCGGGAACCTTCGCCAGAACGAACGCGCGGAACTCCGCTTCGCGCGACTCGTCGCTGGGGGATTGAGTCCGGTAGCCGTACTCCATCTCCCCGATCGTCACAGGGGACACGAAGAGTGGGGCATCGTCCGGCAACGCTGCGATTCGTGCTATGACGGCGGTATGCTCGGCCCGGTTTTCGTTGAACCAGTATTCGAGGATGTTGGTGTCAAGGAGATAGCCGTCCAGCGCCTAGTCCTCCTTGAACGATTCGACCGCGGTCGAGAGTGCCGTCAACACAGTCGCGGAATTCTCTGGAGACGCACGCGCCCGAAGTCTAGCAGCCGTCGTCCGTTCGTAGTCCTCCGACAGCAGCAGGTGCAGAGGCAGGAAAGGGCGGAACCCCGGCGGATAGTACGACGTGAACGTGAAGGGCACGCCCGACCGCTGGTGTCCCTCGAACAGGTCCAGCAGTTGTCGCTCTAGGCGTGGCGGGAGGTCGTAGAGCCGAAGGACTTCCGCGTCCATCGTAAGCAAGAGGTGCTTCGCGCGCGCCATGTCTGGTTCGGCCTGCAGCGGCAGCCCAGACCTTGCCATGTGGGTCAGGTATTCGGCGGCAGCGCGAGCGACGCGCTCCACGCCCGACGGCGTAGTGGTAGGAACAGGAACTTGTCGCAGCTCCCCCGCGAGTATGTTTCGCTTCAGGGAGTGGGAATAAATGAATGCGTTCGTTACCGGCGAGTTGCAGATCGCCCAGAGAAACTGAGGCGTCAACTGAGCCTCGAGGGCGCGCACCGCGAGGAAGCTGCTGGTGATCGCGTGCCCCTCAGAATCAATCGCTCCTTTCAATCGCCAAGGACCTCGGCTCACCGGGTGGTAGTTGACGATGAGCTGCGGCTCGCCGGTATAACCTCCTGAAAGCAGCCGACGAATCGCTTCGCGATTAGTTGTCATCCAGACGCGAGGCGGCAGCTCGTGGATCATCCAGCGGCGGGGAACCTTGCCGAACCCTGGAACATCCCCCACTCTCTCGCGTTTCGAGAACGGCTCGATGTCCCGGGGAAGATGACGACGGTGAAAGACAAGCCCCTGACCGACCTCTGCGATCGACGAGAGCCGGGGCAACGAGCCCAGCCAGCCCCAAACTTCGTCTAGCTTCGGGAGCCTTAACGAGTGAAGCGGATGCCCTGCGAATCGCTTGGCCGGGACTGTTCGCGCCCACGTCACGCGGTACGCGCTTTGGAAGTCGCTCCAATCCGGCTCTCGTACCGCGCGGAACGAGATACTTCCACGATGTGCCGCCGATACCTCGCTGCGCCGTGCCAAAAGAACGGCGCTCTCACTGTCCGCAAACGCGAAGACTTTGTCGGGAAACAGGCAAACCTCACGAATCTCGAAGTCACGAAGGAGAGTGGCTCTAACGTCTTCTGCCCCCTTGCTGTGGAGCAAGCCTTGCGGCATTACCAACCCAAGCACAGAGTTCGGCTGCATTACAGGCAGGATGCGGGCAACTAACTCTGCGGCTTTGTTGACCTGTGAGGTCGGGTAGCCTTGGCGTGCATATCGCTGCCGATCCTCAGGAGCGAACTTTTCGAATGGTGGGTTGGCGAGGATAATGCCCGCCCGGGCAACCTCTCGGTTCAATACGTCCGACGCGAACATATCGCCCTGTTGCAAGTCCCACCCGTTCGGATTGGGAATGTCGGCGAGGCTCACTGACAGACGGGCGATCTCGATCGCGAACTCGTCGATCTCCATACCGTGGACGTGACTGCGCAGGTACCTCTTCCGCTCCTCGGCATCCACGTCTCCGAGCAGTTCCCGCAGTAACCGGACGCTCGCGACGAGGAACCCTCCGTGTCCGCAGGCGGGCTCGAAGACGTGCCGCTCCTTAACCGGGAGAGCCTCGATCCAGTCGGCCATCTGCCAAACCATGTAGTCCACCAAGTACGAGGGCGTCTTGTGGATCCCCAGTGCCTTTCGCACCTGCTTGGGGACGAGCGCCTTCTCCCAGAGATCGGCAAGAGATTCCGTGGTCACGTTGCCGAGAGGAGCGAAGGCAGCGAACTCCTCGACCGCGTTCGCTAATGCCTTGTCCCATCTGGCACCCGAAGGGGGCAAGCCGCCAGGCATCCCATAGTGCCTCCCGACCCGCCTAAACACGTCGTCAACGTCCTTGATCTTAAGCGTTTTGAAAGATGGTACTCGCTTGTCGCGCAGCATTTTTCCCGCGAGGAGCCAGAATGCCGACCTGAAAACGCGGGACGCGGTGTTGGCACTTGGCGCCGACTGTGCAAGGTCGGAGAGCATCTTCGTCACGACCCGACCCATGAGCTCGCTCAGACGTTGGCCGATCTCATCCTCGACCATCGGCATAAGCCCTGCGTCCACGAACGTCAGTTGCTGGTCTGGCTGGAACAGGCCGCGGGTCTTCGCGCGAAAGACGCGATCAGGTGCAAAGTCCGACCGCCGCTCCTCGAAGAAGGAACCAAGATTGCTGGTCGGGATCGTCTCGTGGAGTTGCGGCCCCTCACGCTTCTGTAGCCACCACTCGACCGCGCCGGAACGGAGTACCAAAACATACGGCGAACCGATCTGGCGCGATCGGCTGACGGCGACGGCATTGTGGTTATTGCCGAAGATCGCCGCGACACAGGCGGACCGCGCGTCGGTGGGGAAGTCAGCGAAGGCGACGAGAGGAAGAGTCTCGGACCGGTTGTCTGCGGCCAGGAAGCCGTAGTTCTCGACGAGCAGGTCCGCGCGATAGCCGCACCGCGCCAGATGTGGGCGGATATCAGCAATGGTGGGGGCAGCGTTCGAAATCCCGACACCTCCTCACAGCCGCGCCAAAGCATAAGGGTCGGTGCTGATCTTGCAACTCGTACTTCGTTATTGATTGAGCGCTGGGCTTTTCCGCCTCGACGAAGAACTTGCGAGCCCCGCCGATGCGGAAGCCGTAGTCGGGCGCCTTGGTCGAGCCGCCGACTTTGATCGCGTCTTCGTGAATGACATCCTTGTAGCCTTCGGCGTGACCGGCCGCGTTGTCCACGTCCCAGCCCAGGGCCTTGAAAAACGGGTCGATGAACTCGCGGCGAACCTGGGTCTCGTTGTATTCCTGTCGGTGGTAGGTCTCGGCGTGCAGTTCGAATCGTTCGATCAGGTCGAGGATGGGTTGCGGACAGGGTTGCGTTGTCGTGCGGGAGCGCTCGGGCACGGGCGCATGATACCTGCCGAACGTTGCGTTTCCTAACGGATCGGCGCGTTAGGGTGCGTCGGCGAGGTCATCGTCAAGTAAGCCCAGCCCATCGGCCACCGGATCGTAGTCGACGGCCAGCTCGGCCTGTAGCTCCTCCGCCAGCAACTCATCCTCCGACTCCACGAGGGGTCCGGCCTCCGCGGGACGTTTAGAAAGGATGGTCCGCGCAAGGTCGATCCGCTCGACCACGGCGGGCATGTCGGGGATACGGTCCTTGGGTTCGCTGCGGCAGCAGTCTTCGATCATCCGGGCGACGCAGGTCGGCAACTCGTCCATCGTCGATTCGCGGATTTCCGAGATACGTCGTCCGACCAGGCTCGCGGAGTGCATGCTGACCGTCTGGTTCATTTCCGTGGCGATCGCTCGACCCGTCAGCACGCGGTGGAGGGTGGCGCCCAGGCCGAAGACGTCGGTTCGGTGATCGAGCGTCCCGCGTTGGACCTGCTCCGGGGCCATGTAGTCGATGGTGCCCTGGACCCGCGGCTTGGCCTCGTGAATGCGGGCGCTTTGGCCCAAGTCGATGATCTTCACGGACCCTTCCGGAGTGACCAGGATGTTGTTGGGTTTCAGGTCGGCGTGCACCCAACCGGCCAGGTGCATCGCGTGCAGCCCGTGAGCGACCTCGCCGAAGATGCGGAGGATTTCGTCCATCGGACGGCGGAGCTCCTTGTCCGACATGGGCAGGCCGTTGACGTACTCGAGGAACAGGATCGCCCCCCGAACGCGGAGCCGCTGTCGCAACAGCCGAAACTCATACACTTTGCGGATTACGCGATGGTCAATCGACGAACCGATGGCGTACTCGGCCTTCAGGAGTTCGATGAACCCGACATCCTCCGGTTTGACGATTTTGACGATCTTGACCGTGTAGTCCTGCCCCGTCCGCATGCATCGCGCACGGAACACGCGCGTCTGGGCCCCGACGCCCAGCTTCTCGACGATGCGGTAGTTTGGAATGTCGACGGACATAAGGCGCGTCCGAGTCCGAGCTTCGGCCGGTCGAACGGCTGACGGAACGTCAAGAACGGCGGTCGTGCGGCCGGCCCTTAGACCGCCGCTCCAACGCCGCTTGCCGCCGCTCGTACCAACGCTTCTGCCGCTGCAACGACCTCAAAGGACCGAGAACGTCGCGTCCCACTGGACGGACGTCGGTGACACTGGAAGGAACCTGAGAAACGCGAAAAAGGATGGCGAGACCGATAATAATAGATTAATAGAATATACGAATGCGCCCGAAGGCCGAATATATCTCGCGTCTACCCTATCCTCCCCTGTTCCGCGCCTATTGTATCGGACATAGGCTGTCCTGTCAAGCAACAGTTCCCGAAACGAGTCGGTCCTCTTTTTCCGTCGGAGCCGAGCCGACCGCCTCGTGGTCCGATGCGACGGCGACCAGGGTCAGCACGGTCACCTCCGCCGGACAATTCACACGAATCCGAATGGGAAGGCAGACGCCGATCCCAGGGCTGACGTGGATCATCGTTCCCGCCACCTCGTGGAGTCCCCGCGACATCCGCCGGGGAATCCGGTCGTTGGCCCAAACGCATCCCAGGCCGGGCAAACGTATCTGGCCGCCGTGCGTGTGGCCGGAGAGAACCAGTTGAACCTTCCCCATCGGCACGCGGAAAACGGTCGAGGGGTAGTGGGCTAACCCGCATTTCTCACCAAGTGTTGCGAGTCGATGCTGGTTGAGCCGAAAACAGAGGTTGGTGGCAGGTTGCGTAGGGAATGCGGCGGGAGGTGGTAGGCTACGCCGCGTTCGGCGGAGTGGAGGAGGCGGGAAATGC
>JAZDHF010000247.1:0-11484 GCA_043806315.1 Planctomycetota bacterium | reverse complement strand
AATCGGCCAGATCATCCCACATCGGCACGGCCCGCGGACGCCGTAGGCGATCTTCGATCCACCCCCATGGTATTGACCCGTCCTTCCGCGCGTCAACGAGCAGGTTGCTCACTGCATGATATTGCCCGCGGTTGTTTTCTATGACTTGTCTGGAAACGAGCTGGTAGTACACCTGTCGAACGGTCATCGGGTGATGCAGCGCAAGCACTTCGTACGCGGCGTCGATGATGCTGTTTGTCCGCGCGTGTCGACCCATGTTACACCCTTGCCCACCGCAGCCGGTCTGAGTCGTCATCGTCCTCGGTAGAACGGTCCTCTGAGTAACCGTCCCCGCCGCTTCCAACCAAGCCGTCCATCTCGAAACAGGGGTCGAGGATGCTGTCGGTGACGTGTGAGGGGGCAGGGGGGTGACTTTGCACCCCAGACCGTTCAGACGCCCCACCGTCAACTCCAGCGGTTTGGGGTGCAGAATCAGGGGGTACCCCACCCACGCCACCGTCCAGGGGATCTGAACCACGATCGGGTCCGTCGGTTCCGTTGTCGTCGAGCACACCGCACAGCGTGATGGTCTGCTGAAGCTCGCCGGTGAGCCGCCACCTGTACCCGGCCTGTACGCTTGCTCCGGCGCAATCCCGATCGACGATCCCTAGAAGCCGAAGATCGTCCAGCCATACCTTGGCCGTGTCCGTGCCCAGTTCGGCCCGATCGGCAATGGTCGAGGTAAGCTCGTGCGCGCCGCGGCAATCCCAGAGAACGCGAAGCAGCCGGCCACGCATCGACGGTACGCAATCGAGCGCCACACGACGGACGATCCGGTAGATCTCCTCATCGACGCCCTTCACGCCCCGCGCCATGGCGATGCCCATCGCCAGTTTCTTGAGCGCTTTTCCAACGCGGGTACCGACTTCGGGGGCGGGGATATGCTCCACGACTCCTTGACGGTTCCGCGACACTCCGGAGCGTGCGCGGGACACGAAATCAGCAAGGTGGATCAGTCGATCGGCGATATCGTCGGGGATCGTCGGCGGATACGGTGTCTGCGCCAGAACGCCCAACGCCGCGTTGGACAGTTCCCGACGCATCGCAGTTTCGTCGTTCGTGTTGGCGAGGGCCCGTTTGACTTTCGCCCTCCGCCCACGACTGCGGATGCGGAACCGTAGAAACCGCTCGCCGAGTTGTGCGGCCACCCCCCAATAGCTTTCGATGACGGGCGTCGCCGCCGCCAGCAATCCGAACCGGCTTTTGTATCGTTTCACCTCGCCCGTTCCGAACGCCTTGCCGGCCTCGCCGTCGTACGCGTCCCGGAGAGTGCCCAGGACTTCACTTCTCGCCTCGTTTGGCATGGTCAGCACGGCGGTGAAGTCCTTCACGACCAGGACTTTCCCGTCCAGCTTCGGTAGCAGCGACGGATCGCGGGACTCCCCGCGGCGACGCGCGAAGTCGATCACCCTCTGAACGTATTCGTTAAGTCGTCCTGCCTCGATGAATGACAGCGGCGGGATCAAAATCGAGAATAGGTCACTGCGGTTGACGGGAACGCCGACGCTTTGCCCCAGTTCGCACGCTTCCCGAACGTCAGGCCAGCGGTTCAATTCCGCACACGCGCAGGCATACCAGAACAGGAGCCGACGGAACGGCTCGTCAAAATGCTCTGCCGTGAGTCCCGCGTCCGCTGCGGCGTCGTTGAACAATGCGGGGTTAAGCCAACCTGCGACAGCGGCAACGGCTTCGGCCTCGAGCGCTTCCCCCGCAAAGAGGACGCCCAAGTCCTCAAGAGAACTCTTGCCGTCCGCTGATTCGACGGTAGAATGTGGATGTATTCGGTAATCGCCCGCGACCCGGCCCCCCAGTCGGCGCGGGCCTTTTTGTTGCTTCATTGTGCGGCCCCCGACTTTCTGGACTCGATGAACCGGTTGAGCGATTCGACGGAATATCTGACGCTTCTGTCGATTCTCACAACCTCGATTTGCTGCGAGGCAGTCAGCGCCCACAACTTTCTGGGGCTGATGGAGAGAACCTTGGCCGCCTCTTTCGGTTTCAAGAGCAACGGAGGCGGCGTTAACGCGGGCGTGCCGTTACTCATCGCCCACCCCCTTTTCCGCCGCGGCACGCTCCAAAAGCACGCTGGCAACGACCTCTGTGTTGAACAGCAATGCCCGCCCGGCTTTCAGGCACGGCACTCGGCCAGCCTCCGCTTCCTCGCGCAGCCATCTTGACGGCACGCGGAAGCGTCGAGCGGTCGGACCCAACGGCAGCAGTAGTGGTTGTGGTTGTGTAATCATCGCCCTGGACGATAGGGCGCGTTGGGAATGGTTAAAGGGTAGGAAGGCGGGGAATAAGGCCGAATTAGTGCGGGCTACAAGGCGGTGTCTTCCGTGTGTCCGATCATGTACCGCCGCCCGGCCTCAGTCGCGGTAGCACCCTTACGCGGGGCCAGCCGCGTGGCGAACCGCTTCTCAATCAACTCGGTCAGGTAGTCCCCGATGGTCTCTTCATCAGAGGGAAGGAGGAATGCCGGATCGTCGGGATCGGCTTTACCGGCAAGGTCCTTTCGATGTAATGGGGTTGGTGATTTCACGAGTCGCTTCAGGATGACCCAAGCTGGCGGGGACAACTTCAGTAGTGCCCTGTCGCCGCCGGGTGGCTCGGACTCGATCGGAATGCCTGCCATCCGCCCGCCGTCGGGCAGTCCGTCCGAGGGGCCGAGAAGCGCCAAGTCCCTCGCCTCCTGGGGACATTCGCGCTCGAGTCTATCCAGGACATCATGCACGAAGCTAGGTGTCTCAAGCGCCTCACCTGCACGACGGAACAAGTCGGCTCGGTCGGTGGACAACGTCACCTTGCCGGTCGAGAGCGATTCACAATACGACCAGAACTGTCCCTCCCACCAATCTCGGTAGGCGTCTGTGACCTTGAACCCATCGACGACCCGCTCGGCAGCCGCGAAAAAGGCGTTCGTTACAACCTCCCACGCCGTCTTCCGATGCGAGGGTTGCCCGAGACCATCCGCGTATTCCCGGAGAACCTCCTTGTTGGCTTTCCCCCGCACCCACTCGCCGAACGCGGACTTAAGCCGCTCGTCATTGCGAGCAACATCAAGAGACTGCTTCCCATCGGCGACTTCCAGCAACGTGGCGCGCTGTGCCTCCGAAAGCTCCTCTCCCCGATCGGTTTCAGCACGGAGTCGGCACGCCCTCCGGTCAATTCGCTCGCAGAGTTCTTTCGCCCGACCGTGAACCCGAACGAGGATCTGTTCAAGAGTGATTGCAGTCCGTGGTGACTTTGAAGACGAGCCGAGCACAGCGGCATTCAGGCCAGGTCGCGCGGTGTTGGCCGGTGCGATCGCGCCCTTCTCATCTTCAACAACATCGCCCAGACCGGCTGGAGTTGCAGGTGCCCCGGCGCCTTGCCGACTCGTCGTCGCATCTAATCGCGGCAGTTTCATTTCCGCCGCCTCGCCCAGACATTGCTTCCATAATTCTTCCAACAACTCTCGCGCAAACCCCTCCCGTTGGAGCGCGGCGAGATGTTCCTCCCCGTCCTTCCAATCGACGGCCTTCCCTAGAACCAACTTCCAACAAAGCTCCTCAAGCAGATCAGCAACTATTTTCGGGTTGGAGTAGCCGACGGTACGATTAGTGATAGCGGCTAGAACAAGATCGAACGTCAGTTCCCAAGCCGTGGGCCTCCCCGAGTGCGTGCCCAAGCGGATCGCCTCTTCGCTCCGGATTGCCTTCTCGGCCTCAACGCGGGACCAACCTGACACGAGCAGGTCAAGATGCTTGTCGGGGAGAACAAACTTCAATCCTCGCCCACCGCCGACTTGCCAGCCGTCCACATGGTCACCCTCGATGATCGACTCAAGCAAGGCTCGATCGAAATCGCTTAGGTCAGCCCCAGGTTCAGTCAAAGCGATCGAGGCCGCACGCTTGACGACTAACAACGCCCGCCGAATCTTCGAATCCAACGCTCGTCGCAGCAATTCCTTGAGGTCGATTGCCAGCGGAGTGGGAGGTACAGGCACTTGCATCTACTCCACACGGGTCGATCTGCGAGGCGTCGATGGTAGATGCAGCACCAACGCCGGCGCGGTCCGCTTGGCGCGCCGCTTCGAATCGATCACGCCGTCCCGCTACCACTAAGTGTACCTAACGGACTTCAAACTTCAAGAACTTACGGTTCACGGTGACCGGAGCCGTTCAACGCCTTGCGAGAAAAGCGAACGATTGGCAGTATGGCGGTGTTGTGGCGGGGGTACGCTCCAAAGGAGCGGACTCCACCGGCGGGGCCGTCCGTCGGATGGGTGTCGTCGAGGACTTCGGAGCAACGGTTCATGAGTGCGAGCAAGCCACGAGTGCTGAATGTCGGCCAGTGCGACTACGACCATGGAAACATCAGGCGCATGCTGTCCGAAGAATTCGGCGCGGACGTGGAGCGGGCCGCCGATACCGAAGAAGCCGTGCGGGCTGTTCCCCGGGCGGCTGCTCTATGGGATTTGTTCCATATCGTATCATTGTAGAAGGGAGGCCAGAATTCCGGGATATTCCCTTGGCCACTTCTTTTCTGGCAGTCCCAGGCACGGGGCTGTGGGCAGGTTGTGCTGGTTCGTCGAGCACGCTGTCAGTCCCCAGTTGCGGTCTGAGAAACGAAAAAATTGAGATTGGTTTTCTCAGCGATCTTCGCCTCGTCAAAAGCGCTTCATCCTTAAGGGTCATGAAAGGGCCACGATTTTGACCTTCTCAGGCGTCGGAACCGGTCAGCTTCTTCTTGATTCGAACGTGGTGAAACTGATAGCTGGTCCATTGCAGATCGCGTTACCGCAACCACATTGCCTGTTGCTTTGTCCACTTTAGCGACAACACGCTGGATATCTATCCTAGCTGGGCTCCAGTCGCGCCCCGCGACCGTCCGCTCAAGCAGGCTCACCCAGATGGCATCTTTGGATTCCGCCGTTTCTGTCGAAAGGATGCAGCTTCCAAAAAAATTGTAGTTCCAAATAAACCATAGATACTCGACAAGCTCCTTCGAGTTGGTCGCGTCGATAGGGCGCTGATTAAAAGTGCCGATGAGTGGCCCCCTTTCCCTATCGAGACGGTTCACCTTGCTCGGATCAAAGTAGGAGCACTTGTGCACCCGGTAAGCAATACCCTCCTTCTGAAACTCGAAGTACTTCTCATTTTCCCGAAACTTGACGAACGCGCGCTGTTCGCTGAAGTTCTCGGAAGTGGCGTCGGACCAAGCTCGCGCCTCGGCGGCATCGTCAGTGCAAAGTTCAAACCATTCCCGTT
This sequence comes from Planctomycetota bacterium, assembly GCA_043806315.1. Lineage (GTDB taxonomy): Bacteria > Planctomycetota > Phycisphaerae > UBA1845 > UBA1845 > SBAX01. Next base: position 6,196 of record JAZDHF010000247.1, on the reverse strand, counting down.
TCCGTTCTCTTAGCGATTCGATGCTTCTCGTGTTGACATAGTAAATGCTCGAAGTCAGACTCTCTTGATAGGAACCAGGAGGAGCCTTGTTTCCCTGACAATCTGCCGAAGGCTCCTCTCGGAGAAGCTTATTACGGGCCTGCACGTCCTGCGTGCCGGGCGCGTCAAGGACACCTTTTTCCAAGCAAGATACTGCTAGAGGCAAGAATGCTGCGATGACTGCCATATGGGCAAGAGTTTTCATTATGCCTCCCCGCCATGGTCCGGAATTTCCCATTTCCCGTCTCTGATGCTGCCATCCTACCGAATCTTTGCCCGATTTCAAAAACGAGCGAACAATCTGACGAAAATGCCTGCGTTTGAACTCCGAATCCGCCCCTTTTTCTCTCGTAAGAGTGCTGCGGCGGGCGTTTGCCCGCTGAACGGCGAAGCACGAACCATCTCCTGGCCGGAATCGTCATATCGTTCGCCCTTTCGCGACACTCACCCCCGTTGCACCAACGGTGGCGGCACACCAAACCGCTGGATGCGGTCCAGGATTGCTGCGAACAACTCTCGTGGAACCGCCACCTCGGCCATCTGGAACGTCACGTACTTGGCATGCCGAACCGCCCTTGCTCTGATCTCGTTCAACTTCTCCCTCTGCCGACTCGACGCTCCAGTTTAAAAACCACCATGTCGGGGGAGGGGGTTAGCTTACTCCGGTACCGTGTCCGGCGACCCGTTCTGGGTTAAAAAACGTAGCGCAAAATGGGTCCCATGCGAGGGAAGAAGGTAACTCACATCGGGAGTCCCCAAAGAGGGTGGGGGTCGGATTCTCGCGATGGAGCGCGAATGGGAGTCCCATCGGCGCAAGTGCCAGCGCGTGACACGTTCGGCAACGACTCGAAAACAGCCTGAAAACAAGCCGAAAACAGACCGCAAAGAATCAGCATCGGTGCGCGTGTCACGCGGTGGCAGTTTTTCCACAACCGACCCGTTGTAGAAAAATCTGTGTCAGCGCTTGACACGCGCCGAATCTTGAAGTATGGTGTAGGTAGTCCGATGCGACGTGCATCGACGAAGTGACCCCGCGACGCGGCAAACGTCCGGGGTCGTGGTCCCACGCTGAAAAGGAGCGCGGAACAATGTCAACATACCATTCGGAAAGCGCCGAGTCCACCGCGGCGCGAAACAAGTCGAGGGTGGAATCCTGCACGCGGGCGATAGTGGAACGATTCGAGCGCGGCGACTTGCCGACCGCGCTCGCCCCGGTGTTCATCCGTCGCAAGGCCGACGTACCGTGTCGGAAGTGGAGTTGGCGCAATCAACTCTTGACCGCGCTTGCGGGATTCGACGACGCCCGTACCTATCTGCAATGGAAAGAAGCGGGTCGGCACGTCAAGGCCGGTGAACATGCGTTCTACATCCTGTAACGCCCTCGTCCAGGACGCCCTCGAAAGTGCAGGGTCCCTCGTTCCCTCCGATCCGAGCGTATCGAATGAGGCGAGCGGTTCGGCGGGTTCAGTTCGCCGGATGATCTTCCCGTCTTTTCCACCAACACAAGGAGAGTAACGCGAAAAGCAAATCGGCATGTTCGGCCCGGCCGGCGAGGTGGTCGCGGTAGATCGTTTCGATGGCGGGGAAGGACAGCAGTCCGAAAGATTCGACGGCCTCTCGCGTGACCGTGTTGTGGAACATGTCCCGTAGCGGGCCACGGAGGAACTCGCCGACCGGTACCTCAAAGCCTTGCTTGGGGCGATCGAGGACTTCGTCGGGCAGACGACCTCGGTAGGCGTCCAGAAGAATTCGCTTTCGGCGTCCGTGGTCGATCTTGAAGCTGCTGGGCATGGCCAAGGCGAGCTCGACCACAGCCGGATCGAGGAACGGAACGCGGACTTCCAGCGAGTGCATCATGCTCGCTAAGTCCACCTTCTGGAGCATGTCGGCGGGCAGTTGGTGCTGAAGATCGAACGCAAGAATGGCGTTGAGCGGATCGTCGCCGTTGGACCGTGCGATGGTGTCACAAGCGAGGCACCGCGTGCGGCGGTCGCAGTCGAGAATCTCGCGGTGGTCGAGGAGCAACGACTCCGCCTCCGGTGAAAGAATGCGCGACCAGGCGATATGCCGGGCGGGCATGTCGTCGTCGCCCGCACGGAGCAACTTGCGAAACTGCCGGGCGCGATTGCCGAGCGCAGATGACTTCGAGGCGGCGAGCGAATGGAGAACGGGTTCGACGAAAAGCCGGCGAGCGAATCGCGGGATACGGTGGTAGGCAGCCAGCGATTGGTGACCAAGGTAGCGCCAGTACCCGCCGAACAGTTCGTCCCCGCCGTCGCCGCTCAGCGCGACCGTCACGAACCTCCGGGCGAACTGCGACAGCAGGGCCGTGGGAATGATCGAGCTGTCGCCCACCGGCTCGCTGAAGTGATCGAGAATGTTTGGGATGGCGTCGAGCACGTCGCGCTCGGTCAGGATGAGTTCGTGATGCTCCGTTCCGAAGCGCCTCGCGGCGAGCCTCGCGTAGGCCGTCTCGTCGTAGGACTTTTGCCCGGCGTAGCCGACGGAGAAAGTGCATACGGGGCGTCCGATCGCCTCGGCCAGATGCGCGACGATGATCGACGAATCGACGCCGCCGGAGAGGAACGCTCCGATCGGCACGTCGGAGACGCGGCGTCGCACCACCGCGTCGGCTAGATTGCGGCGTAAGCGCACGCACACTTCGCTGTAGTCGTCCGGCGTGAACGGCGCCCGCGACCGTGGAGGCTCGTAGTACCGCGTGGGGGCGCCGATCCCGGACCCGTCGAAGGTCACGTAGTGGCCCGGCGGGAGGCGGCGCGCGGCCCGATAGATCGTCGCGGGGTGGGCGATGTACCCGAATTGAAGATGCTCGACGACGGCTTGCGGATCGACCGACCGGTCCCAGTCCGCGAGGGGCGTCAACGCCCCCAACTCGCTGGCGAAGCGCAAAGCCCTCTCGTCGGCGACATAGAAAAGCGGCTTGACGCCGAATCGGTCCCGCGAAAGGAAGCCCGTCCGGTTTTGGGAGTCGTAGAAGGCCAACGCCCACATGCCGTTAAACCTCTGGAACCCTTCGACTCCCCAACGCACACAGGCCGCAAGGACGACCTCTGTGTCGCCGTCGGTCGCGAACGGTTCACCCGCGGCGATCAACTCCTCGCGGAGTTCGCGGAAATTGTAGATTTCCCCGTTGTAAATGAGGTGAAATCGGCCGTCGTCGCGGTGCAGGGGCTGATCGGCCTTGGTCGATGGATCGAGAACTTTCAGCCGCGTCGCGCCGAAGGCGACGATGCGGCCCGGCCCGACCCAAACGCCCCTTTGGTCCGGCCCCCGGTGCCGCAGCGTGGCACATGCCCGCTCGAGCGCACTCGCTTCCACCGGGCGAGCGTCGAACCGAATGATCCCGCAGATGCCGCACATCTAATGGACCTACGTTACTGCGGGTAAGTTCGTTTGGGTAGCGTAAGTACTACAACGCTGAGTTCTCTCGTCGCGCGGATCGGAAAGCCCATTGAAACGGGCTGAAACGAGACCGTTGGGGTCGATGCGCTACCAGGCGTAAAATGCTTGCTGTTACCCACAAGCAGAGCGCCCTTAAGGATGCCAACGAGGCTCGTCCCGGAGGGACGATTGAGAATAGCCCAGCGTTTCAACGCTGGGAACGGGGACGCCCAAGCAACGAAGTCCCGGAGGGACGACTGGGTGCCGTTCAGTCGTCCCTCCGGGACTCGGACCGTTCTTCGACCTGTATCCCCAGCGATGAATCGCTGGGCTATTCTCGCGCCGTGCCTACGGCACGAACGCGTTTTTTTTCGCGCGAAAGCCCTCCGCGTCGGAAAAATGTGGGTAACAGCAAGCGTAAAATGGCCGGCCTGAAACGCCCCCGGCGAGCCGGGATACCGCCGCTCGGCCGCCGTTCGTCAGGTAATCAGGAAGCTGGTGATGAGATTGGCGAATCGAAGCGGCAGAAACAGTCGCGCGATCCGTGGATGCCAAGCGCTGCGTCGTCCCCGCGCGTTGCGATAGCCGGTCGCGACTTGAACGCCGTACAGAGTCAACGCCGTGACGCTGATCAGGATGTGGATCATGAGCAGCGGCGTCACCGGACGGCGGGCGATCGACTCCACTACCCCGCGGCGAATCTCGAGATACAGAACCATTCCCACGTCGATCCCCATCGCGGTTAGCATGAGCGGAATGTGGATGTGCTTTCGCCGGCGATTAAGCACGCCGATCACCAGGATCACGCAAACGGCGACGCTCAACAGCTTGAGGGGATGAGTGGAAAGAAGTTCTCGCATGGGGAACCCGCCGCCGCGTCGATCTGGGTTCGCACAAGCGCAAAAAGGCCCTGCGTCCGGCCATGTGACCGAACGGCTCGGACATGCCCACGATGGGTCCAGCCCACCGCTCCGTGGGGAAGCCTGTAGACGTAGGCGAGAAACGCCGCCGCGCTAGCGCCGATCGCGTCCGCCGCCGTAGCCGCCGCGATCTCGGCCCCGTCCGCCGCCGCCGCCGCCGCCACCACCGCCGCCGGAGCGACGTTCCATCGGCTTGGCTTCGTTGACCGTCAAGGTCCGCCCGCCCAGCTCCGTACCGTTCAACTTGCCGATGGCCTCGCCCGCTTCCTGCTCGTTGTCCATCTCCACGAACCCGAAGCCGCGGGAGTCGCCCGTGTAACGGTCGCGGATGATCGCCACGCTACGGATCGCCCCGTACACACTGAACGCCGCCTCCAGCTCCTGCTCAGAAGTGTTCCGCGAGAGGTTCCCTACATAGATCTTCTTCAACGTAGACTCCAGAATACTGCCTCGACGGCGTTCCCCCGTTGGGGGGCCGCGGCCCATTACCGCAGCCGATCACCCGCCCGAGTGTACAACGCCCGTCTTCCCCGATTCGAAAGGTCTCTGCCGTTTGGGCGGGAACGCTTTAGAACGGTTCACACCCCGTATAGCCGAACGGGTTCCACTTGTCAAACAGCCCCAAACGCGGGCTGGCAGGCTGGGGGGGGCAACCGCGGTGCGGACGGCTCCGACCCGTCGATCCACGTTTCTAGCGATAACCCCCGCCCGCGACCGATGATAAAGTAGGGTTTCCTGTGGACTGGGCGGACGGCCCCGGCGAACGTATAAACCCTTGGGGAAGCCCGGTTCGGGCGGCCGTCGCGGGCAGCGATGACCCTGGACGATCCTGGCGACGCATGGGATGGTGGATCAATGCACGCGTTAGCACAGTTGGGTTTTTTTGATCCGAGGTACTTCTTATACGTCGGCCCGGCGATCCTGCTTGCTCTTTGGGCCGAGGTGAAGGTCAAGTCCGCGTACGCCAAAGCTTCGCGGATTCCCGCCCGCAGCGGGCTAAGCGGCGCGGAAACCGCCCAACGCATCCTCAACTTCCACGGCATCAGCAACGTCGCCATCGAACCCGTCCAGTCGTTCCTCGGCGACCATTACGACCCCAAGAAGAAGGTCCTCCGTCTCAGTCCCGACGTCTACCACGGTCGATCGCTGGCGTCCCTGGGCATCGCCGCGCACGAGGTCGGCCACGCCATTCAAGACGCCGCCGCTTACGGTCCGCTGGCCTTCCGCAACGGTCTGGTCCCAATGGCCTCCGTCGGCAGCAACATCTCCGTCGGACTCATCATCGCGGGGATTATCTTCGGCTTGACCGGAATGGCCGTCATCGGGTTGGCGCTGTTCGGCGTCGTCGTGCTCTTCCAACTCGTGAATCTGCCGGTCGAGTTCAACGCCTCCAAGCGCGCCCGCCAGGTCCTCCTCAGCAACGCCATGGTCACCGCCGACGAGGACCGCGTCGTCGGCAAGGTGCTCAGCGCCGCGGCCATGACCTATGTCGCCGCCACCATCACCGCCGTTCTCACCCTGATCTACTACGCCTTGAGGGTCTCCGACCGCCGCGGCTAGTGCTCCGTCGCAGCCAAACTTTGGGGTTCGGCTGTTTGTGGCACAGCGGCCCTCCGCTGTGCCCTGCCGCCCAGCCGGGGGCGGCTGGGCCGCACCTACTCGCAGGATTAGCCCGACTTCCGCACCCCCCGCGCTCTTAGCCCGCATTTCTCACCGAGGGGATAGAAACAGGCTGCTCTCTGTGCGATAACACCTGTAGCTACACGAGTTTACCGTTCACGGAGGAGCAGCCTGATGGAAACAGAGTGTACTCAACAATCGTTCCCCTTCCAAGG
>JAZDHF010000246.1:0-6600 GCA_043806315.1 Planctomycetota bacterium | reverse complement strand
GCTTTCTGGCACGAAAAAGCGACGGCCTGCCGGGCTGGCAAACCATCTGGAAGGGTTGGAACAAAGTCATGCCCCTCGTGCAAGGGCTCGAACTCCATCGCGATCTGTTGCGGGAGAAAAGTTGTGGGTAAGGGTGAGGGTAATAGCCCGCGGCTATGGCCGTGAAACCGTTGTTCGGAGCGGGAACGTTGGTTTGACCGAAGTCGTTGAGCTCCCAAGCCCGGATGGCGCCGCTGTTCATAACCGCCAAACTGTGCATCCCGCCCGCCGCCACGGCGACAAAGCCGGCATTGGGCGCGGGGACATTTGCCTGACGGAAGAAGTTCGCGCCCCACGCAACGATGGAGCCGTTGGTCCTAAGCCCAAGGTTGTGATACCCGCCCGCGGCGATAGCAATGAACCCGCTGTTGGGCGCGGGGACGTTGGTCTGGCCGTAGTAGTTGTATCCCCACGCCACGATGGACCCGTCGGCCTTGAGCCCCAGACTGTGCGACCTGCCCCCGGCGACGGCGACGAAACCCGTGTTGGGTGCGGGAACGTTGCTTTGACCATGGAAGTTGGCTCCCCACGCCACGATGGACCCGTCGGCCTTGAGACCCAGACTGTGCCAGTAGCCCCCGGCGACGGCGACGAAACCCGTATTCGGGTTGGGTGGGTAACCTGGACCTGCTCCCCACGCGACGATGGACCCGTCGGCCTTGAGACCCAGACTGTGGTACCCGCCCGCAGCGACGGACACGAAGCCGGTGTTGGGCGAGGGGACGTTCGTCTGGCCGTAGCGGTTGTCTCCCCAGGCGACAGTGGAGCCGTCGGCCTTGAGGCCGAGGCTGTGGTTGTGGCCCGCGGCGACGGACACGAACCCCCGCGACAGGTCAACGCCCACAACCTGGCTACCCCAGCCGACGATGGAACCGCTGGGCTGCTCACCGCGGGCGAGTCCAGTGCCGCTGGGTCCCGCTACACTGAGAACGCATACCGCCAATCCGAGAATTGTCATCGAGACCGATCGCATGGTCATCCTCCGTTGTTGCGCGCCTCTGTGATCGCGGCGTCGCTGGCGACACGTACAGGCAAGGACGAAAGGCGCTCTACCTATAATAACACCGAACCCGCGCAAACGACGGATCAAATCGCAGAGAAATCTTCAAAGTTGGGTCGGCCTGGTGGACCTGACCGTTGGATCCCAGACCCGGCGCGTCGGATGCCGCTCGGCGGTCAGCCGTCACGAACCCCCAACCGAAGCGGGTACCGTTTTGCCTGTCCCGGCCGAGGGCGGCTGGGCCACAACGCTTCAATTGACACGCGCAGCCGGCCGCCTATACTGCCCCCGGTACACGCGGACGGCGGCGGACGAGGCGCGGAACCTTCGCGTCGTCCCGTGATTGACCCTCTCCAACGGGTCCAATCCTGAATGTGGACGCGGCCTCGGATCGGTCGGCTGGCCGTACTATGCTGTCTCGGCGTGGCCGCATACGGGCAGCAGCCCGCGCCGCTCGCCGACCGCATCGAACAGCCCCTGCTCCCCAGCGGCATCACCGAGTTCCCCGTACAGCTCAACGGCGAGCTGGTCTACGTCTTCAAGGACGACGACGGCACCGACGCCCTCCATTTCATCGGCGACTTCGTACTCACCATCGGCGAACGGGAACCCCAAAAACTTCGCAGCAAAGAAGCCGTGGTCTGGATCGACAACCGCCGGTACGAGGACCGACCCTACCGCCGCCTCCAGGTTCTCCTGTGGCGTGACGCGGAAGTGGACGAAACCGGCGGCACGTTGACCACCGGTCCGGCGCTGTTCGTGACCTTGAGCACCTTCGCCGAGATCATCACCCACGCCGACGACGTGGCCATGCAGTCCTCCGCCGACACCCAGGTCTACCGCGAGGGCAACACCATCCGACAGGCCTTCGCCGCCGGGAAACTGCCGGGCAAAGACGAGGAGGCGTCGCTGCGTGTTTTCGACCCCTCCGGACTCGGGGCCAAACCCGAGAAACCCGCGCCGCGCCCGATCATCCATTTTCAATCCCGCGGCGAGATGACCATGTCCAAGACCGACGATGGTCGGCAGGTCATGACGATGATCGGCGGGGTATATCTGGCCCGGGGCGTGCCCAGCGCCGGCGACTATCTGGAGATTCAGGCGGACTCGGTGGTCGTCTTCCTGCCCCCGGGGAAGGGCTTGCCCGGCGCGGAGGGCGCGGAGCCCGCCGGTCTAGGCGGCGACGTGGCGCGAGGTTCGGCGGCGACAAAAGAGCGCACGGATTCCCCCGATCGTCAACTCATGTCCACGGGCTTCGGCGACGTCGAAGTGGAGGCTGCGTACCTTGAAGGCGACGTGCAGTTGTCTCAGGGGCTCAACGCCATCCGCGCCTCGCGGCTGTATTACGATTTCCTCCAGGATCGCGCTTTGATCCTGGACGCGGTGGTGCGGACGACGCTCGTCCAGCGCGGCGTTCCGCTCTACGTTCGGGCGTCGGAGATCCGGCAGCTCTCGGCCAACGAGTTCACCGCCGAGAATGCCGTCCTCACCACCAGCGAGTTCCACACCCCGCACTATCACATCGGCGCCAGCCGAGTGGACCTCATCAACCGTACGCCGCCGGAACCCGGCGAACGACAGGCCGGCATCCGCGCCGGCAGCTTCCGCATCAACGATGCGACCTTCAATCTCGGCGGGCACGCGGTCGCCTACTGGCCGTTCATTCGCGGCAACGTCGATACCAGCGAAACGGCCGTCAAGAGCGTGCGCACGGGGTTCAGCGGTAAGTTTGGATGGGAGCTGGAGACCAAGTGGAGCCTCTTTAACCTGTTGGGGCTGGAGACGCCCACCGGGTTCGACTCCACGCTCAATCTGGAATACTTCTCCAAACGCGGTCCGGCCGCGGGCGTCGACGTGGACTATGCCCGCGATCGCTACTTTGGGACGCTCAAGAGCTACGTCATCGCCGACAGCGGTGAAGATACCCTCGGACGTGAGCGCGAGGAGCAATCGCAGCACGACATCCGCGGGCGCTTCCTGTTCCGCCACCGGCAGTACCTTGAGGACGACTGGCAGATCTCGTTGGAGTTGTCGTACCTTTCCGATAAGTCGTTCCTCGAAGAGTTCTTCAAGAAGGAGTTCGACACCGACAAAGAGCAGGAGACGCTCCTATACCTGAAAAAGCAGCGGGACAACTGGGCCTTCACCGCGGCCTTGCAGAGTCGGTTCCTGGACTTCACCACCCAGACCGAACGGCTCCCCGACTTCAGCTTGCACCTCGCCGGCGAATCGCTCGGCGACCGCGGCGCCTGGTTCAGCGAGAACCGCGCCGGCATCGTCCGCTACCGCGCCGCCGACCAGACCTTCCGCGAACTGCTCCGCGACGGGCGAGCCGTCAGCTCCGGGTCGACCGCCCGCGCCGATACCCGCCAAGAAGTGGACTTACCGGTGGACGTCGGACCGATGCGTTTCGTGCCCTTTGTGGCCGGACGCGGCACGACCTGGAGTGAATCGCCCGACGAAGGCGGACTCACCCGCGGATTCGGCAGCGTCGGCGTTCGCGGCAGCATGTACTTCACGCGCCTCTACCCCGACGTGCGTTCCACGATGTTCGATGTGGACGGCCTTCGCCACATCATCAAGCCCACCCTCACCGCGTGGACCTCGGAGACCGACCACGATAAGGACGAGCTATTCCCGTTCGACGAAACCGTCGAAAAAATCGCCGGAACGGACGGCGCCGCATTGGGCGTCCGCCAGCGGTGGCAAACCAAGCGCGGGGCCGGTGACAATCGCCGCGTGGTGGACGTCTTCACCCACGATCTCGAGCTAGGGGTGTTCAACGACGCCGAGGGCGATGAAACCACGAACGGGTATACCTCCTCCACCCGTCCGGAAGACAGCATCTCCCACAATTACGTCAATTCCTCGACGATCTGGCGGATCAACGACCGCACCGCCGTGCTCAGCGAGACGAACTATGACCTGAACGACGGCCAAGTCGACGTCCTCAACCTCTCCCTCGCCGTCGAGCGGACCCCGCGGTTCAGCTACCTCATCGGATACCGCTTCATCGACCAGAGCGAATCGAACCTGCTCGGCTTCGACATGAACTACCGCCTGACCGAAAAGCACACCCTCGCCGTGCGCGAGCTGTTCGACCTGGACCGCGGCCGAACGTTGGATTTCACCCTGGCGTTCATCCGCAAGTTCCCGCGCTGGTACGGGGCGATCTCGTTCGAGCTGGATCAGGCCAAGGACGACTTCGGCGTTTCCGTGAGTCTTTGGCCCGAAGGGTTGCCGCAAGCCGCCCTCGGCTCCCGCCGCTTCACCGGCCTGGCCAACACCACCCGTCTGCGGAACGACTGATCCCACGACCGGGCCGAAGGCGGGAGGAGCCGGGGCTCGATCGAATCGAAAAATTCACAGGTCCGGTTTACGCCCTCAAAGCGTCTCAACGTCCCGCAAGAAACCGGGACCGGTTTACCGCTCGGAGGGGCGGACTTCCAGCGGGCCGGGCACCGGCCAAGGTTCCATTGGGCTGTGATATTCCCTGCGGGCACCGAAACCCTAGCCCGGCGAACGAAATCGCCGAAGGCGTTACGGTACCCAGCCGAAAAAAATTTTGAGAATCTAGGATATTTTCGATTGACAGGTTTGAAGACGATGCGGTAATATGCGGGCCGTTGATACGACCGGGTGGTGTATCACGAGTCTTTCTATGACGCTGTTGACGACCGCCCGGCACTTCCAACGATGTCGGAACAGAGGGGAAAACAGGAGGAGCCGCATTAGGGTATGGCCGCGCTTTGAGCGCGCGCATTGGGTCACAGCGGGCGTCCGGGCGGGCCGCCTGCCCGTCGGTCGGCGATGAAGCCGCGATGCCTGTGACTTTTTCGGGAGGGGGAGATAACATTCGGCGACGCTCCCGTTTCAGACGGGTCGCGGAGCCGAATGTTTTTTTACGCCGATCGTCGGCGTCGCAGCAGGATCGACCGAAGTCTCCCATCCTCGCCGTCAGTCGATGATCGCAAGGAAGGAGGGGTCGATTTCCAGCTCGGCCGATTGGCCCACAAACTCCACGCCGACGTAGACTCGCCACGGTCCCCGACGGCGTAACACCACCCCCTCGATCCCCGACAGCGTTCCACGGATGACCCGACAGCGAGTTCCCTTGCGAAGCCGTGGGAACAGGTCCACCGGTTCGTTACTTTCCACGACGCGCTGGATTTGCCGCAGGTCCGATTTGAGCCGCTCCTGGTCCGCCACAGAAAGAATGTTCGCGACGCGATGGGTCCGCAGGGCCGCGACACGATCCTCGTCCCGCCCGCACATGAACACATACCCCGGAAACAAGGGGATGCTCACGGGTCGGACTCTTCCGCCGTGGATCCGCCGATAGCGAACCAGGGGTAGGAAGTGTCGGATGTTCAGTCGGCCCAAGTCCTCGGCCACCGCCTTCTCCTGGCGAGCGCGCGTGTGCAGCACGAACCAGCGCCCTTCGAACGCGTCGATCGTCGACCGAGCCTCGCCGATCTCCGAGGGCCTGACGATTTCTGTGGCCGGGGACTCCGCGACGACGCGACCCCCTGGCGAGTCATCCGCCGCCGCCTTGGCAGGTTGACCGACCATGTTTTGCCTGCCGAAGTTGACTCCCGCGACTCTCACCGACCCACGACCGCCGCCTTCGAAATCCCGGCGCGCCGGGACAAGCTTCGTTCCCGAGCGATGCTACGGGCGGGCACGGGGTCGATCAACCGAACTCGCCGACGATCGAACCTCCAGGCCCATCTTCTACAGTGCTCGGACAGGTGAACCCCCGTGGTTGCTCAGAAACGCGGTTTCTCGGGCAAAATGAGCTACGAATGCGCAAAACGTAGTGCCAGGAAATAGCGTCTAAGACAGTCGTTTCCCGGTATTTCTCTTGCATATCGGCAGAACGGGAGTATGTTTGTAGTGGGTACAGGGCACACTACGACGCACGGAGGCCGCTTATGTTCGTCCGCGCCAAGAAGAGCGGGGCTTACCACTACCTGCAACTGGTACGCAGCGAACGCGTCGACGGTCACGTCCGCCAGCAGGTCATCGCCACCCTGGGGTGGCTCGACGTGCTTCAGGATGGAGGGAAGATCGACGCCCTGATGGCCTCCTGCGCCCGCTTCGCCGAGCGGAGCGCGCTATTGGAGGCCCATGAGCGGGGCAAGACCGAGGTCACGAAGACCATCAAGATCGGCCCACCCTTAGTCTTCGAGCGGTTGTGGAAGGAACTGGGTATAGCTGAGGTCTTGAGCACCTTGCTGCAGAATCGCCAGTTTCAATTCCCCGTGGAGCGGGCCGTATTCCTCACCGTCCTGCACCGCCTCTTCGACCCCGGCAGTGATCGAGCGGCGGAGGTGTGGCAGAAGGGGTATGCGATGGAAGGTGCGGGAGAGTTACAGTTACATCAACTCTATCGGGCCATGGCCTGGCTGGGGGAGCCGTTACCCGACGACCAGCAGTTCGGGGCCACTCCCTTTGCCCCCCGGCGCACCAAGGACCTGATCGAAGAGGCCCTGTTTGCCCAGAAGCGCGATTTGTTCAGTGGCTTGGACTTGGTGTTCTTCGACACCACCTCCATCCAC
>JAZDHF010000245.1:0-15482 GCA_043806315.1 Planctomycetota bacterium | reverse complement strand
CTGGGCCTCGAAACAACTACACGACATCAAACACCTCGGAGGGCGTCCGCTGCCGGCGACCATCGAGGAGGCGAAGAAGAAGCTTCGCTCTCCGGGCAAACAGGATGCCCTGCGATTGCTTCGGAATTACATCGTGGAACGCTGGGAGATGGTGGAGTACCCGGCGGCGTTGGCCAAGGGCTGGGACATCGGCTCCAGCCCCACGGAGGCCATGTGCAAGAACCTCACGCTGCGGCTCAAACGTCCGGGCATGAAATGGGATACGGATAACGCCGCGGCTTTGATGAACCTCGTGGCTCTTCGAGAGGGCGGGCAGTGGGAGCAGTACTGGCAAATTCGAAAAATCGCCTGATGCCAAAATCCGTGGCCAGACCCGCTCCGGGAGAGCAGGCAAACCCGGACTGGACGGATTGGCCGACTTCCGCTACGTTACGCCGCGTGAGTCTTCACCCCACGGCCATCATCGAGAGGGGCGCGGAGCTCGGCCGCGACGTAAAGATCGGTCCGTACTGCGTCATCGGTCCTCACGTGGTCTTGGGCGATGGTTGTCGGCTTCATCATCACGTCACGATCGAGGGGCATACGACGCTCGGCGAGGGGTGCGAGGTTTACCCCCAGGCCGTGTTGGGGATGCCGCCCCAGGACCTCAAATTCGCCGGCGAACGGACCACGCTGGAGATCGGCAAGGACAACATCTTCCGCGAGATGGTGACAGCCCATCCCGGCACGGGCAACGGCGGCGGCGTGACTCGCGTGGGCGACCGCAACCTTTTCCTGATCGGCTCACACATTGCCCATGACTGCCGAATTGGGAATCGCTGCATCTTCGCCAACTACGTTCAGCTCGCGGGGCATGTCCACGTGGAGGACTACGTGAACATGGGCGGGCACAGCGCGGTGCACCACTTCGTCACTGTCGGCAAACACGCCTTTATCGGCGGCATGACCCGCGTGGCCGCGGATGTGCCACCCTTTGTCATCCTGGTGGCGGCCCGCGGGACGCGATCCGAAGTTCGCATGATTAACGGCGTCGGCCTGCAGCGCAACGGCTACAGTAACGAGGACATCGCGGCACTGAAAGACGCCTTTCTGAAGTTGTTCTCACGAAGGGCACGGATGAGCGGCATCGCCATGCGCGACCGCGTGCAGACCATCCTCGACGCCCGTCCGATCAATCCGAATGTCGAATACTTGTGCGAATGTCTGATGCGCTCCTTCGCTCACGGGCGGCACGGACGATACCTCGAATCCCTTCGCGCCGATCCGGTGCATCGCAGCTCATGGAAACTTCAGAACGAATATTCGCTTACCGTGAACGTCGTCGGGCGCGGATCGGTACGGCGGACGGCGAACTCGGCCGACGAGCAAACCGCCGAGGTGTTTGAGCTCACGGCGATGGCCGATCCCGGCTGGGCGTTCGCCGGGTGGAACGGCGGTCTCAGCGGACGTGCCAATCCCGCGAGCCTCGTTCTCGACCGCAACAAGACCGTGGACGCGACGTTTAGCCGAGTACCGTAATCCGCGCCGACCGAGGAAGTGAGAAGAGAGAAGAGAGAAGAAGAAAGCTAAGGGAAGTGCGCTCCGGTCCTACTTCTGACTTCTATCTTCGCGCTTCTAACTTCGCGAATATGGGCGATCCTGGTGAGAAAGCTGCTAAAAGTCGCGGTTGTCGGCGTCGGTCACATGGGGCGAAATCACGCCCGCATCTACGCTGAGCTTGACGGGTGCGAGCTGGTCGGCGTCGTCGACAAGGACCTCGATCGAGCGCGACAAGTCGCCGGACAACACGGCGGGCAAGCGGTGTCACGGTTCGCCGATCTCACCACTTCGGTCGATGCCGCATCGGTGGCCGTCCCCACCGTCTATCACGCCGAGGTAGCGATCCCGTTGCTGGAGCGCGGGATCGCCGTGCTGGTCGAGAAACCGCTCGCCCCGGATGCGGTGAGCGCCCGGCAACTGGTCGAGGCCGCTCGAACACACGGCTGTCTCTTGCAGGTCGGTCATTCGGAGCGGTTCAATCCGGTCGTGCAGGCCATGCTGCGGATGCAAGTCGCGCCGCGTTTCATCGAGACGCACCGCATCAGCCCCTTTACCTTCCGCAGCGCCGACATCGGCGTCGTGTTCGACATGATGATCCACGACATCGACATCGTACTGCACCTGGTGCGCCAGCGCGAATGCACGATCGACGCGGTGGGCGTGGCGGTGCTCGGGCCGTATGAGGATGTCGCCAACGCCCGGATTCGCTTCGCCGGTGAGGCCGTGGCCAACCTCACCGCGTCGCGGCTGGCGCTGAAGACGGAACGCAAGATTCGCGTGTTTTGCCCGTCGGCGTACCTGTCGATGGATTACCAGAAGAAATCCGGCGTAGCGATCAAGCTCGCGGACAACCTCGACCTGATCCGTATGGCCAAGGAACGCAACTTCGAGGATTTGTCGCAGATGCAGGCCCTCGACTTCGGCTCCATGCTCAAAGTCGAGCCGCTCGCCGTGGACGACGTGGAACCGCTCCGCGCGGAAATCGGATCCTTTCTGGAGTCGGTTCGCACGGGACACGGCAGCGGGGTCAGCGCCGAGGAAGGCTACGCCGCTGTTGAGCTGGCCGAACGAATCACCACGGCCGTCCGCGAGCAGGACTGGGGCCGCAGTCTCGCCGCCGGAACATAACGACACGGCCGCCCGCCGGTCCCTCCACGCCTTGGATCAAGTGCCGCACGCTCCGGACGGGCGTAAAAAGGAACGTGGCCGCCCGATCGCCTTCATTCCGCAGGCGGGTATGTCGGTCCCCACCGCCACCCATCTGCATCCTGGTCCCCCAGAGGCGACCGAAGCGGCCAACGAATCCTTAAGCCTTTTCTGTAGGCTACACCTCCCCTATTCGAGTTCTCGGAATCTCTCTTCGCCCGGCCATCCGCCCGAGCTCCCGGCAGCGCCCGCGTCGACGACGGCTCCGCTCAGTCCCGTGACGGACCGCAACGGAGCGGTCGCGACGCTGGACGCGGCCTGGGTGGGAGTAAAGGAAGGCCGGCGAAAATCCCTAAGGCACAGATCCATCACTGACCCCATTTCGCCGAGAACCCGCGCGATCGCGTTTACGCGGCCCCGAAACGAGGTCCACGCAAAACACACGCGCCGTGTTCGCGGCGCAAACAAGCACACACCTATGTAGACGTTGGCAGGTCAGAGACGGATAGGGGAATCAGCAGAAGCAAAAGAGGGCGGAACGAATAGGTATCGAACAGCTCGGTATAATCGTTAAGTCGTTATGATAGATACTATCCAGCGTCCGCTCATCCAACCCGCCACAATATCCGTCCGGTAAGTGCAATATACCAGACCCGGCGGACAAGTCAAGCCTTTTCTTGAGAAATTCTTACAAAAAAAACCCGGCCCGACGGGCCGTCGGCGGTCCACGGGGATCCGGCTTAAACGGAGGCGATAGAGGCCCTACGGGGGCTGGGTCGGGACGCCTGAAACCGTGGGGAAGGCGTCCTTGGTACCCTGTCCGGAAGGCGGCGGGCGGGCTGGCGACGTCGACGAGAGAGTCGCGGCATCAGCCCCGCTGCTAAAAGCTGACGATGCCTGTAACGCCCAGGCGGACTTCGGATCGAGGCGTGACGCCCGCTGGAAACAATCTTGGGCAGCGTCCTCTTGACCCTGGGCACGGAGGACTTCGCCGAGCAAGCAATAGGCCTCCACGTTTGAGGGGGCCTTTTCAAGGAGTTGATAGAGCGTCTCAGCCGCGGCGGCGTACTCGCTGCGTCGCCATTGGACGGCGGCCCGCACGAGGGCGATGTCCGGTCGGCCCGGCGAGGATTGCTCGGCCAAGTCCGAAGCGCGGGAAGCGGTCAGCAGGTCGTTCGTTTCGAGCGCCGCTTTGGCCAGTAAGAGTTGAGCGTGGCCGTCGTCGGGACGCCGGCGGGCGTAGTCGATCAACACGCGCTCCGCCGACGTCGGATCGCCGAGGGCCAGGTAACAGGTCGCGACTCCGCGACGAACAGCGCCGCCCTCCGACTCGCCGGCGGCGTCGACCAGGGGACGTAGCAACGCTAACGCCTCGCTGCATCGTCCCACGCGGACGAACAACAGGCCCAGCTCTTCCGTGACCACCGGATGATCGCTCAGCGCGACCGCGGCCTGTCCCAGCCGCTGCGCGGCCCCGTCCCAATCCCCCAGCAAGGCCGCGATGCGACCGGCGAGGACGGCGACCGTGCCCTTGTCATCAAAACGGTTCAGGTTCTCGTCCAGCAGGGCCAGAGCTTCTTCGGCGCGGTCGAGAGCGACCAAGCACTCCGCGTGGGCCACGAGGTAATCCACGTTGTCGGGATTCATGGCCCGCGCTTCGGCGTACTCATCGACGGCGGTCTTCACATCGTCACGCTGTTCGAGCAGGACGCCCTGCATGTAGTGCAGATCGGGCGAGTCGAGTCCCGCGCGGCGAGCGGCCTCAATCGCTTGTTCCGCCGACGCGGGCTTGGCCAATTCTAGATCGGCTTGCGCGAGGAGAACGTAGGCCCCGGCTTGCGTCGGATCGAGGGCGATGGACTCGGATGCGGATTGCACAACGTCATGAAACAGCCCGCCGTCATATTGCTGCCGCGCGAGCTGGAGCTTCACGCGAGCGCGAACCTCGTTCCATCGTTGCTCGGCCTGGCGCTTGGCTTCGGGGTGGCTGGGTCGATGACAGGCCGTCAGCGTCATCGCCGTGGCAGCGGCCAAAATCAGGTGGGAAATGCGTTTCATGGCGAAGCTCCCGGCACGGCGTCTACAGCAGGACGTCCGAAGGGTTGCAGCGGGTAACCCTTCTCCTGAGCGATCAGGCGGTACAGAAAGTTCCGCGTGCTGGTAGCATCGTCGTACCAGGCGCGCTGCCCGAGAATCTTCTCCTTCAGTTCAATCGCGGGCAGATGTCGCGGGGCCGCGTTCAACGCCATCTTGACGTGCCAGAGGGCCTTGTCGCGGTCGTTGGCATCCAGGGCGGTCAGGGCCTTCTGATAGTGGGTCTGAGCGAGGCGATCCCGGCCATGCCACATGAGTCCTCGACGCATGCCGACCCTCATGCGCTCGACCTGCTCGACTTGGTCCCTCGATGCCGCGGCGTAGGCGTCTTGATCCTTCACGATGTGAATGGTCAGGAGGATGATGACCTCCTCGCGTTCACTTGAGTCGTTGTTGGATCGGAATAGCTGCCCGACGCCGGGGATACTGCCCAAACCGGGAACTTGCGACTTGGCATCGCTGGTCAGCTCTCGAAAGAGTCCGCCGATCAAGATGGTCTGACCGTCGCGAAGGATGACGTTGGTCGTGACTTCCGTAGTCTGCTTGGAGGGGAGACCCTGGGCGTTGACGAAACCGATGCTGTCCTCGGGGTGCAGCTCGACGCGGACAAACCCGTCGTCGCCGATGAAGGGGCGAAAGATGAGCCGCGTGCCGGTTTCGAGAAAATCCACGGTCTGAACGGCCTGGGTCTCCGTGACCGTGGTGGTGAGGTAGCCGTCGCGCCGCCCGACGATCACTTGACCTTTTTGCCTGTTCAGGGCGAGGATTTTCGGGTTCGCCAGCACGGTCGTGTCGGTCACCTGCTCCAACGCACGAAGGAAGACGGCCACCTTGTCCTTGATGATGCCCAAGGTAATACCGCCCTCGGGCACGTTCTTGGCGAAGTCCGATGCGGCGACGGCATTGAACCTTTCCCAGCGGTTCTGCGGCAGGGTTCCGAGGGCGATGTTCTTGATGCCGTTGGAGGTCGCGCCGAGTTCCTGCAAGTCGACGCCGCCGACGATGGAAAAGTCGATGCCGAGGTCATTATTCCCCTTCAGCTCGGCGCGGAGGATGGTGGCCTCGATCAGCACTTGGCGCGGACGAACGTCGACCTCCTTGAGGACTCGCTCGACTTCGCGCAGGGTGTCGAGCTTCGCCGTAACGATGATGAAATCGCGCGCCGCGTTGGAGTTCCCACCCCCCTGCGTCGCGTCGCTGGCGAGCCCCGCAGCCGTCGGCGTGGAGACCGCTACCGTTCCTTCCTTGCCGATCACCGGGTCGATGTAGGTCTTGGCGTCGGCGGCGGAAACGTAATTCAGCGCGAAGACTCGTGTCATCGGTTGCTTGGTGGAGGCGGCCGACAGCAGGGCGAGTTCGGCGTTTGTGTAGACGTTGATGAAGTTGCCGACGCGGCGATAGCCGGCGTCGTTCATGGCGAGGACGGCTTCGAGCGCTTCCTCGAACGTAGCGCCGTAAAGGTTCGCCGTGACCGTGCCCTTGACGTTGGGGGACGCGATGATGTTCCGCTGCCCTTCCAGGGAAAGCAATTGCAGGACGGTCGAGATCGGGAGGTTGGCGACGTGCATCTCCACCGTGCCACGGTCAGTCACCGTGACCTGCGTGGGGTTCCCTTTTGGAGCGTCGGCGGGCTTGGGCTCCTCACCGCCGGCGGTGACGGTCGAGATCAACGCGGCAAGGGCTGCACAGACCATTCCCGGTCGGCGCGCCGTGTTGCGCATGAGGGGAATCACACCTTTCGCCGTCGCAAAGGTCACGGACATCAGTTCGTCCAGCCGCTTCCGGTTCGATAGGAGCGCGGGACTCCCTATCGCCCTTGGTTATCGGCACCTTCGAGACGCACATGAAGCGTTTGGGATTCGAGAATGCGCTTAATATCGGAAAGTAGCTCGTTGGTGTGTTTGGCCTCGTCGAGGATTTGCTTTCGTTGCAGCCCCGCGTCGGGAATCTGCGCTTCCGCCCGTTCCAGTAGTGGGAACGGCCCCAGCCAGATGCGGAGGCACGTCAAGGCCACAAACAAAGTGACCAGCCGGTTCACAAAACGGTCCCGTCGGGGTTCGGAATACACGGTCTCAATCATGGTTCACTCCCTGTAACAACACCGCCGCCGTGGCGGCGCGAAGTGTTTTATCGGCCATTCGCGGCGGTGTCGGTAGATGGCGTCGTCGCGCGGGCGGGAATGCCTGCGGCGGGCGTCGGGGAGTTCGTCCTGGGGAGCAGGGAGAGTACGATCATCGTCGCCAGGGACAGGGAGAGCCCCCAAAGACGAACGCGGCGCGTGCGGGTAGGGCCGACGGGCTCATGGATGATGAGCGTTCCTCCCAATGCCACGAGCGACAAAGCGAGCATCATCAACGCCGCGGTCGGTCCGAACAGTCGCACGGCCAGGGGTGCACCGACGAGCCATGTGAATGCGGCGCAGACCAACAGCCGGCCGAGTTCGACGGCCCCGGCGGATGATCGGCTCGCCACGCGCATCAGCAGGGTCTGGCGACCGTAGGCGACGGCGAAGCCGATGGCCGCCGATCCTCCGCAGGCGAGGACGAGGGCGGCGACACTCATCGCTCTCGACAACGGGAACGCCGGCGCGCCGAGCGCGACCGTGAGACCCGCTGCGTTACAGGCCGCCCCGAACCCGCCGATGGATCGAGCCGCGGGTCGCGACGTCCTCGCCCCGACGAGCAATCCGATCGCCAAGGCTACGATCAGCCACGTCGCCGAATGAACCCCGAAACGATGGACCTCTGCTTCAGGGTGGAGGCCCCAGACGAACACGACGCAAGCGCTGCCGCCGCCGACAGCGACGATGCTCGCCCGCAAGAGGGTGGGCCAACGATCGCTCCAGAGCGGCAGGGCCGTCGGCGCCGATTCGACGGGTCCGGCCCGGGGCGCGCCTCCTGATGACCCCAAAAAAGCAGCGCCGATCGAGACCACCAAGGCCGGCAGCGAAGCCGCAACCAGTGACAGGTCTGCGGCCACGGCAGACGAGGTCAGTTGGTTTGCCAGGAGCATTCCGACCGCGCTCCCGGCCAGAATCCACGCGGTAGCGCCGGCATCCCACTGCGCGAGCCGACAGCAAAGGTGGTGCGTGCAGGATATTGAAAGCCCCAATGCGGCGAGGGGAATCAGTCCCGTGATGAACGCGGTGAGGGCTTGGAGCACGGCCAGGGGCGTCGCGGACCAGAGAAAACGCGCGTGCATCCCTCCATAGGCCGCCTCGGTCGCCGACAGGCCCAGGGGCAGGAGTGCGCTCGATGCGCCGGCGAGGAGCGCAATCACCGCGAGGACCAGCCAATAGAGCGCTCGGTCCGGCGCCCCGGGTCGGATCAACGCGCCCGAAAGCTGCGACGCGGTCCCCCAGTTGACGAATCGTCGCCACGCCGCCGTACACACCGACACGGCGAAACGATGGGGAACACGCACTCCGACGGCCAGCGCCAACATGGCCGCCCCCACGACCGCCGACCCCGAATCGCCGCTCTCCCCGTACGTGACCCGCAACTTTGCGGTCAGTCCGGCGATAACCATGCCCGTCGAGACTCCGAGCATCACAGTAGCCGCCGCCGCCGGCCACACACGGTCACAAAGTCGTAGACCATGCGGATCGGCGCGTTGTCCAAGGTCGGCCGGTCGGTGGGCGGGTGGTTCGTGGACTTGGGTCGGAGGGCGGGCCTTGCGCCGAATGCGCCGTCGCCGGCCCGAGGCCATCGCGGCGGGGGAATGCGGCGGCACTCTCGAAGGCGCTGTTCGCCGACTCCGTTGGCGCATGGAACGGGCCTCCAGCCCTGCGATTCTTCGCCGACCCGCAGATATCCTACGCGGAGACGCGACCTCGCCGCAAACACTACCGCCGCTCGGGTACCGGTACGGTTTCAGCGTAACAACCCGATGAACTCGTCTAGCGTCCAAACGTGGTCCGCCAACTTGGAAGCCGCAGCCGGGCTTGTGCGGATCGCACCGTGAACCCGGCAAGAGTTGTAGAACATGAGGAACAGAGCCATTGCATGCTCGTGGTTCTCATTTTGGATGCTCATTCCCGAATGATGTGACGCGTCTCAGCGTTGATTCGTACCAGCCCGATCATGCGATCGGAGTTTCGTCGGGTGCGCGAATGGCCGACGCGAGTTCAAGGAACTTATCGCGGACGTAGGAATTCACTTGATTGGCGAAGTCATCCGGGAGCTTGAGGACGCGAATAAGTTCCTGCACGTCGCCCAGGTCGCGAACCCGACGCGGATTAGTCATTCCCGACGCCAGCTTCAACTCGATCAGGGTCGCAAGCCGAACGTAGCGAATTCCGTCGATCTCAACCGCAACGTCGGTGGGGTTCGGGAAAGCGACGGGCTTGGGCTTGCCGTCGCCCGGGTATCCGCCCGCCACGACAAACTCGATCCGTACGCCCGTGCTCGTCTTACGAACGTTCTTGCTGCCCTCGAACGCGGGACGGTAGCCCAGCCCGATGATTGATTGATGAATGGCGGTGAGCCCGTCTTGCGCGACGAGAATGTGCACGTCCTCGGTGGTCCGCCGGTACCCGTGGGCAACCAAGGCCATTCCGCCCGTCACCGCATAAGGAATCCCAAGCTTTCCTAGGAGTCTGTCCGAGTAATACCACTTTCGTTACTCGGACAGCATTCTGAGGGTACTTTCGGGGTCCAAAAGGTTAGGTTTTCGCACAGGAAAGTACCCTCTTGTGAGAGCGCAGGTCCTTACTCGGACAGACTCCTAGCGGTGAGCCGTCGCGGAGGCCCGAGGCCGCGAGCGGTGTCTCATGATGATGGCCGGGTAGTCGGCTGACGAGCCGGCAGGTTCACATCAGACCGAACTCACAAGGGCGGAGTTCATACCGTCTTACGAGCGCCGCCTCCTTCGCGGTAGGATACGCTGACCGTCCGAAAGAGTGCCGACGTGCATAAGATGGCCGACATGGTTATCATGCAGGTCGGCGGGTAGAGGGGGTGATTCGTCCGGGCGGAGGATTGTCGCAACCCTGCTCGGCGTCCCGGAGGGACGCGATGAGATTAGCCCGGCGTTTCAACGCTGGGTCAGCGACCATAGGAGCGATTAGTTCCGGAGGGACGGCTGAATGCAAGCGCATGGGTTCAGTCGTCCCTCGGGGACTTTTTTCGATAAAACGCCGTGATCCCCGCGTTGAAACGCGGGGCTATTTTCAAGCCTGCCGCCGGCAGGCCGGTAGGTCTTATGCCTCGACCCCGATACGCTCGCGTCCTCCTCAAAGTCAGCGGCGAGGGATTGTGCGCGCCGGGAAAAACCGGCATCGACGGTCTGGAGCTTCGCAAGCTCGCCAACGAGATCAAGCTGGTCGTCGATCTGGGCGTGCAGGTCTGCGTGGTCGTCGGCGGCGGTAATCTCGTCCGCGGTGCGGTCATCGCCAAGGACACGGCCATCGAGGAAACCACCGGCCACTACATGGGCATGTTGGCGACGGTCATCAACGCCCTGGCCGTTCAGGACACGTTGGAATCCCTCGGCGTCCCTACGCGTGTACAGAGCGCGCTTCCCGTGCAGAACGTCTGTGAGAACTTCATCCGCCGCCGGGCCATGCGACACATGGAGAAGGGCCGAGTGGTGATCTTCGCGGGCGGCACGGGCAATCCGTTCGTCACCACCGACACGGGCGCCGCCTTGCGGGCCGCGGAAGTCCGAGCCGATGTACTGCTCAAGGCCACGAAGGTTGACGGCGTCTACACCGCCGACCCCAAGAGCGACCCGACGGCCACGCGCATCGAACGACTCACCTACAACGAAGTGATCGACAAGCGCCTGGGCGTCATGGACGTGAGCGCCGTCGATCTGTGCCAGCGCGGCGGCATCCCCATCATCGTCCTGGACCTCAAGCGCCCCGGCAACATGCGCGCCGTCGTCCTCGGCGAGGGGCATGGGACCCTCATCGACGCGGGGAAGTAGCGCCACCCCTCGTGGGTGGCGCAGATCAGAGCGTGGAGCGGCAGCGACACGACTAATCCGAACCCCAAGCGCCGGCGCGGGGTCATGCTGTCTCACCACTCGTGCGTGGCGCGAGATCGTGAACGACCGCGCGGATTCTCGTTTTTGAGAATCCGTACCCGTGATTTGACTCCCCGCTCCCATGTGCCAGACTTTATTGGACATGAAGAACGATCCGGCGGTGGATCGATGGGGAGGCGATGGTGACGGCTGTCATCCATACGTAATCGTAGATCATCCCAGTCGGGTCGACTTTGCCCGACTTTTCTTCCTCCCCCGTCCGACCGTCAACCGATCCACCACCGGCTGAGCAGGCTCGTGCCCTATGTGTGCGGCCGTGTGTTGTTGCGCGCGAGACGAAGAACGAGAAGCAACTTTTTCTGGAAATCTTGGTTTTTCTTCCCGTCGCCGGGCACGCCCGCAGACTCCGACCCCCAACCGGTAGTGTGTCGTGGGGCGAAGGGGATACCCCCTCCGGTTACGCTACGATCGGCGAGTCATCGACGTTCGAGGGCGTAGCGACTCACCTTGTCGTACGTGGTGGCGAGAAAGCCGATCACGGGAAAGCCGCCGCGTTCAAAGGGGGAGGGTCCGAGCTGCTCAAGAATGGCGAGCGGTTTCTGCGGCGGGGCGAGGTCGATGGCCACCGTGTCAAACTCGGGGCCGGTCCGCCAGAAACGGTCAAGCACGTCCTCCAATGCCGGCGAGGTCGGATAGATCGTCGGCACGACCTTCAGCGACGGCGGCGGTTCATGGGCGGCGTCATGTTCGGTAAGCATGGTCAATCCTCTGCGACGGCCTCTCGCGATAGGGCGAATAGATCGCGGAGGGCGTCGGTCGATAGTTCGGTCAGCCATTCCTCGCCGGCGCCGATGACGTTGTCCGCGAGGTTCCGTTTGTGTTCGAGCAGCACGTCGATCTTTTCCTCGAGGGTGCCGATGCAGACGAACTTGTGGACCTGGACGCGTTGCACCTGTCCGATGCGGTGGGCGCGGTCGGTGGCCTGGTCCTCGACGGCGGGGTTCCACCAGCGATCGAAATGGAACACGTGATTGGCCGCGGTGAGGTTGAGACCGAAGCCGCCGGCCTTCAGCGAGAGGAGGAACAAGGGCACACTGCCGTCGCCCTGCTGAAATCGTTCGACCATCGCATCACGTTGCAGTCGCGTGCTCCCGCCGTGGAAGAAAAGCACTTCCCGGTGGAAAGCGTCTTCCAGCAGTTTCTTGAGAAGCTCCCCCATTCCGCGGTACTGACTGAAGATCAACGCCCGATCCCCCTCGGCCAGGACCTCTTCGAGCATTTCGGCCAGGCGTTCACACTTCCCGCTTCGATGCGGCAGTTCCGAACCATCGCCGAGAAACAACGCCGGGTGATTGCAGACTTGTTTGAGCTTCACCAGAGCGGCGAGGATCAGGCCGCGGCGCTGGATGCCCCCGGAGCGGTCGATCTGGGCAAGCATGTCGTTGACCACGGCCTCGTAGAGGGCGGCCTGTTCACGGGTGAGGTTGCAAAAAACCTTCATCTCCATCTTCGCGGGCAAGTCGATCTCAATGGTGGGATCGCTCTTGAGGCGGCGGAGCACGAAGGGGCGAATTAGATGGCGGAGCCGTGCGGCCCGATCGGCGTCGTGGTAGCGCTCGATGGGTACAGCGAAGCGGCGGCGGAAATCGGTGGCGCTGCCGAGGTAGCCGACGTTCAAGAAGTCGATGATGGACCACAGTTCGCTGAGGCGATTCTCGACGGGAGTTCCGGTGAGGGCGACACGTTGCACGGCCTGAAGAGACCGGACGGCGACGGCCTGCTTGGCGGCGGGGTTCTTGATGTTCTGGGCCTCGTCGAGTGCCACGCGATGCCACTGGACGGCCGAGAGGTGGGCGAAGTCACGATGGGTCAGGGCATAGGTGCTGATGACCACATCGTGTTTGGCGACTTCGTCGACGAACTCCTGCCCCGTACGCCGATCCAGGCCGTGGTGCACCATCACCCGCAGCGAAGGGGCGAAACGCTCGATCTCGCGGCACCAGTTGCCGACCAGCGACATGGGGACGACCAGGAGGGTAGGACCCGGTGAATCCCCGGATTCGCGTTCGTGGAGCCACAGGGCGATCATCTGAATGGTCTTGCCGAGTCCCATGTCGTCGGCCAGGCAAGCGCCCAG
Source organism: Planctomycetota bacterium (assembly GCA_043806315.1). Taxonomy (GTDB): domain Bacteria; phylum Planctomycetota; class Phycisphaerae; order UBA1845; family UBA1845; genus SBAX01. Next base: position 2,578 of record JAZDHF010000245.1, on the reverse strand, counting down.
ACCCAACCTGGAAAGGAAACTCAACCATTCGAGGCCCTTCAGTTGGTAGGGTCGCAATGACCCGTCGAATCCGCGGGGAGGAGCGAGCCGCTCGACGTTCCCGTGCAAGTCGCGGGCGTTGAGAAGCGTGTCGATCCAGCCGTGGCTGCGCAAATCGCCGACGGGCAGACCGGTCCCGAGATCGTCGGCGACGTAGCATAGGCGTAGGGCTTCGAGGACGGTCGTCGTGCCCCGGCCTCTTCGGTCGAGGAAGTCGAGAGCGGCTTCGAGGTCGGAGGGTTGGACCTCCAGCCATCGCCCGCGAAGACGAACGAGTGGTTCCTTTTGAGCGGCGAGTTGGGTGATCTCGTCGAGGGAGAGGTCGTCATCGCCGAGGGCGACGCGCCAATCGTAGGCCACCAGCGAATCGAGTCTCATGCGTGTCGGAGCAGCGTCCGCATCGGCCGCCATGGGGCGAATGTCGAGATGCATCCGCAGTCGGCGGCGATCCTCCCGCCACCACTTCGGGGTCCAGACGCCGAAGCCCTCCAGCTCGAGAATCGGAGCGGCATCCCGCAGGAACGCGTACGTCTCGTTGAGCGTCAAGGCGCATTCGAGGGGCCCGGACGGCTCCGCGCAGGGCGCGAGCGGAGGAAAGTGGCGGGCCGCGAGGGCGAGGTCGGCTCGAAGCTGCTCGCGAGCGTCGTCGAAAGGGCGAGGGAGAATCCGGGGATGTTCGTCCCGGCGCGCCGCGGTCAAATCCTCAGCGTCAACGACCAGAGTCGGATCACGCACGGCCTGAACGTGGAAGGTCAACCTCCACAATCGCCCATCGGGGGCGATGAACGGCGAATCGAATGCTGGCGGCACGAGGTGGAAACAAGTACGGCAGGATCGCTCCGGCGGCGGAGGCTCCAGCTTGGCGAGCCAGTTGCGCACGGTTCGGGAGATGTCCGCGCCGTCCTCACGACTCGCGGCCAGCGTCGAATCGCCGCGAACCAGCGCCCGAAGCCACTGAATCTGCAACGATTGAGTTTGCGCGGCGGGGTCGTGCAGAGCGTGGACGAGTTCGTCGCCCTCCAAACAACGGCGGACGAGGGCGTCGACGGCCATCCAAAGGAAACTCTCGACCAGGGTCGAGGCTTGGAGGGAGTCGTCGGGCGTCGCGACGCTCCGACAAACGGGCGGCATGGAGGCGATCAACGCGGCTAAGCGCTCCGACGTCGAGGCGTCGTTCACCACCACGCGCCAAAAGCCGCGGTAGCGGCCGTCGCCGACAGGATGGATGTCGGGAACGAAGCGCTGCGCGGCGAGCAGTTCCATCACCAGCGATGCAACCCGCGACCAGTAGACCAGCGAAACACCTGGACGGATTTCGGCGCCAGGTGAAGTCGCGGGGGCGGTCAAGAAATCGACCGCGTCCGCCACCGCGAAAGCGAGCGTGGGGATCCGGCAGGGAAATAGAACGATCGCACTGCCTTGGTCCGATTCGGTCGGGTCGCGGTCGGCGTGGTTCGACGGAAGCAGTTGACCATCCCGTAGGGGAAGTCGAAGCGTTAATTCAGAATCGACCGCGCCGCTGATCAACAGAACGTCCCATCTGTCGCCCACGATGCGGCGAAGCTCGTCGTGGGGAACGGTGGAGGCCGGCCATTCGGCGGCGGTTTGAGGCGCTGCGTCGGTAACCCCTCGCCCCTTGAGGGGCGGAACGCGACCAAGGGTCAGACGAGCCGACCGAGAAGGGAGGGTCCGGGAGCCGTCCGTTCCCCCGTAGGCTGGGTGAGGGGTAGAAGGTGCGGTCTTACCCTCACCCCGACCCTCTCCCTGACAGGGAGAGGGAGCGGCGTGCTCGGCCCAGAGATGAAGTGACGCGTCGAGCCAGATCGCGTGGAGGGTGATCATCGTCGACCGCCTCAATCCGAACCCCAAGCGCAAGCGCGGGGCATAGCAGCCTGTTGAAAAGGGTGTGGCACGGGCTTCCAGCCCGTGTTTTCACCGGCAAGATGCCGGTGCCACACAGGCACTTTGGACTTTCTCAACGGGCTGCCAATGACCCAGCAGGCGTTGCACTCGTCCCGCCGAAAGTCGCGTTATCTCCCAACTGCGGGGGCAACGGCCCCCACAGCCGAACCCCCCAGTGTAGCGGGGCCGGATGGTTCGTCCAGATTGCTGAAACTGCGGGCCATGAAGCGATGAGACGGGGCGGACAAAATGCAACTTTCGCCTTGCAGGACACCGCGCGAAGGTGCTAGAATCGGATGGCTTGGTCCCCACCTGCCTACCCAACTCAAGAATTTTCTGAGAATTGGTCCGTCGCTTGTGGGAGTTTCGTGTTGTTATGGTAGGATGAACAGTCCGACGAGAGTGGTAAGGACCCCCGAATCAATAACTGTCGTAATTACTGGGGCATGGCGACGTAGTTCCATCTGGGCAGCATGTCGTCAAAGACCAAGGTCACGGTGGTTTTGAAGTTCTTGGCCGCTTCTCGGCCTGTTGCGTAGGTGCGGCGGATGACGTTCACGGTGGTTCGCAGCCCGGTGGTGGTCGAGGCTTTTCGCATCAGGCTCACGACCGTGTCCAGGGTGTCGAACAGCATGCC
>JAZDHF010000244.1:0-8599 GCA_043806315.1 Planctomycetota bacterium | reverse complement strand
AGGGGGCATTCCCCGCCTCCTCCACTCCGCCGAACGCGGCGTAGCCTACCACCTCCCGCCGCATTCCCCACGCAACCTGCCACCAACCTCTGTTTTCGGCTCAACCAGCATCGACTCGCAACACTTGGTGAGAAATGCGGGCTAGTTGAAGCAGATCAAGCTGAATGCGTGAGTTACGCATACCCGTCATCGTAGCGGCGCGGCCCGAGGGAAGCGCAGACGGCTACGTTTTTGCCGGCGGATGCTCGAAGGCCGCTCCGACGAGGAAGCCCCGAATGCCCACCGTGCAGTGGGTGACCCGGGCCTTGAGCCATCCTTCGGAGTTGTCGTCGGTGTATTGGCGGACGAACAAGGTCGTCCGCCCCGGCACCTCTTTCTTGGACCAAAAGGCAAAGCCGCCGTCCGAGACGTTGTGCATGTAGACGCCCCACGCCCCCGAGGGTTGAGCGGGGTTCAAGGTCACGTCCAGCCGCATCCCCTCGGCGAATCGCGTGAACTGTCGCTTCCCGGCGTACCCGTCGGCCTCCCCCTGCTGACCCGCTGTTTCCACCAATCGCGAGATTTCCCTCCGGCCCGCGGTCGGTACGTTGCTCTTTGACGCTTGCATGATTCTGCCTCCCTTGACGGGGCTTAACCGCCCCCACGCGGAGACGATCCCGGCCCTCGATCACCGGCCAGGACCGCATCCAGCATATCGACGCGGCACAGACACAACACCAACTTATCAGCCTCCGCCTTTGCTACCACCTTTACCGTGGCCGTTGCCCCCGCCATTACCGCCACTGTTTCCGTTTCCGCTTCCCTTGCCCTCGCCGTTCCCACCACCGTTGCCTCCGCCGTTTCCGCCTCCGTTGTCATTCCCTTTGCCGCCCCCGTTACCACCGCCGTTCCCGTTGCCGTTGCCCCCGGCGTTTCCATTGCCATTTCCGCCGCCGTTTCCATCGCCATTGCCCGCGCCGGTCCCACCGCCGTTTCCCGAACCGGCGCCGCTGCTTCCGCTCCCTCCGGAACCTCCACTGCTTCCACCGCCGCCTGAACCGCCGCCGCCTCCGCCGGGGCTGCCACTGCCGCTAGGGTCCGCGCCGTTTTCAATTCCGCCGCTCTGATCACCGGTGCCCTTGCCGTCGCTTTTGCCCGGGTTGTTTCCATTGGCCGCCGAAGCGAAGGTTCCACCCATATCGCTGAAGCTCTTGCTCACCTTCTGGCCGAGCATCATCACCGCCACCATGACGGCCATGATGACCACGGCCAAAATCGTCGCGTACTCGGTCGCGGCGACCGCGGCGTCACTCGACCGCAGCCTCCGCGCGACGCGTTTGAGCACTTCAGCGAACTGGGTTCCCATCCCCCTACCTCCGCCCTGGCGGCACTTTCGGGAAGCTATTTCACCAGACTCGGCATCGGCGGATCGAAGAAGTCCACGATGGGCAACGACTCGTCCACGTGGAACTGGAAGTTTCCGAGCATCTCCACCGTTCCGCCGATCAACGCGCCGTAGAAGTTGCTGTCGCCGTGGAGCTTGACCGCCGCGTACGGGGCCAGCACCGAGCCGTAGAGGTCCGCCGTCCCGCCGATCTCGAAACTGGTCCCCTTGGAGATGATCGACAGATTGCTGGGATCGGCGGTCTGGTTGACGATCCCTGCCCCCAAAGCATCCACCTTGCCGCCGACGTAAAACGTGGTCTTGCCGCTGACCGTAATCGTCGCCCCGGACCGCATGGTGATCGAATCCATGTAGTAATCGCCCGGCGGGACGTTGACGTTGTCGTTGGCGGTCAGGTACAGATTCCAACCCAATCCCGCCCTCCACGGCGGCTTGCCGCCGTCGGTCGCCGGGATCAATACGTCGTCGTTAACGGAGGTGATGTTGCCGAAGTCCGGGACGGGCCCTGTAACCGGACCGCTGTTGGCGGTGGTCGTCCCGCTGATCTCGGCCGAGCTTCCGTTGATGGTGACCTCATAGGCGAACCCGCACATCACGTCGCCGTTGACCTCCACGCCGCCGTTGACGGTAACGTTTCGACCACTACAGATGTCTCCATTGTCGCCGGCCGTGTCTGCCGAGTATGCGCCCTCATCGGCGTTGTAACTGTCCGTGACCACGTCGCCGATGACCCGGACGCCGTTCAACCCCCAGATGCCCCCGCACCGACCGCTGCCCAAGGAGACGGCTTCGCGGGTGACGTCCGTGCTGTACTTGCCCATGACGGCTGCGAAGAACAGCGGCGTCTTCTTGCGAACGCTGACCACGCGAACCGCAAACGGGCTCCGGGCGCCGGGCTCCAGCGGGGTAAACTCGCCCGTTTCATAGTCCCACTTGCCGACCTGGATCACCTGATCAGCAAGCGCCTCAAAACCCTGGCTCTTCTGCATGAGCTCGATCATCTCGACCGCACGCTCTTTCACGAGTTCCGGATCCGCCTCATCGACTTCGCGCAACGCGGACGCCCCGGCGAGCGCGGCGGCGTCCGCGGTGTGCTGCATGTCGCCGCACACGGCGCGGACGAAGCCGAGGTCCACTGCGAAGGATGCGAAGATCAGAAGAACGACGAGAGTGACGGCCGTCATGACCGCGACGGCGGCGCGACGGCGACTAGAGTGGTGGCGCGGAACGAGATTGGGACGCTTCATTGTATGCCCTCCTAAGGAGCATGGAGTTCCCCTCCCTTCCGGAATCCCGTCCCCCACGGTATTCCGGGCAGCGCGACAATCCCGACAACGTCGGGACTCAACGCTTTGCGCCCCAATCTTGCGATTGGTTTGCCCTGCGGGATGTAATCACATGAAACCTACGATTAACTATAGGCGCGGGCAAATATTTAGAGAAAAATTCGCTCAAGTCAGGAGCGGGGTCTGTGTTGAACTGTTTTCGGACGGGCCGATAAGGGCCCGGCGCGAGGACTGCCTATGCCATCCCGGCGCCGCCCACGAGAGGCGGCACGAGACACTGCTTGGTCGCATCCCATTAAGCGTGGCGGAGGTAGTCGTTTCGCGTCATTCTGTGGGCGTTTTCGCCACCCCAAACGGGATGCATCCCACTGCTCGCAGAGCAGTGGCACATCGTGGTGTTTATCGGCGACGACGTCTGCGTTTATCTTTTTTGGAGAGGACGCGTTTGGTGGCGGTGGTGCCGGCCTTGAACTTGGGTATCACCCCGCCGGCCATCATCCTGGAAAACTGCGTGCCCATCTTCAGCCGCTGCATGAAGGATTGGCCGGACATCATCTTCATCATGTTGCGCATCGGCTCGAACTGCTTGACGAGCTGACTGACGTCGGCGGGGTCGACGCCTGCGCCGCGGGCGATGCGGCGGCGGCGCGAGGTGTCGATCAGTTTGGGATTGGCCCGCTCACTCGGCGTCATGGACTGAATGGCGGCCTCGAAGCGGACGAGTTCGGTTTCGTCGATCTCCTCGTCGCCGACCATCTCGGCCATGCCGGGAATTTTCTTGATGAGGTCCTTCATCGACCCCATCTCCTTCATTTTGCGGAGCTGACCGAGAAAATCGTCGAGGGTGAACTTGCCCGAGGCCATCTTGGCATTGAGCACAGCCGTCTCTGCTTGGTCGTATTGCTTCTGGGCCTGTTCGACGAGCGAGAGGACGTCGCCCATGCCCAGGATGCGTCCGGCGATGCGGTCGGGGTGGAACTCCTCGAGGGCTTCGAGCTTTTCGCCGACGCCGATGAACTTGATGGGCTTGCCGGTGACCTGCTTGACGGAAAGGGCCGCCCCGCCGCGGGTGTCGCTGTCGAACTTGGTGAGGATGATGCCGTCCAGTTCCAGAGTGTCGTTGAAGATTTTCGCGGTGTTCACCGCGTCCTGCCCGGTCATGGCGTCGAGGACGAGGTAGATCTGTTGCGGGTTGGTCGCCTGGGCGACCTTGGCGATCTCGTCCATCAACTCCTCGTCGATCGCCAGGCGTCCGGCGGTGTCGAGGATCACTACGTCGCGGTCGCTCTTCCGCGCTTCGTTGATCCCATTGCGGCACACTTTCACGGCGTTCTGATGGCCGCGCTCGGTGTAGACGGGGACTCCGATTTGCCCACCGAGCACTTCGAGTTGGTCGATCGCCGCCGGACGCTTCAGGTCGGCGGCGACGAGCATCGGTCGCTTCGCGCGGCTCGCCAACATCTTGGCCATCTTGCCGCAGGTGGTCGTCTTGCCGGAGCCTTGCAGACCGGCCATAAGCAGAACCGTGGGTCCGGGGGTGATGAAGGGGATGCGCGGGTCGACCGGGCCCATGATCTGGACCAGCTCATCGTGAACGAGCTTGACCATTACGTCGGCGGGGCGGAGGGTCTTGATGACCTCCGCGCCGATGGCCTTTTGCTGCACCTCGTCGCAGAAGGCGCGGGCGACGTCGAGATGCACGTCGGCCTCGAGCAGGGCGGTGCGGATTTCGCGCATCACCTCGGCCACGTTGCCTTCGCTGATCTTCCCCCGCCCCCGCAGCCCGCGGAAAACGTCGTTGAGCTTGTTGGTTAGCGCGTCAAACATGACCGCATCCTAATTTCGTCCGGGCGTGATAAGGAATGGTCCGTTCTCCCGAAGCTTCCAGGGGAGGAACCCCAAGAGCAATCCGAGTTGAACCGAGCCGACCACTAAACCTGTCGACTGGATGTGGAAGATCTTCGGATCATCGACCCCTTCCACGAACTCCCGTGCCGATCCACCCATCGGCGGCAATAGCTCGTGCGAAAGGGTCACTGTCGGCCCGTCCACCAAGTACACGAAACCGCAGAGCGTGTCTTCTGAGGTTCCATTCTCCGCTGGGAGATGGGCATCAACCGACTGTAGTCGCTCCCAGAACCGGACGTATTCATCCTTGCGACGCTGCGCATCGGAACGGGACGGCTGTATCCACTGTTGACGCTGCAGGACCTGCCCCTCGACAACCGTCCTACTGACTGCAAATCCGAACCAAAGGGAGACACCGTTCGTCGGGAACCCTTGAAGTTCCCACTCACGGGCAGTCGACAGCTTTCCGCCGTGCCGGTTGTAGGCGGACGAATGGCTCCGACGATTGTGCAAATTCAACGTGACGTGGTCGATCAGGTGGAGCTTAGGTCCGTCTTCCGGCGCGCATACGCGCTCTGGCAGTGCAAGCCAACAAATCACATGCTTCGCCTTGGTGGTCGTCAAGATGAGCAGCGGATACGTCCCTTCGCGGCGCCCCGGTACGTGGACCACGACATTGTCCGAGGCCGGGTTACCATCGTTCAGGACTCTGCGCAGGGCGCGCCAAAAAAGGCAGGTTTCGGTGGGGGGAACCCCAACGTCAACGAGCTCATCCGCGCCGGGCACGCCATCGTTGATGAATACATCGATCCCCATGGGCTCACACTTGGGCGTGAGGGAACTTCCCCCCTCCCGTTCGACGTCAACTATCGACGTACTCGCAAAGCGCTTCGGGTTCGGGAATGGGCAGGCCGTCTTCGCGGAGTCCGTCGAGGTGGAAGCGGATCGCTTCACGGATGTTGGCGTTGACTTCATCGTGGGTTTGCCCGGTAGCCACGCAGCCGGGAAGGTCCGGCACGTAAGCGGAGAGGTTGCCGTTCGCTTTCTCGATCACCACGGCGTATCGCATCAGCGTTGCTCCTTCGGTCCCGCCTGTTTCAAGACGCTGTTCAACGTGCCCGGCGCCAAATCGTCGCCCGGTTTCCCAGCGACGGTCACACGTCCGGGTTTGGACGGGTGTTTGAACTGGCGGTGGCTACCGCGCGTCGCGACGAGGAACCACCCATCGGACTCAATCAACTTGATGACCTCCCGTACCTTCATGGCAAGACCCGCGCCGAGCCTCCACGACCCGCGGACCGTACTGTATTGTCGGCGCGCGTGTACGGCATACCCCCGAATCGCGTATAATGATGCTATGGCTCGAACAAAACAAGCGTCCTTCGGGGAGTGGATGATCCGCCTCAAGCTGGAGCCGCTCGACGAAGGCGGCTACGTGGCCACAAGTCCTGATTTGCAAGGTCTGGTCGCCCAAGGGGTCACCATCGCCGAAACGATGGAGATCGCCCGCGACGTAGCACGGAAGATCATCGAGAGCTGCCTGGCCCACGGCGATCCGCTTCCGAAGCCGAAGCGCCGACGGACCCGATCCGTCGAGGCGGTCGTCCCGGTCACGGTGGTGGCATGACCTATCGGGAGCTCGTCCGGAAACTGCGGACCGCGGGATTCGAGTTTGATCGCTCCGCGGCGGGCAGCCATGAAATCTGGTACAACGCGCACACACGTCTGCGAACCACAGTACCCAACCATCCGGGCGATATTCCCACTGGAACCTTACGGGCTATCATCCGCCAAACCGGCCTGACCAAGAAGCACTTCGAAGCGTTATGAACGCGACCGGTAGATTGCGGCGATGCGGTTCTTCGTGCTGAAGACCGCAAGGTGGAGGTTCTGGGTCCAGGCGCTCGGCATCGGTGCTCCGTCCGCCCCGTCCTGAAAATACCCGCCGCTTTTCATCGATCTGGACGCGGCACAGCCTCATGAAGACTCCGGGCGGAGATGGCTCCAGGAAGGGGCAATGTCAGACGGCCTGTCGCTCAGCGGGGGCTTTTTCCAGGTGTTCGAGGTTGTCGGCGATGCGCCACGATTGGCCGCCTTCTGTCTTCTGAATGTTGATGAGGTCCGCGGTGACCGGTTCCTTGGCGAGGGCGACGAGCGGCGCGGCCGGCTTGTGGTTGTTCGACCCGCGCCTGTCCACCGCCGACCCCACGAGGCGAACCCGGAACTGGGCGTCGCCGATGGTCACCACGTCGTTGTCCTTCAAGGCGTGGTAGTGGATGGAGGCGTCGTTCACCACGGTTCCGTTGGGCGTGAGCAGATCGAGGATCGCGGGGTACCCGAAGTAGGTCAGCAGCAGAGCGTGAGCGCGGGATACGCGGTCGTCGCGGAGGACTATGTCGCAGCCGTCGCGGCGGCCGATGAGGCAGATGGCCCGGTTGGGCTGTAGGACGCGTCCCGTCCCGAGATGCTCCAGAGCGACGACGTGGGGAGTAGGCTCCAGGTCAAACGGATGGGCGTCGGCGTTGCCGTTGCTTTCCGGCTGCTCGAGCTCCACCCGCAGCTCCCACCGATCGACGGTCAGCAGATCGCCGTCGCTGAGGGTCTCGTGCTGCATCTTCAGCCCGTTGAGGCGCGTGCCGGTGGGGGTGAGCAGGTCCACGGCGACGACCTCGCTGCCGTTGTTGACCAAGGCCGCATGGACGGGTGCGACCCGACGATGCTGCAGATTCACCTTGCAGCCCTCACGCGAACCGAGCAGAGTGACGATGCGGCGGCACGGAAGGCGGGTTCCGGTCTGGGCGCCTTTTTGGACAACGAGGCTGAGTCGGGGGGCGGAATCCGCCACGGGAGGGATGGCCACCGTGGGGAGATTACCTGTGGTCATGGTCCGGCACCTCGTTCGGATCGACGCTGGATCCGGGAGGCCGCTGGCCGCTCTGCGGCCGGGGGGATGGTCGCGTGGGTTGCACTTCGCCCTCCCCGACAAGTATAGGTATTTCAGTAACGCATTTCCAGCCCTGCGGCGAGTCCTTTTGCCGATTCGGACCCCGGTCGGCGTCACCCCCCCCGTCGGGGACGGAACAACTCACAGCCCGGAGACGCCCTTTCGAGCCGCCTTTCCTCGTTTCCGAGGTGTCAAACGGCCCGTTTTCGCGGGAGTCCCGGACGGCCGCCTGTTTAACGGCAACGAAAAGCGCCGACTTTCGTCAAGCCAGGCAGACCGCGTGGAGTGCGTAAGGTAGGGGGAAAAACAACCTGCGGGGGGTCGGTCAGCGATCCTCGAGCTGGAGGAACTCGACCAGGTACTGATCGTAGGCCTGCTGTCCGGCGGGGCTGCTGAGGGTGAGGCCCAGCTCGTTGATGACCTTGGTACCCATGCCGATCCACTCCTTCCAGCAGCCCGTGCAGACATTGGCGAGAATCTTCTCCCCCAGCGGGCCTTTGAAGGGTCGCTTGGCGAGCTGCCCGTCGGGTCGGCCGCAACGCGAGCAGTGAAACCCCGGCGCTGAAGCGCCGCCGACGCCGGAATCCAAGCCCACCCGTTCGGTGGTCTTGTAGGCCGGAACGGGAACGCCCCAACCTTGAAGGACCCGCGCCATCGCGTCGCGCGGCATACGGTCGCCCTGCTCGTCGGCGACGGTGACGCCCTTGGTCATCACCTCGATCGCCTTCGCCCGCTTTCCCGCCCGATCGTAGGCGTCACCGAGGAGTTGATACCCTTTGGACATCGTGGCGTTGAGGTGCAGCGCCCGGGTGAGCGATGCGACGGCATCGTCGAATTGACCCGCGTCGAAGTAAGCTTTGCCCAGGCTGAAGTGACCGAGCTCGTTGTCCGGATCGGCCTCAGCCATCTGCTTAAACTGTTCGATACGCCGGTCTAGTTCCATGGGTCGCTCTTCAGGACGTTTCATGCCCCGCACCCCTCTGGCCGGGGATTATAGCCTCACCCTTACCCACAACTTTTCTCCCGCAACAGATCGCGATGGAGTTCGAGCCCTTGCACGAGGGGCATGACTTTGTTCCAACCCTTCCAGATGGTTTGCCAGCCCGGCAGGCCGTCGCTTTTTCGTGCCAGAAAACC
>JAZDHF010000243.1:0-2867 GCA_043806315.1 Planctomycetota bacterium | reverse complement strand
GGTTTTCTGGCACGAAAAAGCGACGGCCTGCCGGGCTGGCAAACCATCTGGAAGGGTTGGAACAAAGTCATGCCCCTCGTGCAAGGGCTCGAACTCCATCGCGATCTGTTGCGGGAGAAAAGTTGTGGGTAAGGGTGAGGGATCGACCCGCCGAGCCTGACCGTGCCACCGCACTACACTCAGAACCGCACGTCGCTCGAAGAACGACTACGGCTTCTTGGCCTCTTCCTTCTTCGGCTCTTCCTTCTTGGGCTCTTCCTTTTTGACCTCTCCCTTCTTCTCGTCCGCCTTCTTGTCGCACGGCTTGCCGCACGGCTTGTCGCACGGCTTGTTGCAGGGCTGCGGGCACTTCTTGCAGGTGGCACACCCTACGCTCGTCGTCGTGAATGCAACCAAACAGACGAGTCCGACGACCAACGTCCCCAACCTACGAATCCAACCACGGTTCATCAAGTTTCTCCTTGCCGCGGAAATCAGTCCGCCGACCCCGCCTCTAGGGCCGGTCATTCCAGGTCGCCACATTACCCGAAATCACACGCCAAGGCAAGCGACACGGTTTCCAAGGCTACAACCTACGATCATGCGGCATGCTCGCCAGCGGACACCCCTCGCAGCGGGCGGATTTGCGGCAGTGCCTCTTCCCCACCGCGACAAGCAGGGCGTGGTACTCGTTGAACACCTGCGGGACCGCCGGAAGGGCCGCGTGAAACAGGCGGCGGATCATCTCATAGTCTGCTTTCTCATTGCAGAGAAAATGACGGCGAAGCACCCGCCGGGTGTACGCATCGACCACGAACGTCGGTCGATCGCCCGCGTACAACAGGATCGCGTCCGCCGTCTCCGGGCCGATGCCGTGGATGGACAGCAATCGCCGCCGTGCCGTCTTCAGCTCTCCGTCGAGCATGGACCGCAACGATCCCTGGTGATGCTCCCAGAGGCGCCCCACGAAAGCCGTGAGTCGCTCGGCCTTCACGCGGAACGTGCCCGAGGGGCGTATCAGTTCCGCGAGATCATGTTCCGACAGGTTGCGAAGCGAACACCAGTTCAAGACCTTCGCTCGCCGTAGGTTGTCGATGGCCCGCTCGACGTTGCGCCAGGCCGTGTTTTGCGTGAGGATCGCCCCGACGACGACCTCCGTGCCCGTCTTCGCCGGCCACCAATGCTGCGGACCGTACGCGCGAAAAAGCCGGTCGTAGATTTCCAACAGACTTTTCTTAACCGACGCGCGCATCCCGGACCCCGAACCGCCACACCCACGCCCGCCCTTGCAACCCGCGAATCCATCGCCACGATACGCAGAGCATGGCCCGGTCACAACCACGCACCAAAGCCCGAACGCGTCGGGGCACGCTCGCCCGTCCCCTCGACGCCCTGGTCTTCCTGTTGCCGCTGATCGTCTTTTACGAAGTCGCCTCCCTCGCCCGACAGGACCGCGTCATCGCCTTCGACTTCCTCCGCCGCTTCTTTGAACTCTTCGGCCAAGTCGGCATGTGGGCCCCGGGGCTGGCCGTCATCGTCATCCTCCTCGCCACGCACGTCGCCGCCGGAGACAAATGGGTCGTCCATTGGAACCGTGTCGGGTGGATGTACGTCGAATCTGTCGCGTTGTCGGTGCCGTTGCTGCTGCTCAACTGGGCCGTCCCGCTCGTGTCCACGACCGGGAACTCCTCGTCGTTGCTGGACCGTCTGGCCCTCGGCATCGGCGCCGGCGTCTACGAGGAACTGGTCTTCCGCCTGATTCTCATCTCCGTCGTCGTGATGATCGGGGTGGATTTGCTTCGCCGCGATCGAGCCCCGGTCGCGGTGGCGGCCGTGATCCTTTCATCACTGGCCTTTGCGGCCCACCACCATCGACCCATCGGGGCCGAGCCCTTTGAGCTGGTCCGCTTCCTCTTCCGCACCATGGCCGGCGTGTATCTGGCGGCCATTTTCTGGTTCCGCGGTTACGGCCCCGCCGCCGGCTGCCACGCCGCCTACAACGTGGCCCTGGTCCTCCTCCGATGGCTCACGGCCTGAGGCGTTCACCCGTTGCGTAACCGTGGTCAGTCCCGTGAACGACCCTGGGGGTTGCCGACGCCTCACGCGACGGTACCCTCTACCGCGTGCGTTAATCCAGAACCAATTTGCCCAGCGGAGGATTTTGACGACATGAACGACGAATCACGACGTGCATTCCTTAGCAGAGCCGCACTGGCGGCGCCGATGGCGGCCGTGACGGGTATCGCCGCTACGACCGCGTCCGCAGAGGAGACGACTCCTCAACGCCGGGTGATCGCCGGCAGCTCCAGCCCCAACTTCTCCCGCGCCGTGGTGTTCGGGAAGGTGGTGTTCGTGGCGGGGGTGATGGGGACCAAGCCCGGCACGCGCGACCTGGCCTCCCCCGACTTTGAAGGGCAGTGCCGTCAGGCCTTGGACAGCCTGAAAGCCTCCGTCGAGGCCGCCGGTTCGAGCATGGACAAGGTGCTCAAGTGTACGTGTTTCCTCACCGAGGCCACCGACTTTGAGACCATGAACAGGGTTTACCGCGGCTACTTCCCCGCCGATCCCCCGGCCCGTTCGACCGTCATCGTCAAGGAACTCGTCGCCCCCGGCGCGAAGATCGAGATCGACTGCGTGACGTGCCTGCCGTGACCGGTCCGACCCGCCCAGAGCGTGGAGCGACCGCGACACCACCTCATCTTGCTCACCTGCTCTAGCCCATCTATGAAGCAGGCTTTGTCAAGCCGCCGGTGCAAGGAAGGTGGGGGAGAAGTCTCCGCACATTCCCTCTCGCCGTCGGCGTCGGTCGATCTGCCCATCTCAGCCGTCGCCTGCGCTCCGGGGTGTGCCTTCTCCCCCACATTCTCTTGAGCCCGAGGTGGAGGGAG
>JAZDHF010000242.1:0-6132 GCA_043806315.1 Planctomycetota bacterium | reverse complement strand
GGTTTTCTGGCACGAAAAAGCGACGGCCTGCCGGGCTGGCAAACCATCTGGAAGGGTTGGAACAAAGTCATGCCCCTCGTGCAAGGGCTCGAACTCCATCGCGATCTGTTGCGGGAGAAAAGTTGTGGGTAAGGGTGAGGGCGCCAGCCCGCGGACACGGCGCGCCGCGGTCACCGGGCTCGCGCTCGGTGCTCTGATCCGCGCATGTGCGCCTACCGGTAGGCGACTAGCAGCACGTTGCACAGCACCGAGATCGCCAGCAGCACGCCGAGGGCCAAGACCCACTCAATCGAAATCCGCGGGGTGGTGGAAACCGGCGCCGGCGGTTCCGCCGGCGTCTCCACCAGCTTCCGCCCCGTGGCCAGCGATTGCAGCAACGAGTGATCGTACTTCTTGCGGGCCTGGAACGGCGGCTCGCCGCGGGCGACCGCTTCCAGATCGGCGATCAGCTCCACCATGGACGGGTAGCGATCGTCCGGCGACTTGGCCATCATCACCTCGATGATCTCGCCCACCCCGGACGACAGCGCGGGATTGATGTGATCCGGTGGGAGCAACGGATCCTTGAGGTGCTTGTGCATGACCGCCGAAGGCGTCGTGCCGTCGAAGGGGACCTTGCCGGTCACCATGTGATAAAACGTCGCCCCCAGGCCGTAGATGTCCGCACGGGCGTCGATGGAGATTTCGCCGCGGATTTGCTCCGGGCTGATGTAGTAGGGCGTCCCATAGGCCCGGCCCGCCTCCGCCGTCGCGGTCGCAAAGTCGCCCATCTCCCGTGCGAGACCCATGTCCGCGAGTTTCACATCCCCCCCCCGCGTAATCATCAGGTTCTTGGGCTTCACGTCGCGGTGGATCAGACCTTGCTGATGGGCGTGGTGTAGGGCCTTCGCGCACTGGAGCACGATGCGTACGGCGTCGGCCTCGGGCATGGGCTTGCCATCGGTCAGCAGATCGTACACCGTCTTCCCGTCGATGTACTCCATGACAAAGTAGTGGTACCCGCCCGATTCACCGACGTCGTAGGCCTGAACGATGTTCGCGTGATTGAGGCGGGCCGCAGCCTTTCCTTCACGGTAGAACCGATCGACGAACTCCTGGTTCTCGCTGAGGCGCTTGGGCAGGACCTTGATGGCGACGATCCGATCGAGGCTGAGTTGCTTGGACTTGAACACGACGGCCATCGCACCCTGCCCGACCTTGCTGAGGACTTGGAAGCCGGGGATTTGCTGCGCCGGCCGATACATGGAGTCCTCGTCCATGGCCATGTTCAGCCGCTTGATCTGCGAGTGCGTGATGTAGCCGTGCTGTAGCAACAGGTCGATGAGAGCGGTTCCCCGAGCCTTCTCCCCCATCGCCTTGTGTTCCGCGCGGACCAACTCCAGCTCGTTGGCCGTGCACAGCTTCCGCTCGATGACCAGCCGGGCGAACTGCGAGTCGTCTATCGACATGTGCGGATCCGAAGCGCCATTGCCCGATCCGCGAGACCGCGAGACCGACCGCTCAGATGCCATTAACCTGCCTTCGCTGTAGAACCGCGGGTCCGGGGTCTCAACAGATTCGAGAACTCTCCACCCCGATGACCGTTGGGTGCACCGGGTTTCCGCCCTCGCCCGCCGACGCCGTGGAATCTCATTTGGATTATAGCCCGTCTTCGGTCGAGGTCACCTCGGCGCAACGTCCGATCAAATATCGCTTCAACCGATGCTCAGCCGCCGCGGGGTCATGCGGCAGGACCGATAGCACGGACTCCGCCGCTTCCGCCTGGCGCGGCGTAAACAGACACGGTACGCTCTCGACCCACCCTCGATAGCCCAGCGTCGCCAGGATGGCCGGTACAAGCTCGTCACAGCCGGCGCCGGTCACCGCGGAGATCATCAACGGCGTTTCGCCCAGCTCCTCCGACTTCGTGCGGACATCCCACGATTCCCACGCCGATCCGGCGTCGGCTTTGTTCAGGACCACCAAACAGTGGGGCCAAGCGTGTGAGGCGGCCAACAGTTCGAGGCCGGCCTGCGACAACGGCGCCGATCCATCGACCAACAACACCCGAAGGTCCGCGCCCTCCCCAGCCCTCCGACCCGCCTCCACCGCCTGTCGCTCCAATGCGTCGGCGGAGTCCCGCCGACCGGCGGTGTCGACGAGGGTAACCGGAACTCCGTCCATCTCCACCGGCTCGGCCACCCAGTCCCGGGTCGTGCCCGGCTGCGGAGAGACGACGGTCGCGGGTCGTCCGATCAACCGATTGAACAACGTCGATTTCCCGCTGTTGGGCGGACCGACCAGCGCGACCGTAACGCCTTCGATGAGCCTGCGTGCGATCGGATAATCCCTGGCGATCGCCGCGAGGCGGCGCCGCGTTGCCGCAGGGTCGCTCCGGCAGAGCGACGCGACGGCCTCCAACGCCTCGACCAGGTGTTCGCGTTGCCAGGCGAGGAAACGAACCGCGCGTTCGGTCTTGGCACGCGTCAGCGCTTCGAGAGCCTCGTGCTCAATCAGACTGCCTGTCGGCCAGGCCAGCTCCACCGCCTCCGCAGGCTCACAAACCGTCGCTCCCAACCGCTCCAAGGTCTGAAGGATTCGCTCGATGACGCGGACGCCGCCGTGCGCGGAGATATCGACGACGTATTGCGCACTTTCGTCCGCACGCCCCCCGATTGCATGGACGAGACCGGAATGGATTGTCGATTGTCGATCGTCGATTGTCGATTGAACGGTGTTTGGCTCTTCGTCCCTTCGTCCCTTCGTCCCTTCGTCGCTCTCCGCTTCGTGGCTTCGTGGCTTCGTGGCTCCGTGGCTTTCCACCGCCGCCAGGCTGACGATCACGTCGTCAATGACCTCCTCGCCATCCACGAAATGCCCATAGCGCAGACGATCACCTTCGGAAGGCGACAGTTGTGCACCGGCGGCCGGACGGAACGCTTGATTGACTATCGAAATGGCATCAGGGCCGATCAGGCGCACCACCCCGATCGCCCCCGCCCCCGGCGGTGTGAGGACCACGACGCGATGGGTGATGGCTGAAGTCATCCGCTTGGCAGGGGTATTGGAGCTTGAAGCGACTCCTCAGTGTGCCACTGCCGTGTCGGCAGCGGCCGCCACCGCTGACACAGCGGTGGCACACGCGCCCCCTCATGCCCCCATTTCGGCCAGATGCTTGTCGTAGGCCAGACCGACTCCCCGCAAGGTCAGGTCACTGACGATGGTGTCGAGGAAATCGCAATGCGGAGCGAGAAACGCCGCGTCGCCTCCGCTTGCGACCACGTGAGGCCAGCGGTTCAGATGCGTCGCATAGGCCTCGACCAATCCCCGAACCGCCCCCGCGAGTCCGCGACAGACCCCGTTCTGAATCGCTTCGACCGTGTTACGTCCATAGGGCAATGGCGGAATGTCCGGCTTCACCTCCGGCAAGGCGGCGGTGTGCTCGTGCAAGGCCTGAAGCTGCATCCGCAGTCCGGGCAGAATTGCCCCGCCCAGCAGCGTTCCATCGTCGTCCACCAGATCGACCGTGACCGCCGTACCGAAGGAGACGACCGTGCATCCGGTTTGCAGCCGATCATAGGCCGCGGCCGCCTGGCACACCCGGTCCACCCCGATCGCCCGCTTGTCCGATACCGCTACGTCCATCGGCAGCGGGATGGTCTCTCCCACCACCAACGCCTCCTGCTCCAGCCTGGCCAGCACGTACACGCGAATGCGTTCCAGGGCTTCGGGCACCACCGAGCTGATGACCGTGGCCGCGGGACGCCCGAGGGGCGACGCATCCAGGTGTGCGGCGTACGCTTCCTCGAACGGGACCGGATCCTCCGTCGCCCCGGTCAGCGGCGTCTTGAGCGTCCCAGAGTGCCACAGGGCGACACTTGTGGTGGTGTTGCCGATGTCGATGACGATGATCGGGGCGTCGGGATCGGGCGGCGGGCGGAGAATCATGCGACCGCCTCCTCCTTGGCCCGGCGAATCAGACTCCACAGTCGTTCGATCATGACGGGAAGACCTATACCGGTCACGGCGCTGACCGGCAACACTTCCTTGCCGATGGCCTCGGCCAGCGCCGCCGCGGCCTCGTCACCGCCGGTCAGGTCGATCTTGTTGGCCACGACCAATTCCTCTTTCTCCGCAAGAAGCGGACTGTACTTGGCGATCTCCGCACGGATGGTTCGGTAGGCCTCCGCGGGCGGCATCGCCGTCCACTCGCTGCCCACGTCGACGACGTGCAAGATGACCCGCGTCCGCTCGATGTGTCGCAAGAAGGCGTCTCCCAGCCCGGCCCCTTCGTGCGCTCCCTCAATCAGCCCCGGAATATCCGCAAGCACAAAGCGTCGATGCTCGGACAGTTGCACGATACCCAACTGCGGCTGCAAGGTGGTGAACGGGTAGTCGGCGATCTTGGGCCTGGCCGCGGAGAGCCGCGACAGCAACGTGCTCTTTCCCGCGTTGGGCAGACCTACGATCCCCGCGTCAGCGAGGAGCTTCAACTCCAGCCGCAGCCAGCGCTCCTGTCCCGGCGTTCCCGCCTCAAACTCCCGCGGCGTTTGATGATCGGCCCGCGCGAACCGCGCGTTGCCCCGCCCGCCCTTGCCGGCCTCCGCGATGCAGATGCGTTCCCCCACTGTCGAGAGATCCTTGATGAGAATGCTCAGATCGCGGTCGTAGATCAGCGTGCCGGGCGGGAGTTGCAGAATCAGGTCTTCACCCTTCTTACCGAACATCTTCTTGCCCATCCCCGGCTGACCATTCTTGGCGATCCAGTGGTGCCGCCCCGCGAAGTCCAGCAGCGTATCCACGCCCGCCGTAGCGATCGCATAGACGTTGCCCCCGTCGCCCCCGTCGCCCCCGTCAGGCCCGCCCTTGGGGATGAACTTCTCCCGCCGGAAGCTCACGCATCCGTCACCGCCCTTGCCGGCCCGAACGTAGATCTCCGCGCGATCAACGAGCATAGGAAGTTCAAAGGTCGAAGTTCAAAGTTCAAAAAGACGCAGCAGGAACCTCGCGCATCCGGTTCACTTTTCGAACTCTGAACTTTGAACTTCGGTCTTTGGCCTCACGTCTTCCCACCGAAACGCCGTGCCGCACTCCGGACACCGCTCGACCGGGGCACCCGTCAAATCGTACGCGCATTCCGGGCAATACGGACGGTTGCTTGGTATCGCAAGGTTGACGATCCATCTGCCGCCGAAGAAGAGGTAGAGACCGACTGCTACGGGGACCGCACCCGCGAACAGGGTTCCCCACGCCCAGGGGTTCGACTGTCCCTGCCTCCACGTCATAATCACGGATAGGATGCTGTTCGGAAGGAAAGCGACACCGAATACAACCACGAAGAGCCCTATCCCCTTAACAAGCAGCCGAAACAGCGTCTTGTACTTCATCGCGGGGCCTCCATCTCAATCGCATGTGTTCCTGCAGCAGCGGCCAGCCGAGCCTCGGAACCCATGCGTCCAGTCCCGTAGGGACGCACGAGAATAGCCCAGCGTTTCAACGCTGGGTAGGCGGTCCCCCAACAAAAAAAAGTCCCGGAGGGACGACCGGGCGCTTCAGCCGTCCCTCCGGGACTGAGCCCTGTCTCAGGGCCTCTGTCCCACCGATGAATCGGTGGGCTATATTCATGCTGTGCCTACGGCACACGGGGTGGTCCGACCGACAAGCTTGCTACGGCGACGGGGCGTCCGCTATGACGCCGCAGGCACGATGTCCACCTTGCGGCCCCGGAATTGCACGATCCCGTCGGAGAGGGCGAACAACGTGTGGTCCCGTCCCAATCCGACGCGCAGCCCGGGCAGGTAGGGCGTGCCGTTTTGACGGACGAGGATCGTTCCCGTGGTGACGACCTCCCCCGCGTGCCGCTTCAACCCCAGAAACTGCGGATTGCTGTCCCGGCCGTTCCGCGTCGAGCCTTGACCTTTTTTATGTGCCATAGCGAGTCACTCCAATGATGGCGCGTGATACCCGTCCTACGCCGACTCTCATTCTTCTTTCCGGGTTCTCAATTCGTAATTCGTAATTAGTAACTAGACTTTTGCAAAGTTAGAATCCGTTCGGTGGTTCATGGCTTTTTTGACGATAAACCAGGTCGACAGGACGTGTTTTCGGATCATGGAGGATCCTATCATGCCGGCCATTGTGGAGTTTCCCACC
>JAZDHF010000241.1:0-31925 GCA_043806315.1 Planctomycetota bacterium | reverse complement strand
CCAGTCCCGGTGCACACCGTAACCACCGCCGGGCAAGTGCCGCCCGTAGGTGTGCAGGTCGCGTCGGCACTGCAGGGGATGAAGTTACAGGTTTGACCAAGTGGGCACGTACCCTGACCAGTCCCGGTGCACACGGTATTGGCCGGCAGGCCGCTGCACTGCTTATTCGAACACACCCGGGCGCCGGTGCACTTCTTCTTACTACAAACGTTGCACTCAGTAATATTGGTGTTACCCGTCGAACAAGTGTACTCCGTACTTGGGCACTTGCTGTTGTCCACTTGGCAATGCCCGCCCGTAGGACAATCCGCGTCCTCCCCGCAGAACGTCGACGTGGCGTTCGAGCATGTCCGGCAATTCTGTCCTGTGTTAGGTCCACCGGTGCAGTGTCCGCAAAGCGTGCCGTCGCCGTGATAGACCATCCCCTGGTCGACGCACACCCAAGACTCCACTCCGTCTACGCACTCGCCGGTATCCGAGTCGCAGCAGGCCCCGATGGGAGGGGTGACCTTGTCGCCGGACAACTCGAAAGCCAAGATGCCCGGGGCCGTCCCACAGGTGCCGCCCAGACAATCGGCATCGGTCACACAGGCCTGGTTGGCACGCGGTCCGCCGACACACATCTGGAGGAAGTTGTTGCTGACGGTTGACGCTAAACCGGGATACCCATTGATCCACAGGGCATTGGGATAATTGGTCCCCACAATTCCCGCCGTGGTCGTTGTGGACAGCCAAAAGGCCCTGGAATTGGGTATGAACCGTTCAGAGACCCGCAGGACGATCCACCCCTCCGGTGGAATGGTCAGCGGCGCTCTGAAGATCACGACGACAATCCCCTCTGCAACAGTCAAGTCCGATTGGAACCCAACGTTGACGTCCTCGACGAAGTTCCCAGATTTGTCATAAACATCCAGCGAAAGCCGGGAAGTGTTAACCACGTTGAAGACGAAGCGGACAACCTCGAGCTGCAAATAACTGCTGTTGGGCACTTTGTAGTCATCCCCAAGCGCGTACAATAGCCCGGCGCCGAAGGGAACAGGGCATGCACCACCGGGACCACCCGGCGCCGGCGCGCAAACCCGTGAATCAGAGATCGGACCGACCCTCACCGGGTAGATCGGAGGCGTTTCCTTGACGTGCTGGACAATTCCCGAAGAGTACTTGGGACACCCAAAGGGGTCCTTCAAAAGGTCTGTCGGATTCCATCCTCCGCAAGGGTCGATAGACTGTTGTTCACCGTCGTCGTCCATGTACCACAGCGAATTAGCGTCGGCTTTGCAGACGGCGAGCTTCAATATCGAGCACGCGTCCGGGGAGTCCGGGTCGCAGCATCGTCCAAAGAAGCACAACGGAGGAGGCGGGACGGTGAGGTCATTACATGTTACACCCCTCGGGCAATCCCTGTCCGACAGACAGTATATCGGGGGAGCCTCGTCCCCGCACTTCTTCTCCGCACAACGGGCCCCGGTCCCGCAGGGGTTGAGACCGGGCCGGCACTGGCCGAGGCACGATCCGCCCGGACACGCACTGGGGGGACAGAGCTTCCCATTGTCCGTCCCGCCGACGCAGGTCCGCAAGCACGTCTCGACACCGTTGCAAATGACACCGTCGGCGCAGTCCGCGTCGACGTTGCAGGACGGCTGGCAGCGCTCGCACAGGCCGTCCTTACAGATGCCGGGATCCGCCGCACAACCGATCCCGGGTCGCACCGAAGTCTCGTCGCATCGCGGGAACTGATCGGCACACACCGTCGGATCAAGCGGCTCGTCGCAGCAGATCGCAGGGATACCGTTCGCACACGTCCCAGGACCGCAATAGCCTAGCACAGTACAGGTGCCGCCACCGCAAGTGGCGTCGCTGTCACAGGGTGCGCCGGGAGTCGGCCCCAATAGGCATCTCCCGGCAACGTTGCAGTCCTCATTCTTGCCGCACGCGTCGCCAATTCTTCCCGCTGGAGCTGTGCAGACATGGTCCGTCATATTGCACGTACCGTCCTCGCCACAAGAAGCGTGGGAGTCGCACGGCTGGTTAACAACGTTCGGCGCGGTGAACACTGTGCACTTGGCGCCCCGACACGTTTCCCTTCCATTGCAAAAGAGGCCGTCATCGCATCCGCCGGAGGAATTGTTGGCTATCGGATCGTTCACGCACCTTCCGGTGCAGGCTGCCGATCCAAAGACGAAATCGCAGCGATCGGCGGTGCACAGGTCGTTGTCGTCGCAATCGACGGCAAAGGAGCACTTGCCCGGGCCCGGGTCAGTGACGGCGCAACCGTGGGGATACCAACCACCGTCCGCCACCCCGCCGGCCTGGTCGCCCGGATAGGGCATAGGTCCGATGAGCTTCCCGGCTTGACGAAGCCGCGTACCCTCGTCATCCCGCCAGTCCACGTAGACCGTGGCGATGACTCCCAGACCGGTCGCGGGAATCGACCCCGCGGTCACGCGGGACGAGTTTCCCGCAGGCACGGCTGTAGGCGTCTGGCCGGCGAACAACGGTTCCACTCTCGTGGGCGTTGTTTCGCGAGCGACGTCCGTCGTCGCCTTGTCCCCCGGTTGGGCAGGACGAGGCGCCGAGGGCGCGCCTTCCAGCTTAAGGCTCAGCCCGAGGGCCAAAACCGCAACCCCGAGCACCCCCACCAAAGAACGCCATCCACTGATCCCAGTTCCTAACTTCATAGCTCTCTACCTCCACCCTTCTTGGAAACGATCCGCGTTCCCAACGACCCACAATACTGAAAAATCCATAACTCACCGCCCACTCCCACGCGGCGGCTGATTTCCAAACTCTTTACCCCGCCGATACGCGCTAGCTTCCGAGACGCCATTGCACTTTCCCGCTGAAGACCGGATGTCACAAAACTTGCTGCGGCCAACGTCGGCAATCCCAGTCCCTCACGCAATTGATGACGCGACAGGAATCCTTTCCCCCGTTCGCGTCTTCTCCCTCTTGCATTCGGTCCGACCACTTCGCACCGCTTTCGTACAACGCTCAAGCTCGGCGATACGTGTTTCCCCTACCGACCACCGCCGACGCGAGCACAGCGACCAGGACTTGACGACGAGCCCGAACGCTGCTCCAACGGGGCCGATATTACCAAGACCCCCATGCCCGTGTCAACAAGATTTTCTACATTGTTACAACGGGCCACCGGGAAGCCGCCTAAACTATCCAATTTCGATAACTTACTTGTGTAACGGTTAATGCACGCGACCTCCAGCTTAGTGCGGGCCGGTATTTCCGGACCCATCGGACGGTCGATCGTAAAGAATTTTCTCGCCGTGGACCACCAACGAGACAATCTCGGAGGCGCGTTCCCCGATCGTCCTGCGAAATCGCAGCGCGCAACCCCACGGTCACGCCTCCTCGCCGCGTGACAAATTTGCACGCGGCGCGACTGCAACGCTGTGACACCTGCGTGACATTAACACGATGCGCCGACGTGCCCGCGCGCTTGCGGCTGTGCAGCAACCACACGAACGTGCGGTGCGGCGGTTTCCAAGCCGCGCATTTTTTGCTATTCACGCTCTTGCCGCCGATGGAACGCAAGAGTCACAACCCAGAGTCGTCCCTGTTGCGGAAGGCCGAGTCCGCGCCGACGCGGACCGGCGTGCTCACCGTCTCGCAACTGACCGCGCGGATCAAACACGCGATCCAATCCACGTTTCCCTCGACCGTGCATGTCGTCGGCGAGATCAGCAACTTCAAACGGCACACCAGCGGCCACATCTACTTGACGCTCAAGGACGAAGCGAGCGAGCTGTCGTGCGTCCTGTGGCGCAGCGAGGCCGTCAAGCTCAAGTTCGCGCCGAAGGACGGGCTCGAAGTGGTCGCGTCGGGAACGGTCGAGATTTTCGAACGGGCCGGACGCTACCAGTTGTACATCCGAAGGTTGGAGCCGCGCGGCATCGGAGCGCTCGAGCTCGCGTTTCGACAACTGTGCGAAAAGCTGCAAAAAGAAGGCCTTTTTGATGCACAGCGAAAACGAGCGCTCCCTCCGTACCCGCGACGAATCGCGCTTGTGACCAGCCCCACGGGGGCGGCCGTCGCGGACATGCTGCGGACCATTGAGCGGCGATATCCATGTGTGGAAGTACTGGTGTTTCCGGTTCGCGTGCAAGGCGACGGTGCGGCGGCGGAAATCGCAGCGGCCATTCATGCCGTCAACGCCCACGCCGAGGCGTTCGCCGGGATCGACGTGATGATCGTAGGCCGCGGCGGGGGATCGCTGGAGGACCTCTGGGCGCTCAACGAGGAGATCGTCGCTCGTGCGATCCACGCGAGCCGAATCCCGATTATCAGCGCGGTCGGGCACGAGGTCGATGTCACGATCGCCGACCTGGTCGCGGATGTACGTGCGGCCACACCGACGGCGGCGGCGGAACTCGCGGTGCCCGTGTTGGAGGAGGTGCTGGATGGGCTGCTCTCGCAAGAGTTGCGGCTGTCGAGAACAATTCGGGCGAAAGTCGAGCTCGGCGGTACGCGACTCGCCGGGCTTCTGAAGCGCGAACCCCTGCGCGACGCGATGATCGTCGTGCGCCGTCGTGAGCAGGTCCTCGATGAACTCACCAACCGGGCCCAGCGTTCGCTCGCGACACGGATTCACGGCGTTCGACGGACTCTTGACGCGATCGAACCGGTGATCCGGCGGATCGCACCCCACACGTACCTGCTGCGGACCGAGGTCGTCCTTGGCGACGCCGAGCACGCCCTACGCTGGGCCATGTCGCGGCGTCTGGCCGGCTGGACGGCGTCCTTGGCGGGTTGCGATGGGCGGCTCGATCGAACGTCGCCGGCCCATCGGGTGCAACAACTTCGAGAACACGTCGCCCAGCTTCGCACGTCGATACCCACAGCGCTCAGGCACCGGCTGACGTTGCTGACCGAGCGGGTCCGGTCGCAGGAGACCTTGCTCGCCGCCGTGAGCCATAAGAACGTCCTGGCACGAGGATTCTCCATTACAAGGCTGAAGAAAGGGCGTAAGATTCTCCTGTCGGTACGGGAGCTGAAGGACCGCCGGCGGCTGGTCACGCAGCTTGCCGACGGAGAGTTCGAATCGGAGACGATGAACATCAACCAGATGGAGTTGTTCGAGTGAGGCCCCCAACCGGACCCCAAGGGATTGCGCGCGGCCGTTGTCCGAACCCCAAGCGCCAGCGCGGGGTCAGCCTCCCCCCTTCCGGGGGGGGGATCAAGGGGGGTGTGGGCCCGTCGCCTGCGCTCCCGGTTCGGATCGGATAGCGAGCCTATGGCCAAGAAGAAACTGACGTTCGAGGAGGCGCTGAAGCAGCTCGAAACCATCGCCGAGCAGATCGAGCGCGGCACGATCGGGCTGGAGGAGTCCATCGACAAATACGAAGAGGGTATGGCCCTGGTCAAACAGTGCCGCGAAATCCTCTCCAAGGCCGAACTCAAGATTCAACAACTCCAACAACGGCCTGACGGGACCGTGACAGCCACCAATTTCAAGCGCCCGAAGGATGCTGAGTAGAGCGAAGCGTGATGGCCTCACTGCCAGCGAGATCGGAAACGCACCGCTCCGTTCACGGGGTTGACGGTTGAAATACCGTGACCTAGTTGCGATGATTGAGAAGGACGGATGGCAGCATGTCCGCACGACGGGCAGCCATCTGCATTTCCGCCATCCGACGAAGAAGGGCGTCGTGACGATCCCGGGCGGGGGCAAGGTCGGACGCGACGTGCCGCCGGGGACGCTAAAATCGGTCTTGCGGCAAGCGGGGTTAGAACACGAGGGCTGAACATATGGATTACACGGTGGTGATCGAACCGGCGGACGACGGCAGTTTCAGCGCCTACGTCCCGGATCTTCCCGGGTGCGTGTCCTGCGGCGACACGCCCGGTCAGGCTCTGGACTCCATTCGCGAGGCGATTCAGGGACATCTACAAACGCTGCGCGAATTCGGCGAACCGGTTCCGAAACCCCGCTCCTTTGCGAGCATCGTCCGTGCGGCGTGAGACGGTGTGCTATTGTGGAGACGTTCTATCCGCCTTCGGGTGTCGGTAGAACGGATAGGCGAGCGAGTCGCGGCGGGCCGAGCCCGCCCTGCATGGCTTGTTCACCACGTCGATCGTGGATAGGATCACCCAAGTAGTGAAGCGCGAAGGGCGCCGACCGCTCGTTTGCGCCCCGGGAGCGACGAATGATCCGGGCCGATACCATTCTCATGGCGGCGAGATCGTTGCTTGCGGCCGCGCCGGCATCGCGCGTGATCCTCTTCGGTTCTCATGCCCGGGGGAACGCGGGCCCGGAGAGCGACCTCGATTTTCTTGTCATTGAGCCGAGAGTAAAGAGCCGCCGGGACGAAATGGTCCGTCTGGGCGACGTGCTGCGCGCCTTGGGCATTTACGCGGACGTTCTCGTCCTGAGCGAACAGGATTTCCAAGACTGGCGCGACGAACCTGGGACCGTCTTCCACGAGGCCGCCAGAACCGGCAAGGTATTCGATGCGCCGGGGTAAACACGTCGAGCGAATGCTCGCCAAGGCCGCTCAAGACGAATACGTTCTGGACCGTCTGCTTCCTGATGAGAACGCGCCCAATGAGGTTTTCGGATTCCACGCGCAGCAGGCCGTGGAGAAACTCCTGAAGGCGGCGCTGAACGCTGCCGGCGTCCGCTATCCCAGGACGCATCGCATTGCTGAGTTGTTGGACCTGCTTGAAGCCGCCGACATGAGGGCGCCCCCACCCTTCGACGAGCTGCGTCGCCTGACGCCCTTTGCCGTCGAGTTCCGCTACGATGTCGGTCCGGAGGATGACGAAGCCGCACTGGACAAGCCCGGCATTCGGCGGAGCATCTTCGACTTGCGTCAATGGGTCGAGCTAACGATCGGCGCTTCATGCGGCGGCGGTAATCCCCCGAGCCCTTGATCGGCGATAGGATGGACACTGAACGAGTCGCGGCGGGCCGAGCCCGCCCTACCAGGACTTTCAGAGAAGAGCCGCGAACGGAAGCGAGCGGATTCGTGTCGGGGGCAGGGAGGCACGGAGGAAAGCGGGGAGAAGGTGAGGCGATTGGGATAGTGAGCCTGGCCGCGTCTCGCCCAGGCGTGCGACCCGCCCGCTCGCCGGAAAGGAACTATTGATGGAGCACGTGTTTCCGATAGTGCCAGCATCCGGCAAGGCCGTTTGGACGCTGGCCGCAATCGCTCTTGTTTTGCTGGCGTTGCTCGGTCTGTTCCTTTACATCGGGTACTCGGCCCGGCATGTTCGATTCGAGGTCTCTCCCGGCGGGTTGAGGATCGTAGGCGACTTCTACGGCAGGACCATCCCGCTGACCTCCCTGGTCCTCGCCGAGGCCGGGCACGTCGACCTGCGGCGTTCCTCGGAATACGCACCCCGATGGCGTACGAACGGCACGGGCTTGCCGGGATACCAGGCCGGGTGGTTCAAGCTCGCCAACGGCGAGAAGGCGCTCTTGTTCGTGACCGATCCACGCCGCGTCGTTCGCGTTCCCACCACGGAAGGATTCACGGTCCTTCTGAGCGTCGACAATCCCGAGGATTTCCTCGCGTCTCTGCGTGCGACGGTCGGGCCATGATGACCCGGCGGACGTACGGCGGGGGGGGGTGGGTTCTCCTCGTCTTCGATTGTTGGTACAACAGCCGAGCGAACAAGCTGCGGCGCGCCGACCCCGCCCTGCCTGAACTGAATGGGTGCCCATGAGCGTCCGACTACATCCCCATGCCCGAGTTCGGTTATCGGAACGGGGCGCGACGGCAAGTGTGCCACTGCTGTGTCAGCAGTGGGTAGTGGGATCGAGGTTTACGCACTGCTCGCAGAGCAGTGGCACCCGGCCAACAAACAGGTCGAGGCGATCGCCATCGAGGAGAACGGCTGGTTGGTGATCACCGTGATGGTTCGGTTTTTCTAGGGGAGTCGCATGAAGCTGACCTACGATCCGCGTTACAACATCGCCTACCTGGCCCTGCGCGAGAAAACCGAACAGGTCGAGACCATCCGAATCAGCGACGAACTAAACGTGGATCTCGCGCCGGACGGGACCGTGTACGGCATCGAGCTTCTGAACGCCAACGAGCAACTGAGGATGGGAGACGGCGAAACCCTCACGATTGTGAACGAAGCGGCAGGCGCCTCGGCGGCGATCAAACTCCCTGGGTAAGGGAATCTCGCGTCGGTGCGACCCGCCGTCTGCCGCATGTCCGACGCCGCGGCCAACGAGTCGCGGAGGGCCAAGCTCGTCCTACCGGGTCCGTGGCGTCCGATCGCACCTCTGGACGCCTTGATCGCATCCCTCGCTCTGGTGAGCGACCAAACGCTCATCACCCGCGACCCACAACATTTCAGCCGCGTTCCCCGGTTTCGCGTGCGCGGGTATTGATTCATCGCCCGCCCCGCGACGTGGTCGGTTCCTACGCTCGGCCCGGCATGCGCCGGCGAAGAACCAGGGTGCCGGCTGTGCGGTTCGCAGGGCGAGGACGAGCCGATCTTGTCCGTCCCGCCCGACGACCTAGAATCTCGGCATGATCCAACTAATCGAAGACAACCGGGCGGCCATCGAGGAGCTTTGCCGGCGGTTCAACGTCGCCCGACTCGAAGTCTTCGGCTCGGCAGCGAGCGGCGAATTCGACGAAGCTCGAAGCGACGTGGATTTTCTCGTGGAGTTCATGCCGCTCGAACCCGGTCCCCTGGCCGACGCGTACTTCGGTTTACTGGCCGAACTCACGATACTTTTCCGGCGGAAAGTCGATCTGGTCACGCCCAAGGCTATTCGGAACCCCTATTTCCTCCGCGGAGTAAATGAGACGCGCAGGGCCCTGTATGCGGCATGATCCCGAAAAATCGCTCGAAGATATCCGCGATGCGGCGGAGTTCATTCTCGACCTGACCCGAGTGCGCACGCTGGATGAGTACAGGAATGACCGAGTGCTCAGCTCCGCTGTCGAGCGCAACTTTATCACCGTCGGCGGGGCGTTGAACCGATTACTTCGCGCCGACCCGGACACTGCCGCCGCGTTGGGCGATTACCCACAAATCATTGCGTTCCGCAACATTATCGTGCACGGCTACGATCAAATCGAGCACCCGATTGTTTGGGGTATCATTCAGAACGAAGTCCCAAGGTTGTTGGCCGCCGTCCGCACGAGATTGGGAGGTTAGGAGAAGCAAAAGGCAAGTGTGCCACTGCCGTGTCAGCAGGGGGTAGTGGGATCAAGGTTTACGCACTGCTCGCAGAGCAGTGGCCCCCCCGGTCCGCTGTGAGGCGGCGTCGCTTCGATCGGCGCGCCGTCCCGTATTCGGTTCCTACGCTCGGCCCGGCAAGCGCCGACGGCTCCAGCCCCGTTCACGGGGCTTCTCCGCGAAGCGGCGGCAGGCCAGCCGTTTTACGGCTGGTCAAGCGGGCGATAGAGCCCCGCCTCTTTCCCTTGTACACTGCCGCAGCCCGTTTCAACGGGCTTTTCTTGGGTAGCCGATGCCGCGGAACGTCTACAGCGAGATACACCTTCACGTCACGTGGCACACCAAGGGGAACGTGCCGGTCCTCGTCGACACGGTGGAGGTTCAGCTTCACCGTTACCTGCACCGCCGCACCGCGCAGACCGAGGGTGTGGTCGTTCATGCGATCGGAGGCGTTGCGGATCACCTACATCTGGGCGTCACGATTCCACCGACGCTCAACCTCAGCGACTGGATTGGCGAGCTCAAAGGAGCAAGCGCTCATTTCATCAATCACGAAATCTGCAATCGCAAGACGCTCGAATGGCAGACCGGTTACGGCGTGGTCAGCTTCGGGACGAAGGACCTGCCGTGGGTCGTGCAATACATTCAGCAACAGAAGGAACACCACGCTCGCGGCGCGGTTCAAGATCGCCTGGAACGAATCGAACGTGTCGTTGGCGCAGCCGATCAGAAGAAGCCCGTTGAAACGGGCTGATACTGATGCAGAGGACAGAAGGTTTGGTGGCCGCGCTCCCACACCAGGCGTAAACGCCTGGCCTACGTTCGCCTTCGGCGGGAAAGGTCGCTCAAGCGACCTCGAACGACAAATCGGCCGCCCCCAATGGAACGCGGGAATCCCGCTGAGCCTTGATAGCCCTTGAATGCCTCGGAGCGAATCAGCCCCGTTCACGAGGCTTTCTTGCCGTAGCCCAGCCCTTGTAGGGCTGATCAGGGGGCGATCCGAAATCCCTCTCTCGGTTGTTTTGATCAACCCGCTTCAGCGGGCCTCCATGCACCTTGCAACCACGACCCTCTCGCGCCCTGATCTGCACAATGCGTTCAACGAGTTGATGATGACGGAAAGCCGGGAGGCTCGACGCAGCGGGCGAAGGGGCTATCCGTGAATCGGCGGGTCATTCGTCGCTCGCCGAGGAGGACGACGAGCAGCGTCCGCAGGAGAATCCAAGCGTCGAGAAGGAACCCGCCGCGGCGGACGTAGGCGATGTCGTAGAGGATGCGTTCGTCCCAGGGCATGAGGGAGTTGCCGTAGACCTGGGCCAGGCCGGTGATGCCGGGGCGGACCAGCAGGCGTTGGCGGCGGAAAGCATCGTAGGCGGCCGCTTGATCGGGCAGGGTCGGACGCGGGCCGACGAGCGACATGTCTCCCTTAAGCACGTTGAACAATTGTGGAACCTCGTCGATCTTGAACCGTCTAAGCACATAGCCTGGCGCGGTGATGTCCGGATGATGGAGAGGCACGAGTTCCTTGGGATCGGGCGTGCGGTCGCCGCGCATCGTTCGGAACTTCACCAGGCGGAAGATTCGGCCGTCCTGGCCGGCGCGGTCCTGAGCGAAGAAGACCGCCCCGCGGCTGGTCAGTTTCACCAGGGCGGCGATCAAAACCAGCAACGGCGATAACACGAATAGGAGAATCAGCGCCGCGGCGGTGTCGAACAGGCGCTTCGGCCCGCGCGACCAGAGGGCGCCTGAAACGGGTGTTTCGCGAGCATCCATGGATTCCATCATCGGCCATCCGGGCAGGGTGGCAATGCGTCCGGTCGTCGCAGGGTCACCACGGCCAAGTCCCGGCGCGCCGGGGTGCCTTCGTCCCTCCGCTTTCGGCGTTTCTGTTTTCTGCGTTTCTACGTTTTCCTCGGTGCCTTCGTGCAGGAGCCTGCCCTGGAAGGGTGCCTCGCACCCCCCAAACCCCGAAATCGGGCGGTTGGGCGCTTGTCTCGCTCCGGCAGCGACAGTACAATGGACCTTGGTCCTTTTCGATCGCCGCGATTGAGTCCGGCGACCATCTTCGGGAGAGGTTTATGAATCCGACAATTCGAGAAAGCTCGCGCCGACCCGCTGCAACAATCCGCAGGGCTTGCGTCCTCGCTCTCGCCTGTGTCAGCGCAACACTGACGCTGGCGCGCATCGCTCGCGGGGAACCGCCTCAGGGCGCCGTCGTGGGCTGGGGGAGCCAGGTCGTTGGTGTCGATCTTTCCGGCGGTTTCGTGTCCGTCGCCGGGGGCTATTTGCACACTCTGGGTCTCAAGGCCGACGGCTCGATCGTGGCGTGGGGATACAACCGCTCCGGTCAAACCAACGCCCCCGCACCCAACAACGGCTTCGTGGGGGTGGCCGCGGGCGGGTATCACAGTCTGGGTCTCAAGGCCGACGGGTCCATCGTGGCGTGGGGAGACAACGACAGCGGCCAACTCAACGTTCCTTCGCCGAACACCGATTTCGTCGCCATCGCCGCGGGCGGGTATCACAGTCTGGGTCTCAAGGCCGACGGGTCCATCGTGGCGTGGGGATACAACGACTATGGTCAAACCGATGTTCCTTCGCCGAACACCGGTTTCATCGTCGTCGCCGGGGGCGGGAACCACAGTCTGGGTCTCAAGGCCGACGGTTCGATCGTGGCGTGGGGCGCGGGCGGGCCCGGGCAATCAGGTTTCCCGCACTTCGGACAATCGGTCGTCCCTTCCCCGAACAGCGGTTTCGTGGCCGTCGCCGCGGGCGAGTATCACAGTCTGGGTCTCAAAGCCGACGGCTCGATTGTGGGGTGGGGAGACAACTGGTTCGGTCAAACCAACGTTCCGGCGCCGAACACGGGCTTCGTGGGCGTTGCGGGGGGCTATTTGCACAATCTGGGTCTCAAGCCCGACGGCTCGATCGTGGCGTGGGGATACAACGAGGACGGTCAAACCAACGTCCCCGCACCTAACACGGGCTTCGTGGGCGTTGCCGCAGGGGTGGATCACAGTCTGGGTCTCAAGGCCGACGGCTCGATCGTGGCGTGGGGAGCAGGCGGATTCGGTCAACCGGGGTTACCCCACTACGGACAGATCATTGTTCCCGCGCCCAACACCGGCTTCGTGGGCGTCGCGGCGGGCTGGTTTCACAATCTGGCCCTCAAGGCCGACGGCTCGATCGTGGGGTGGGGAGACAACTGGTACGGTCAAACCAACGTTCCGGCGCCGAACACGGGCTTCGTGCGCGTCGCGGGGGGCTGGTTTCACAGTCTGGGTCTCAAGTCCGACGGCTCGATCGTGGCGTGGGGAGACAACGACTACGGTCAAACCAACGTTCCTTCGCCGAACACCGGTTTCGTGGGCATCGCGGCGGGCGGGATTCACAGTCTGGGTCTCAAGGCCGACGGGTTGATCGTCGCGTGGGGGTGTGCAGATCCGAACTACGATTTCGGGCAATGCAACGTCCCGTCGCCGAACACGGGTTTCGTGGCCATCGCGGCGGCCTGGGACCACAATCTGGGCCTGAAGGCCGACGGGTCGATCGTGGCGTGGGGTTGTGGGTCTACTTACAACGTCGGTCAATGTGATGTCCCCGCGCCCAACACCGGTTTCGTCGCCGTCGCCGCGGGCTGGTCGCGCAGTCTCGCCATCAGGCGGGTGGCGGGCGATGCCGACGGCGACGGCGACGTGGACCGGGCGGACTTCGCGGTGTTTGTGGACTATCTGCTCGGCCCGTCCGTCGATCCGCAATTGGCCGGGTGGCGGTTCTTCGACGTTGACATGGATGACGACGTGGACCTGCGGGACTTGGTCGTCTGGCAGAACGCCTTCACTGGGGAATGAACCGTCACCGGTGCCTCAAGTTTACCTACATCTTTGGGCCGTCCCGTTAGGGACGCGTGACAATAGCCCAGCGTTTCAACGCTGGGAAAGCGAGCCGTTTTAGATCCCGAGTCCCGGAGGGACGACTGAATGGCTCAGCCGTCCCTCCGGGACTCGGACCGTTCTTCGACTTGTATCCCCAGCGATAAATCGCTGGCGTCGTGCTCCCGGCTTGGTCGCCCTCCGTCTCGCGCCGTGCCTACGGCACGAACGGTTTTTTACGCGTCAAAGCCCTCGGTGAAGGTTGTTATCGGTTCGTCCGAAGGCTAGTATGGATTATGGATTGGGAAGCGATCCATCCGCCCGATGGGCCTACCGCACGGATACGGCCATGACGCAACTCGAACGACAAATCCGTGCCGCCCAGCACCGCTTGTGGTTCGACCGCTGGCTTCACGATTTCTGTCTGTGTGGAGCGATCGCGGGGGTTACGTTCGCCGTCGCCGTCCTGATTCAGCGGCTCTATGAGTTGCCGATATCCGTTTTTTGGATGGCGACCGGGTTCGTCGCGGCGGCGGTGATCGGGTCGGTGATTCGGACGATGATCCGCCGCGAGGACGCGGCCTTGGCGGCGGCCAGGTTGGATGAGGCCGCCGGTCTGCGCGAGCGCATCAGCAGCGGGCGATACTGCGTGGACCTGGACGATCCCTTCGCCCACGCGGTCGTAGCCGATGCGGAGCGGATCAGCGCCTCGATCTCCGTTCGCAGTCATATTCGTCTGACGCTCCCGCGGCCTTTCGGTCTCGCCGTCGGGGCGCTGGTCTTGACGGGGATCGTGTTCTTGGTCCCCACCGGGCTGTTGAAATCGACCGAGGCCAAGGCCTCCACCAAGCAGTCCGTCGAGCGGGAACAAACCCACGTCGCCGTCAAACGCCAGCTCGACCCCCTCCGACAGATGACCGAGAGCACGCCGGCCTTAGCGGAGTTCAAGGACGACCTCGACGGTTTGGAAAAGCTCAGCGGCGGAAAGTTGGAACGTCCCGCCGACATCCGTCATGAGGCCGTCAAAAAGATCGACAAGCTCGAAGACGCCGTCAAGCAGAAGCTCGCCAGTGAGAAGTACGAGGCCGTGCCGGAGATGCGAAAGCTGCTCCGTGGTCTTAAGTCTCCTGACTCCGCCGAAGCGCAGACGCAGAAGCTCAACCAAGCGCTGAGCAAGGGCGACTTCAAGGCGGCCAAGGAGGAGGTTCAAGCCCTGCGCGAACAACTCGCGACCCTCAAGTCCGAGGAGGACAAGGAGACGGTCGCGAAGTTGAGCAAACAGTTGGAGAACATCGCCAAGCAGCTTGAGCAGTTGGCCAAGGATGAGCAGTTAGCCCAGAAACTCGAGCAGGCCGGCATCAAGAAGGAAGACGTCGAACGCATGTTGGAGAAGCTCAGCAAGGCCGACCTCGATCAACTCAAGAAACAGCTTGAGGAGAAGGGGTTAAGTCAACAGCAGATCGAAAAGTTGGCGAAGCAGCTTCAGCAACGGCAGCAGGCCGGGGCGACTGCCAAGAAACTGGCGAAGGCGATGAAGCAGGGCGCCTCCGGCAATCAGGCCGGGCAGACGAGCGAGGCGATCGCCGGTCTCACACAGGCCGAGCAACAACTCAGCGAGTTGGAGCAGCTCGAACAGGAAATGAACCAACTCGATGCCACGGCCTCGGCACTCCAGGACGCGAAAGACAACCTCGACAAGCCGTGCCCTGGGTGAGGGGGCACGGGAATGCGGGGCGGTCAGCCCTGCGAAAAATGTGGTCAAGGGTCCGGCATGGGCCGGATGGGCATCGGCCGAGGCGGGCAGGCGAAGATGGAACAGACCGACGTGGACTTCAAGACCCAGCGCGGCAAGGTCCACACCGGCAAAGGGGCGATCGTCGGACAGTTCTTGGTAGACGGGGAGCAGGTCAAGGGCGAGACGAAGACGAATCTGGTGGAAGTCGTCTCCGCGGCGGAGCGCGAGGCCAGCGACCGCATCAACCGCGACCGCATCCCTCGGCAGTACCACAAGGCGGTCAGGGCCTATTTCTCCAACATCCAACGCTCCATGAAAGGCTCGAAACCGCGCGAACCCGCCGGCAAGGCTGCGAAGACCGACGAACCCCCCGCTGCCGACAGACCCACCGCGACCCCGAGCGAGAAGAGTCCCGACTGACGGATTCCCGGCGCGATGGGAGCGCGCAGCCAGTTCACGATTGTCGATTCCTTCGAGGCTCAGGACAAGTGTTGATTGTCGAATGGAGACGGGAAGGGATTCCCGCGAAGGTGGGTGCGAGAAGAGATTCTCGCACCAGCCGACCTACGTCTTCTTCGGCGGTTGGGACTTCAGCTTGGCGACGACGGTTTCGAGGATTTCGCCGGGTTCGGCCATTCGGCCTGGGCCGATGGAGCGACAGGCGAGCCGGCCTTCGCCGGGGCCAACAAGGGTATAGGCGTGTTGTTTGAGCGCGGCGACGTTCTGCTGGACGATGGGATTGGCCCACATGCGATCATTCATGGCCGGGGCGAGGACCACCGGTGAGGCCGCACTGATGACAAGGGTCGTCACCACGTCGTCGGCGATGCCGCAGGCGACTTTCCCGATGATGTTGGCCGTCGCGGGGGCGATCAGCACCAGGTCGGCCGCGCCCGTCAGGGCGATGTGCTGTACGTCGTCGGGGTCGGCGGCCGACCACAAGCTCGTGAGCACGCGGCGGCCGGTCAGGGCCTGCAAAGTCGTGGGACCGACGAACTTCCTTGCCGATCGGGTCACGGCCACGGTCACGCCGCACCCGCGCTGCACGAGCTTGGAGACGACCTCGCAAACCTTGTAGGCCGCGATCCCCCCGCAAACGCAGACGAGGACTTCATAGCCGGACAAGTCGGATTCGGGAGAGGTCATACAGCGTGGAGTCTCGTCAAAAATGCCGACCGACGAGGGCATGGCGGCGCTTCGCTTGGCCATGCCGCCCAAACAATGTCGGGCCTACTCGTCATCCTCGGACGCTTCCGGAACGATCTCGAAGTCGATCTTGCCTTCGAGGATTTCCTTAATGACGACCTCCATCTCGGTGAGTCCCTTGGGGTCGACCATCGGCCTCGCCCCTTGGAGCAGTTGCAGCCAGCGGCGCTGAATGAGGGCCGTCAACTTGAACCGTCCGCCGACCTTGTCCATTAAATCGTCGTGCCGCAGTGCTTCGATCATGCCTTCGTGTGCTCCTCTTCGATAATCCGCCTCACCTGTTCCACCGTCGTTTCCAGTACGTCGTTGACCACAAAATGGTCGTAGCAGCCGCTGTCGCGGGCGATGGCGATCTCGCCGTCGGCCTCGGTCAGTCGTCTCGCCAACTGCGCAGCGGCCTCCGTCCGACGACCCTCCAGCCGCGCTCGCAAGGAATCCATATTCGGCGGCAAAACGAAAATGCGGACCGATTCGGGCATCTTCTTCGCCACCTGCATCCCACCCTGCACGTCAATCTCCATCACCACGTTGCGTCCGGCCGCGAGTGCTTCCTCGACAGGTCGTCGCGGCGTACCGTAGCGGTGGCCGATGTACTCGGCGCTCTCCAACAACTCGCCCGCCGCCTGCTTCGCCTCGAACTCCTCCTTGCTTACAAACTGGTAGCTGTGTCCGTTCACCTCGCCCGGTCGTGGCGGGCGGGTGGTCACCGAAACGCTCCACACCGTCCCCGGCACCTGCTCCAAAAGGGCCTTGCAGATCGAGGTCTTGCCCGCCCCGGATGGGCCGCTAATGACAATCAGACAACCTCGGTTGGGCACCGGCGATCACTCCACCCTGTCATCCTGAGCGAACCACCCTGTCATCCTGAGCGAAGCGAAGGATCTTCGTCCGCACGACCAGACCCTTCGCTGCGCTCAGGGTGACAATAAGCGCTCAGGGTGACAATAATGGCTCGAATTAACAATCGTTCTGTATTCTTCATTCGCCATTCGACAATCTTCATTCGACATTCTGGACCTGTTCTTTCAGCCGGTCGATCAGGCCCTTGATCTCGACCACGCTGCGGGCGATGGACGCGTCGTTGCTTTTCGAGCCGATCGTATTGGCCTCCCGCAGCAGTTCCTGGGCCAAAAAGTCCAGCGTCCGACCCACCTGCTCCTCCCGGTCGCAGACCTCGACGAACTGGTCCAGGTGTGAGCCCATGCGGGTGATTTCCTCACTGATGTCGCAGCGTTCGGCAAAGACCGCGACCTCACGCAGTAGTCCGTCGGCCTCAAGCTGAAACCCGCCCCCCTGCATCAAGCTCGCCACCCGGCAGCGCAGCCGCTCGCGGTACTCGTCGATGACCCCCGGGGCCCGAGAGGCGATCGACGCCAGATGCTTGCGGATGGCCTCACAACAGCCGAGCAGATCGTCGTGGAGGCTCCGGCCCTCCTCGCGGCGCATGTCCATCAATGCGTCGAGCCCGCGGTTGGTCAGCTCCGTCAGCATGGTCACGCGGCTTCGCTTCGCGTCATCGTCCAAGTCCGGCGGTTCACTGACGCCGGGAAGCAACGCCACCGTCGCCAGGTCAATCACCGGCTGAACGCCCGGCGGAAGTCGAACCTCCGACAGCACATCCACGTAGCGTTGCAACGCCGTTAGATCCACCGGCTTGAGCGTGGAGGCGTCGCCGCGGACCCGCACGGTGTAGCTCACCGTCCCGCGGGCCAGTCGATGCCGCAATAATCTGTCGATGTCGCTCTCCGCGAACTGCAAGTGCTCGGGCAGCTTGATCGACAGCTTCAGATACCGGTTGTTGACGCTGCGGACTTCAAGGGCGTGGCAGACGCCGTTTTCCGTGTGCTGCGCCGCCCCGTAACCCGTCATCGAGAGAATCATGGGTTGGGACGGTTTTCGCTTTCGTCTTTCTTTTCGCCCTCGGGCGGCGTCGGCTCGGGCGGCGGAGTCGGCTCAGCGCCGCTCGGGGCGACGGGTTGAGCATCCCCCGCCGGTTTGGAGTTCACGTCATACGGTTGCCCCGCCGGCGGCGCCCCGCCCGGCGGAGTCGGAGGGTTGACCGGGATGAGGACGTTTTTCTTCTCACCGGTCACGGGATCGGTAACGCCGAGTTGCATCTTGATCGGTTGCCCCGGCTTGACCCCCTCCATGTCGCCCTCCAACGGGAAGTCGAGCATCGTGGGTTCGGCGACGGCCTTGGTTTCGAGCTTCGGCTTAAGCGATTCATCGAAAACGAAGTTGCTCCAGATCGTCAGCACCACGAACACGCCGGCCACCACCACCGTGATCCAGGTAAACACGTCGCCGGTCTTGGCCCCGAAGGCACTGGTCCCGCCCGCGCCGCCGAAAGCGCCGGAGAAGCCGCCCCCTCGGCCCTTTTGCAGCAAAATCACCAACATCAGGAGAAAACAAATGACGACCACAAGGGTGCCCAGCAGCCATTGCGGCCAGGTCATTTCAGCTAGAATGCTCATTTCTACGTCTCTCTAGAGGCTCAGGACCGGCGGGCCGTCGGGGACGGCCCGGGTCATCGTCGGGCGGCAACAGCCGCGGCGGCGGATATGATAGCCAAAAAGTCGGCGGAGACCAAACAGGCCCCCCCGACCAAGGCCCCGTCGATGTCAGGCTGGGAAAGCAGCCCCGCAGCATTGTCGGGCTTTACGCTCCCGCCGTACAGAATACGAATGATATCGGCGGTGGATCGCCCGTAGACCACGGCCAGGCGGGCGCGGATGAAGGCGTGGACCTCCTGGGCTTGGGCGGGGGTCGCCGTCCGACCCGTACCGATGGCCCAGACCGGTTCGTAAGCGATGATGAGGCGCTCGGCCGGAACATCGGGTTTGATGGCGTCCGTCAATTGCCCCTCAACCACGGCCTGGGTACGCCCCGACTCGCGTTCGTCGAGCGTCTCACCGAC
The DNA here is from genome assembly GCA_043806315.1 of Planctomycetota bacterium. Taxonomy (GTDB): domain Bacteria; phylum Planctomycetota; class Phycisphaerae; order UBA1845; family UBA1845; genus SBAX01. The sequence goes on along the minus strand of JAZDHF010000241.1, from coordinate 13,036 downwards.
GCAGTAGATGACGTGCAGCCCGCCGCCGACGACGGCCCGGACCTTCTTGGCCAGCAGCGCTCCGTCCTCCTTGTAAATGTGCCGTCGCTCGCTGTGGCCGATGATGACGTGCGTGCAGCCGGTGTCCGCAAGCATCGGCACGCTGACTTCGCCGGTGAACGCCCCGTGCGTCGCTTCGTGAGCGTCCTGGGCGCCGAGCATGATCGGCGTGCCCGCGACCGCCTTGGCCATGGGGAACAGAAGCGGATACGGCGGACAGATCAGAACATCGACGCCCGTTATCGTAGTTAGCCCGTCACGAATGGACGCCACCAGTTCGCGAGCTTCCGCGAGCGTCTTGTGCATCTTCCAGTTGCCGGCAATGAGCGAGGTTCGCATTCTCAGACTCCAAGGTTCTGACCGTAGGCGTCATTCTAATCCGAACCCGGAGCGGAAGCGACGGGCCACCTTGGGCGGAACCCAACGGAGCGTCGGCGTGACCGCCCGGCAGCCTCGCAGTATTCTTTGACTTTCGCCGGCCCTTTGCGGTATCCTCTTGGCGGTATCCTGGTGACAGAGAATCCAGCGGCGAACGGGGCGGGAGTCAGTCCATGAAACGCAGCATCAAAGCGTTCATCTACCCTGAGGATGGCGGGTACGTGGTCGAATGCCCGGACGTGCACGCGGTGACGCAGGGCGACACTCTTGACGAGGCCATGAGCAACCTTCAGGAAGTCATCGCCCTGGCTTTGGATGGGGAGGACCCCGCCGACTATGGTCTCGTGCCCGACCCGTCGATCTTGGTGACCATCGAACTGGAGCCGCTCTCCCGTGCCGGGTAAGCTGCGTAGTCTAAGCGGCGAGGAAATCGTCCCCATCCTTGCACGTTTTGGGTTTCAAGTGATTTCGCAGCGCGGCAGTCATGTCAAGCTGCGTCGTCTCGCCGAGAACGGTCACAAGCAGACGTTACACATCCCTCTGCACAGCGAATTGCGTCGCGGGACGTTGCACGCGATCTATCAACAGGCTTTGATGTACATCGCCGACGCAGACCTGCGCCCGCACTTCTTTACTGACTGACCTCGCAACGACGCCGCGGATGCTTCGGCGCCTACTCATACCGCAGGGCGTCGATCGGATCGAGCTGGCTCGCCCGCCACGCAGGGTAGAAGCCGAAGAACAGTCCGACCGCGGTGGCGAAGGCGATGGCCAGACCGGCCATCCAGTAGGAGACGATCGTGTCCCAGCCGTAATTCCAGGAAACGAACTTCGACACGCCCCACCCGCCGCCGAAGCCGAACAATCCGCCGAACCCGCACAGCACAATGGCCTCGCACAGAAACTGTTCCAGGATTTGATAGCCGCCGGCGCCGATGGCCATCCGCAGCCCGATCTCCCGCGTCCGCTCCGTCACCGAAACCAGCATGATGTTCATGATCCCCACGCCCCCGACCAGCAGCGAAATCGACGCGATCGTCGTGAGCAGCGTGTTGAAGGTCCGCGTCGCCTCCGCGTTGGCCTGCATGGTCAGCGAGCGGTCGAAAATCCGAAAATCGTCGTCGTCTTCGTCCGACAGACGGTGCCGCTGGCGGAGCAGGTCGCGGAGTTGTTGCTTGGCGAAGGCGGGGTCCTCGCCGTGCTTGGCCGCGGCCATCAGCGTGCCGGAGGTCTCTCGACCCGCTAGGTAACGCTCGAACGAGGTGAAGGGCACCAAGATGACATCGTCGTTGTCCCGCCCGTCGCTCCCTACGCCCTTGGATTCCAGAAGCCCGACGACATCGAACGCCACGCGGTTGATGCGCACCGTCTGCCCGACGGGGTTGACCGCCCCGAACAGTTCACGGGCCACCGTCGTCCCCATGCAGCACACCTTGCCCAGCATGCGCATGTCGTCGGCGTTGAATTCCCGCCCCTCCGTCGTCGTCCAACGGCGAATGTCGAAGTAGGCGGGGCGGGTGCCCGCGACCCCCGTCTGATAGTTCCCGAAGCCCGACACGACCTGGAAGCTGATTCGGTTCACCGGCGTCGCCGCTCGGACCGCTGAACATTCCCGCTCGATCGCATCGGCGTCGTCGCGGGTCAGGTGCGGCGGCATGCCCTGCTGGCGGCGGGTGCCCCCGCGCTGCACCCCCCAGTACGCGACCATGATCCAGTCGTCCCCGAGCGACGCGATCTCCCGTTCCACGCGGCGCTTAGCCCCCTCACCCACGGCGACCATAGTGATCACCGCGGCGATGCCGATGACGATGCCCAGCACGGAAAGGGCCGTGCGCACCTTGTTCTTGCCCAGGCTGCGAAACGCTTCGGAAAGGATGGTCAGCGGATTCATGCTTCACGCCGCCGTGGCCCGCGGAACGTCCTGTTCGATCAGCCCGTCGCGGAAACTGACGTGCCGACGGGCGAAGGCGGCGATCTCCGGCTCGTGTGTCACCAGAATGACTGTGACGCCCTCATCGCCATTCAACTGTTGGAGCAACGTCATGATCTCCTGGCTGGTCTTGGTGTCGAGGTTGCCCGTCGGTTCGTCGGCGAGGAGCATGGCCGGACGGGTGACCAACGCTCGCGCGATCGCCACACGCTGCTGCTGCCCGCCGGAAAGCTGGTTGGTGTGGTGCCGCAATCGGTCGCCCAGGCCGATGCGATCGAGCAGTTCCGACGAACGACGCCTTCGCTCGGACCTCCCGACACCCTGGTAGATGAGCGGCAACGCGACGTTTTCCACGATCGTCGTCCGGGCCAGCAGATTGAAGCTCTGGAACACGAACCCGATCCGCCGATTGCGCAGCCGCGCCAGTTGCAAGCGCGAAAGCTCCTGGATCGGCTGGCCCTCGAAGCGATACGTCCCCGACGAAAGCCGGTCCAGACACCCCAGCAGGTGCATGAACGTCGACTTGCCCGAGCCGCTCGGTCCGGTGATGGCCACGAACTCGCCGTGCTCGACGCGTAGGGAGACGCCGCGGACCGCCGGCACCTGCACCTCGCCGACCTGATAGATCTTCCACGCCTCGCGGATGTCGATCAGTTCGTCGCTCATCCGCCGGACCTCGGAGTTCGTGGGACAACGCCGGGAGTAGGACGCGGTCCGCCGCTCTGTTCAATGACCACCGCATCCTTCTCCTGCAGTTCGCCCGAGCGGACCTCGGTAAACGACCCGTCGGTCAGTCCAGGCTCGATGGGCACCTCGACGAGCCGCCCGGCGTCGAGTTTGAAAACCCGCGGCTGCATCTTCCGAGCCTTCCCCGGGCGCCTGAAGTCGCTGTCCGCCGGCCCCGCGACCGGGTTGAAACGCATCGCCGCGTTCGGCACGATCAGGGCGTTGTCCGCCCGTGCCACCTCGAACGAAACCGTCGCCGTCATGCCCGGACGCAACGCGAGGTCCGGGTTGTCCACGTCGATGAGCGTGATGTACGTCACCACGTTATCGACGATGGTCTCGGCGAAGCGCACCTGCGAGACCACGCCGTGAAAGCGCCGCTCCGGATAGGCGTCCACGCGGAAGTCGGCCCCGCCCCCTTCGCCGATCTTACCGATATCCGTCTCACTCACCGCGGCATTGACTTGCATCTTGGTCAGATCGTTGGCGATGGTGAAGAGGATCGGCGAGGTGAACGATGCCGCCACCGTCTGTCCGGCGTCCACATTGCGGGAGATCACCACGCCGCTGATGGGAGACCGGATGACCGTACGGTCCAGATCGACCGCGGCGAGGCGCGCCTCGGCCTCCGCTCGCTCGACCTCCGCCTCGGCCGCATGGAGGGACGCCTCCGCCTGCTGCTCGGCCACCCGCGTCTCGGCGAGCTCGAGTTCCGTCGCCGCGTTCTGTCCGAAGTTGACCTCGGCGTGTTGGCGCTTGAGGGTGGTATCAGCGAGCGCGGCGCGGGACTCCTCGACCCGCGCCTTCGCCGCCTTCGCCGCGGCTTGGCGTTGATCGACCGTTGCCTTGAAGCGGTCCTTGTCCAACTCCGCGAGCACGAAGCCCTGCTCGACACGCTGGTTGAAGTCCGCGTACCAGCGCGTGACCGTGCCGCTCACCTGCGACCCGACAAGAACCTTGACCAACGGCGCAAGGTTCCCTGTCGCCGTGACCGTGGAGACCAACGTCCCGCGTGCCGCCGGGGCGCTCTTATAGGTGATCGGCGGCTTGCGGTCGGCCCAGGTCCGAAACCCGAGATACCCCCCCGCGCTCAGCAGCGCCAAGACAATCAGAACCAACGTCGCCCGCAGCATCCACCGCCTCCGCCGACCGCTTCGCACGACTGGCCTCACGCCGATCCGCGCGAACTCACTCCCAGGAATCATACCCTGCGGCGCGGCTTGCAGTCTATCGCTCTGCGCCGCGCGTTTCGGAGAACAGTCGACAGACGATCGCGCCGTTACGCGGTTGTGACGCGACGGACTCTCGCGCCGCAAATCGACAATCGCAATCAGAGCCGTGTGCCACTGCTCTGCGAGCAGTGCCTTCCTGCCCCGACTGCAATTACCGCGGAGAGCGCAAGCGACCGGACCGTCCGAGCCGCGCCGATCAGAACCGCGACCGTCAGGGAGCGGACAATCAGCGCCGTCCGCCGCAGGCGGATCAACAAGCGGACCCGTTCTGAAATCTCAAATCTGAAATCCCCTCGCCCCCTTCTTACCCTTGAACCCTGGAACTCTTGAACCCTGGAACCTTTGAACTCTGCGCCCCTTTCTCGCCCGTAGGGCGCACGTTGGCTGCCGGGGACTTCAGTCCCCGAATACGGCCTCTTTTTTCCTCTCGCCCCGGCGCGCGAAACCCTCGCCCCCTTCACACCCTTCAACCTTGAATCCTTGAACCCTTGAACCCTGCAACCTTCCACCCCGCCCTTGCCCCGCCAGCCACCCCACCTTATGCTTCCGCACGTATTCCGACTGCGTGAGCCTCGACCAGAACCCCAAGCGCCAGCTCGACGCCGGTACCGCCGACTTTCCCGTGGCGGTACACTCTCCGCTATGAGCCGAATCCCCACCCCCGTGCCTCGACAGGCCGGCTTCGTGCCCGATCCCGCGCAGACGGTCGAGGCAAATATCGATCGGTTCTGGCAACATATGGCTACCGTCAATTCAACGTTCGCGACACTTCTACGCGAGGGGGTGGTCGCTTTGACACCCTTGCCTGAAGGACAGCAACGAACAACGAAGCGGACTCGCTTCCACGCCCGAGTGGCCGATTCTCTTGACGCGCCGACACCGACATCCGAGGCAATCGAATGAGTCGCTACTTCCTCAAGACAATCTCAGTCGAGGGCTTTCGGGGTATCAACAACGAGGGCAATCCGCTTCAACTCCGCCTCAAGCCCGATTGCGTCAATTCGGTATTCGGCCATAGTGGTGCCGGTAAGAGCTCGCTCATGGAGGCCGTGCAATACGCCATCACCGGGTCGGTGCGGAGGCTTGACGACCTACATCAGGATGAACATGGGAACGATTACTACGTGAATCGGTTCCACTCGCAGGCACGGGCGACAATCACACTCACATTTCTGCCGGACGATGGCCAAGCCGAGATCGACGTCATCGTGACGCGACAGGCGAACGGTCAACGCGCAGTAGCAAGTCCGACCCATCCGGACCCTGCGAAGCTGCTCGCGTCACTAAACGAAGAGCTCGTGCTGCTGGATTATCGAACGTTCCAACGGTTCGTCGAAGATGCTCCATTGAAGCGGGGACGCTCGTTCGCCGGGCTGCTCGGGCTTGATCGAGTCTCAGAGACCCGCCAGATCCTCGAAGTGCTTTCTAATCCGACCAACGTCGACCGGGACCTGGCGGTGACTGATCTTCAAGCGCAGAAGCAGGAAATCGAGCGAAAAGGCAAGTCTGCAAACACAGCGATTCTCACCGCATATCGGGGCCTATTCGGACGCGATCCGACGATGCCGCCTGATGAAACCGCCATCGCAACGGAGACGTTGGCTCATTTGAGGTCCCAGCCCACCATCGGGCCTCTTATCGCCGTTGAAGCGATGAAAGACGTGGACTTCGCGGGGCTACGCAAGGCGATTGAGAACGCGGAGGGCGGCCCGGAGCAGAAGGAACTCGCAGAGGTCAAAGCGGCGCTCGTTTTGCTCGATGGCTTGGCCGCTGCTGCGGAGGATGATGAGCCAAGTCAATATTCAGTCCTGTCCCGCTTGATCGAGAAGCGGGACAGACTCATTCAATTAACGCAAGGGACGCTTTTCAAGAAGCTCTTTGAGAGCGTGCTGCCTGTCGTCAGTGATCCTGAAAGAGCCGATACGAGAGAGTGTCCTGTTTGCGGCACGATCAAGGACGAGCCGATCAAGCATATTGTCACCCGCCATCTCGATCAGTTCCGAGAGGTGGATGTCGTCATCGGCGAGGTGAAGCAGAAATGGGTGGTCGCTACGTTTGGACAACGATTGAAGCGGCTCGAGGAAGCCCCTCTAATGGCGGTACCTATCGAGGAGCGGCGGTACAGCGCGCTTGAACGGCAATGCGATAGCGGAACGATCGCACTCGACGCCCTTAAGGCCGATTGGGCGGCTTTGCAGCGGCTGGACGCCACTCGGGCGACGAATCGCCAAACAAAGGACACGCGGCGCGGCGAACTAGAAGCAAAGTTGCCGCCGTCATTGGTTGCGCTCACGGAGCAAATCCAGCACGCGGAGCACCTACGACAAGCCGTTGCCGACCGAGCCGCGGCGAGGAAGGACTACCAGACGGTCGATCATAAACTCCGCAAGCGAGCCAACTGGAAACGGTTCGCTTCTGAGGCTGCACGCCAGTTTGCTACGCTCGACACCGCGCTTGCAGAGCACCGGACGAACCAGATTCGCTCTCAGTGCGAGGTGCTGTTCGCGGACATCACGCGTGTTGTCGACGTGAAACCCGCCCTTTCACGTTCCGAGACCGATGAAGCCCTTGAGTTGCGGTTGTCAGAGTTCTATGGGCTTCAAGATCTTGGGGCTGCGGCGCTACTTTCGGAGAGCTATCGAAACGCCTTCGCCATTTCCGTGTTCTTGAGTTCTGTGATGACCACCAAGCCAAACGCACGCTTCGTCATCTTGGACGATGTGACCTCCAGCTTCGATGGTGGGCACCAGTACTTCCTTCTGGACGCGATACGCACGAAGGTCGCCTATCCGGCCAATCCTGATGGTCCCCAGGTGATCATTCTGAGCCACGATGGCCTCTTGGAGAAGCACTTCGACGTGCTCAACGGCCTGGATGGCTGGGTCCACACTCGCCTGTCGAGCACCGCCCCCGTTGGACGGGTCGATGCGCCAGCATTGAGTGCTGACCGACTCAATGCGATGATCGAAGAGCACCTGAGGCACGGGCGCGTCGGCGAAGCCGAACGACTCACCAGGCAGTATCTTGAGTTTACCTTGCAGTTGATCATCCGAAAGGTCTCCATTCCGGTCCCCTTGGACTTCGCAATCCGCGAGAACAATCGCCTTCCCTCTGATTGCATTGCGGCGATCAGCGCGGCCACCACGCTCCAAGACGCAGCCGGCTCGCTTATTCTCTCTCCGCAGCAGAAGGTTGACGCAGCGGCGATTCCGCTTACCACTTCAATGGCAAACTGGCTGAGCCACTATGGATCAGCGACGACGGTACCGTTCACTCCGGCGGTAGTCCGCGGGCTCGTACAGAACATCGACCGATATGCCGACTGCTTCCGCTACGATTGTCGTTGCGATGGCCAGCCGAAGCGGGTTTGGTACAAGTCTCTGGGATCCAGGGCGTGCCCGTGCTAAGGATTTGGTGCCCCGGCCGGGTGGCACCGACGGTTCCGATGTGTGCCACTGCTCTGTGTGCAGTGCGCTCGCTCTCAATCGCGTCGCACAACCGCAGTATTGTTGCGCTCAGCCTTCCGGCCGGCCGTAGCATTGCCTTTTTTTGGTAATTCGTAACTCGTAACTCGTAGTTCCCTCCCGCCCATTCGACATTCGATAATTGGGAATTGGCAATTGGCAATCGTCAATCACGTCGGCGGTTGGAAGTTCGTGCCATAGACTTGTCGCACGATGTCGGCGAAATCTTGGGGCAGCTCGCCGTCGCGGTTCTCGGCCTGATCGGTTTCCACCCAACGACGATCGCGCGCCTGGGCCTCGGCCCGGCGCTGTTCCGCCAGGGCCTTGGACAAGGCCGTGAGTTCGTCGGTCGAAATCTCCTTTTCATTGACCGCCAGCCGTTCGTACATCAGCCCCACCAGCATCAGATACGCTCGCCGCTCCCAAAGCTCGGGGTTACTCTTGGCGAATCGACCGAACGTCCGATTGAGAATGGACGCCACCGACGCCTGACGGCAACGATGGGCGCGGACCTTACCCTCCCAATCATCCTTCGTCGCCACACGTGAACCATCCGCCGTCCGCTTTCGGCGTTTCGGCTTTTCGGCGTTCCGGCGTTTGCGGTCCTCAATCGGCAATTGGCAATCGCCAATCGGCAATGGCTCCCCGCCGGGAGGTGAATCCACCGGCGAGGCGTCAGCAACAGACTCTGAGTCGGACAGACACTGGCTCATGTTTCGTCCAGCGCCGGATCACGGATGCACTGGTCGGCCAGTTCCATGCCCGTGGCCGTCAAGCGAAACCACCGCCGTCGCCACGGTGTCAGGCTCGCGTCACTCTCACTGTCGGCGGCCACCCGCTCGATGTAGCGTTTCTCGGTGAGATAACACAGATCGCGCTTGACGTGCTCGAACTCCAGCGTGGGAAACAGCACCAGCAGGCTGCGGAGCAGTTGATCCGCCTGCAGCGCCGCGGGATAGACCACCTTGAGCGCTACCAGCAGCTCGTTGCGGATGCGCTTGATCTCTTTCGCGTCTCGACCGTTGGCCATTATTCGCCGTCCTTGCCCGTAACTTCGCTCCGCACGTGCGGAACGACGCCCGCGATCGTCGCCTCCAGGCGGACGACCGTTTCGCCCAACTGTTCGAGCTTCCGTCGGGCGTGCATGCACTCCCGCAGCCACTCTTCCTTCGTGGCGTAGTCGCGCTCGAATTCACCGACCGTCCGGCGCAGTTCCGCCGCGGAGGCCTCCACGGTCTCGAACCGTCGCACGCATTCCGTATGCCACGACATCTGATGGTCGCGGATCGACCGAAGATAGAACGTGATGACAGTCAGTGGCACGGCGACGAGCGGCGTCAGCACCGTGAGGAACGTCCCACCGATCTCCCAGAACGAGGCCAAGGTCATTTCATCGCCGCTTCGACGACCGTGTGGATCAAGCCCAGCAGCTTATTGGCCGTGTCCACGCGGATCAGCCCGTCCGACAGCTCCCGCCGGAACTGTTGCACGACTTCATGATCGCGCAGCGACCGGACCGCCGTCGTGCGCGGCTCACCCGCCAGGATCGCGTCGATGGCGTCCTTCCGCGTGGCCTTGGGAAGGCTCTCTTCCAACCGCGCGAGCAGGGCGTGTAACAGGTCAGCGTTGTTGGCCATTGGTGATTCCCTTTCCCGATACTTGTTCCTTCGCCTCTTTGCGGCGTTGCATCACTTCGCCGAAATAGCGCCGCACCTCGTCGTCCAACGACATGGAGTTGAGGGCCAAGCGGCGGAGGTCCTGAGCGATCTCGCGCAACGTGGCCACGTTGTCCGACGAGGCCGTGTAGCGTTTCCAGGCCGCCCGCCGATCGGCGTCGAGTCTCTCCAACGCCGTCTGGAACGCCTCGGCGTGGGCGTCAGTCGCGGTTTCATCGGAGATGTCGGCGCGAACCCGGTCGGTGAAGGCCTGGATAACGGCCCGTTGGCGTTCGTCATCGACCCGTGCGAGATCGGCGTGGTACTCGGCCAGCGTCCGGGCCATGCTCGCCCCGAGCGTTTCCATGGAATCGGCGGCGGCCAGCTCCACCCGCGCGTCCCCGCCGCAGCCGCCGAGGAAACCTCCCAGCGTCATCCGACAGGCGAGGATCGCCGCGGCCCGGTGATTCGATGTTCGCGTTACGCGTCCAGCCACGTTCCAAGCTCCCACCGGTCCCGGCCGATCCTCCAGGGCAGCGGTCACCCAAAGAACGTGGCCGGCGCTCGCTTCGACACCCCATGGCCGGCGATCACTGCGGGCTTCGTAGTAATCGTTTCGTGTCATTCTGAGCGGAGCGAAGCGTCTGGACGCGTAAGAAGATTCTTCGCTGCGCTCAGAATGACATCCCGTAGGCACTTTCGCCACTCCAAACGGGATGCACCGCGATCGCCGTCGCGCCCTGGAGCGGACGCTTGGGGTTCTATGGAAAGCCGGTCATCATGCGCACGTTGCAACGCGCCCATCGGGCGACGCGGCCGTGCCGCTCTTGAACGCGAAGAGTTCGTCGCGCGTCAAGGGCCGGCCCGAGCTGCCCTGGGAGCCACGAATCCGTGCGGAACATGCCGATTTCGGTATTGCAGCGGCCGGGATCAGGGGGTATCCTGCGCCCATGTTGCCCGTGGACGGTCCACGGACTCCGGGCGTGCCGGGATGACTTCGCGAGATGGGCCAAAGGCGTCTGACCGCCGGTGGGAATAAGCGCAATGGAGGGCCAACATGAGTCGCCAGGCGACCCCCGCCCCCCAAACCCCCCACCCCCGGGCCCGCGCCGCCGCCCCCACGGAATCAAATTTCCTATCAGTCATTGGCTTAGTATACCGCCACAGAAGTTGGCGATGGAATACGCCGGAGCGTAATCGGACTGACTGTGTCCGCGCGGGCTGAAGCCACGCGGCTCGCTTTGGGGATCGCGCGCCCGATAGACCTCCCCCATCCCGCCCGCGCCGATGGTGGCGATGATCTTATACGGCCCCAGTTGTTCGCCTGTCTGCAAGCTCATGGGCTCAGCTCACGGTGCTGGTGCGCTGCTGGTGCGAGAATCCATTCTCGCACCTAATCAGGCGGGAATCCATTCCCGCGACCTTGCAGGATAGGAATCCTGCGAATGGTACATGCGAGATGGGAATCTCGCACGAGCGGTCTCTACATCATGGACAGTTTCAATTTCGTGGGGACGCCGATATACTCTCAGGGTGTGATCCGCACGGTCGCAGAAGGCGATGAAGGGTTCTACATACTTGTTTCGGGTAAAAGGTCGGCCGCAGCAACTGAACGGCGATACGAGCGCTGTCCGCTCTGTGGATGCTCGGAGATCAGGTTGGGCGCAGAGGTGTTGCGGGGCTCCGGTCCGCATGGCAAAACCGTCGAGGTGCGCGTACGCCGCTGGGGGCTGCCGAGATGAGCAGAGGTGCCGATCTTAGCGGCAGGTCAATGTCGCTTGTCTGTGGCTTCTTTGTCTGTAAACAAGAAAGGGAAGCGTACAGGTCATGAAGAACATGACATGCCTGTTCACTGCTGGAATCGCTCGATATGTGCCCAAGGCGGACCGGCCACGCAAGAATGACATGCCATGGCCGCGCCTGGTGCGCTTCATGGTTATCGGCTTGGCGTTCACCCTGGTGCCGCTCCTCGCGGAAGGCTGCGCGCGGAAGAGGGACATACCCCCGGCCGAGGCTGACGCTGAGATCGTTCGCTTCCTCTCCACATACCTGCCTGCATCGGCCAAGAAGCAGGATTTCAGCGGCGTGGTGCTCTTCGCCCGGAACGAGAAGGTTCTCTTTCATCAGGCCTACGGCCTGGCGAATCGGCAGGATTCGGCTCGGAGCGAGACGTCCACGCGTTTCAACATGGCTTCCGCCTCCAAGATGTTCACGGCCGTCGCCTTAGCCAAGCTTGAAGAGGAGGGGCGATTGAGCCTGGATGACCCTATCGGCAAGTACCTGGGAAGTGACTGGGTCTCTTCGGAGGTCGGGCGCAAGGTGCTCATCCGGCATCTTCTGGATCACACGTCAGGCCTCGGAATGTATTGGGACAAGTGGGACCAGTATGCGGATCGGATCCGCACGATCGAGGACTACCGCCAGATCGTCTCGGACAGCCTTGCCTTCGACCCTGGGACCCGCCACGAGTACAGCAACACTGGCTTCATTTTGCTAGGTGCCATCATCGAGAAGGTTTCGGGCGAGACGTACTACGATTTCGTGCAACGGGTCATCTTCGAGCCCTGCGGGATGGTGAGCACCGGCTTCTACGATACCGACCGGGCCCACAGCGGCTTCGCCGTCGGGTACTTCAAGGACAAAGAGGACGGGGGGAAGCTGAAGGACAACCTGTCGCTGCACGGGATCAAAGGCGCCTCAGCGGGCGGTTGCTGGAGCACGGCCTCCGACCTGCACCGCTTCCTCCTCGCGATGCGCGACAACCGGATCGTGGGGGCGCGTGCCCGGGAGGTGCTCTGGTCGCCCAAACCCAACTCTCCCAAGTACGGGTATGGATTCCAGATCGGCAAGAATTGGGTGGGGCACATGGGCGGCTTCCCCGGCATCGAGGCCTTTGTCTACTACTTCCCGGCCTCGGGCCACAGCTGGATCGTCATGTCCAATTTCTTCGACTCAGCCCTCCCGCTCGTCAAGCAGATGCGCAAACGCTTCGAGATGCTCCGCGCGGAAAGTGTGGGGCCTTGCACAGAAAGGCCGCCGGAACGATGGTCATCAGATGGGGCGGGCTCTCCTTGAGCGTGACCCACTGGTTAAAGCCCGCGTAGGAACCGCCCCACATCGCCACCTTGCCGTTGCACCACGACTGTTGGGCGAGCCACTCGACGGCGTCATGTCCGTCGCGGACATCGTTGGCATACGGCTTGAACTCGCCGCCGGAGTTACCGCGCCCGCGCACGTCGACCAGCGCGAACACATACCCGTGCCGGGAGAAGTACATGGCCCGGTCGTGGTAATTGTCGGCGATGTACGGGGTCATGGTGAAGATGACCGGCAGCGGTTCCTGCATGTCCACCGGCTTGTACACCGTTGCATTGAACGTGATACCGTCGCGCATGGGGATCTTGACGCCCCAGAGCAGATCAACTCGCGCCTCTGGTTTGTCATCGCCGCCCACGCGTGGGGCAAGCGACGCTAGCCCGGATTATTCATACCGCTCCGATTGGACGTGGCTGAGGCTGGGCGGGCGTCGGCCGTGATGCGTTGTGCACAAGTTGGGCAGGGTACGCGCAGAAAACCCCCTTACCCCCATCGAGAACCAAGCTGTCGGCGGCA